>NZ_CP092282.1:620000-946666 GCF_024972775.1 Dehalobacter sp. DCM | reverse complement strand
CAGATAATGTCCGTTAATTTTTGTATTCACCGCAATATTATAATGGGAGAGAACGACACCCTTCATTCGCCCTGTAGTCCCCGATGTATAGTGAATCGCAGCAGGCTGACTATCCAGTATTTGAACCGGTTCTGTATAATTCAGGCATTCGGCCTGGATCCAGTCTGACAATCTTCTATCTACTTGAATATTCATCTGGTCGCCGGCTCCAACCACCGATAGCAGATTTGGAAGTTCATTACGCATTGAAAGCAACCGACTTAGTTCTCTTTCCAATCCTATAACGGCTTTAGCCGATGAGTTTTCTAAAATATATTTGATTTCAAAATTTCTAAATAAAATATCAAAGGGAACAGCAATGGCCCCGATCATCAGTATGGCAAAATAGGAAATAATGAATTCAGCGCCATTGGGCAGATATAAACCTATACGGTCTCCGGCTGCTATTCCGATTGATTTTAATCCACTGGCCACAGCATTTACCTGACGCCAAAGCTCTTTATAGGTTATGAATTTTTCGGTCGCACCGTCAATAACCGCGACAGAGTCAGAAAACAGGCCGGCATTTTCTTGCATAATACTGATTAAGTTCATGTTCATCCTCCTGCGGACTGTCATGTCATGGCTTGGTAACAATCTATCAACAAATAATTATTGCCTACTTTTGGAAAGCAGCCTGACGATGGCGGTGCTTGGGCATACCTTTACGCAGGTCCCCGGTAACCAACTGTTTTTAGTAAACACTTCCAAGGGTTGCCGGTTTTACCCGTACCTGAAATTCACGCCAAAGGTCCCCCGGGGATAGGTCCATTTTTGTATCCCTTTGTTCTTGCACATTACCCGGCAAGTGCCACACTCCAGGCAGCCTGCATGGTCGAAACTGATATCCCCGTTTTTATCCAGCGTGTATAATACAGCCGGACATACTGTTAGACAAGGTTTCTCCTGACATTTTTTGCATATTTCCTTGTCTAAAACGATATGCGGTTCTTCCTCATCCACTTCAAATTTATTGAATCCCAGGAGTTCCGTTGCTTCCATTTTTTCTATACTCATATCGACTTAACCCCCCTTATTCCGTCTTTCATCAGTTGCCAAACAGATAAGTTATTTTCTTTAAGGATTTTTAGCATTTCTTTCTTAACATTAGGCGGTTCATTGCCATCCACGGTAAATAAGAGATGGAATACATCTGTCGCAATATTGGGATAGGTTGAATATAGGCGGTGAATCTCCAGAAGATCAAAGTATCGGTCCACCGCTTTCATGGAGGGGAGTAGCTTCAAACTTGCCAACTGCTCCATATAAGCGGGTCCCGGTGCTTTCCCGGAAATGATGGCCTGAGCAGCAGCTATCCCGCTGACAATGGCCAGGTCAATTCCACGGATGGAATAGCCTACGTTAATAACAAAGCCAGCAGCTTCCCCTATCACCAGAAGACCTTCTTTGTAAAGCTTTTGGGGAATTCCCCTAAAACCCTCCTCCCTGACCAGATGCGCTCCGTATTCTACGGTTTGACCCCCTTCCAATAAGGGCAGAATGGCAGGATGCATCTTCATGTCCTGGAAAATATCGTGTATTTGTCTCCCGTTCTCAGCAGCCTCGGTTGGGGTAAATACACATCCCAGACTGATACTCTCTTTATTGGTATACAGGAATCCTCCTCCGTGAATTCCCTCAGTACAGCCAAGGATAAGCAAGGCTGTACCTTCCCCGTCTTTTAGATTGAAACGTTCTTCAATAGTTTTAGCCGGTAATTCAATGATTTCTTTAACGCCTACTCCCAGGGTTGACGCTTCAAGATCTCCAAAAACTCCGGCTTTTTGAGCGATAAAAGAATTGACGCCGTCTGCCGCAATGACCACATCAGCATACATATCATCCTCGCCTGCTTTGACGCCTACGATGCGCCCGTTTTCTTCGATCAAGTCATCGACCAGGATTCCGCAAGCGACCATGGCTCCCATTTCTTCAGCTTTACCTGCCAGCCATTCGTCAAATACCGCTCTTAGAACTGTAAAGGAATGGGGAATCTGCCCTTCCAGGTTATAGGCCGGATTGGAATAATCAATTTTTACACTCTGCTCCTTACTGAGCATCATAATTTGTTCATGGGTTACTTTTCTTTCCAGGGCAGCTTCTTCCCAAAGGCCTGGTTCAAGCAAATCCAAGGCATAGGAGTATAACCTTCCACCGGTGACGTTTTTACTTCCTGGTGTATTTCCTCTTTCAATCATCAATACGGATTTGCCTGCTTTCGCCAAGGTATAGGCACAAGCTGAACCGGCAGGGCCTGCTCCGATAATTATGGCATCAAATTTGTCGTCTCCCGACATTCCGGTATTCACCTCCTCATTGTTTGCGCCGGTTTATTTTTTTCCAAGGGCTGCGGTTAGCATCGGCACTACTTCGTAGAGATCGCCCACGATACCATAATCTGCAGCTTCAAATATAGGAGCTTTTTCATTCGAATCTATCGCCACAATAATTTTAGAATCCCTGATTCCGGCCACATGCTGAACCTGACCAGAAACGCCGATGGAGATGTAGACTTCCGGCTTCACTTTCTGTCCGGATATTCCAATGTACCTTTCTTCAGGCAACCAGTGGTAATCTTCAGCAATACCTCTGGTACAAGCTATTTCCGCGCCCATGGCCTGCGCCAGTTCCTCGGCAATTTTCAAGTCTTCTTTTTGGCTGATTCCGCGGCCAACGCAGACAATTTTGCCAGCCGTTGTAATATCCACACCCTGTCGTACAATCGGACATACTTCGTTAACTGAAATTCGTTGGTCAAATTCTGAAACATCTATGGTACTGGTTTCACCTTTCCTGCCCTCTACCGGCTTGGCTTCCTCAAAATTACTTGGCGGTACGGTAAGAACCGCCGGCAGCGAGACCTGTTCAGTACATACAGCCAGCCCGCCGTACATGAGCCTGGTTGTTTCCAGGGAGCCATTTGCAGCTTTGATGCTTTGAGCATCTGTTACCAACGCGGCATCTAAAGATACGGCTACTTTGGCAGCCAGGTCTTTACCACGCAATGTTCCTCCAACGAGAAGTACTCCCGTTTCTTCCTGAACGGCAAACTTGCCGATAGCCTCCGCATAGCTTTCCGGCCAGTTATTTTCTCCTTTCAAGACAACGACTTTATCTGCGCCTGAGTCAATCAGTGATTTTGCTTGTCCTGCATCCAATGTGATTACCCCTAAAGGCTGATTCATTGCTTCTTTCAGATTAAGACCGGCAGTAAGCAATTGTTTGGCAATGGTGCTATCTTCAGAATAAATCCATATTCCTTGCATCTTTTTAACTCCTTTCCATTGTCGGTTTGGTTTAATAAACTCCTTCTTTGGCAAGCTCAGCCACAAGCTTGGCCACGTTATCAGTCTGACTGAGTTCTTTATGAATGATGTTCTTACGGTTCATCACAAATCCACGAATGGACAGCTTGATAACTTTCGGCGTAAGCGCTTTCTCATCCAGCTGCAAATCAGTAAGCTTTAGTTCCTCGGAAGGTTTTTTTGCTGCAGCCAGAACCTGCTTAAGGCTTGGAATACGCGGTTTGTTTATTTCGGGCATGACACTGACCACAGCGGCCCCTTCAACATGGAGAACTTCGGTGCAGTCGCCTAATTTACGCGCTGCCTGCACTTGATTCCCTTCAAGAGAAAGTTTATTGACAAAGGTAACAGCAGGAATATCGAGCATTTTAGCCAACCGCGGTGCAACCTGCTGATTATATTCATCTGTGCTTCCCTCTGCGCAGAGAATGATGTCGTAAGGACCAATTTTCCGGATGGCTGCGGCCAGAACCGCTGCCGTCACCGAAGCATCTGCCTTTTCAGCCAGAGGATCGCCAATGAAGTACGCTTTTTCAGGACCGCGTGAAAGCACATCTTTCAAGGATTGTTTGACGGCAGCGGTACCAAAGGTAAGCACATCGACACTGCCTCCAAGTTTTTCTGCCAGTAGTACCCCTTCTTCTATGGCGTTGCGGTCATATTCACCGATTTTATATTTGGCTTTACTGGTATCCAGGGAAAGGTTATCGCGATTAATCTTAATGTCCTGCTCATCTAAAACCCATTTATAGCAAACTAGAATTCTTGGCATTTTTTTCTCCTTTCCTAGGGGGAATACTTCTTAACCCCCACCCTTTCATTTTCATCAGGCGAGTAACCCTGCGGCAATGGTTTTAATAGGATACTCCTCTGAAGTTTCCGCAATCATCGTGCCTTTCAGATCCCGGAACAAGCGTGATACGGGCATATCCCGGCTATATCCGTAACCGCCTTCAACTTGAATAGCCTCAATAAGGGAGCTGTGTCCTATTTCCGATACAAAATTCTTAATGATAGCGGCTTCATAAGCAAACGGCTCTCCCTTGTCAATCAAGCCTGCGGCATGGTAGACAGCTAAACGAGTCATATGCAGATTTGTTGCAATCCTGGCCAACATGGCCTGAACGGCCGGAAAGTTCGAAATCGGGCGGCGGAACTGAACCCTCTGTTGAGAATACTTGACCGCATCCTCTAAAGCTGCCTGGGTAATTCCGACAACCTGAGCACCTTTGGCCACCGCGGCAACTGCATAAGCTTCAGCAATGATGGCTTGCCCTTGGTTTTCCGCACCAAGCAGGTTTTCTTTCGTTACCTGCACATTGTCGAAAATCAGTTCGGTGGACTGGCAGCCGCGCAACCCCATTTTTTCAATTTTACGGCCTACAGATAAGCCTGGGGTCGTTGCGTCTACGATGAAAGCACTCATTCCTTTCATTCCGGCCTCTGGATCGGTTAAAGCCACAACGACATAAATATCAGCTACCCCGCCGTTGGCCACGTACGACTTGCGGCCATTAAGGACATAACCGTTACCCTCTTGGGTAGCCACCAGTTTTGCCGATCCAACTCCAGGTGCAGCACCGGTTTCAGCATAGGCAAATGAGCCTATATTTTTCCCCTGGCACATTCCAGGCAGATAGTTCTCCTTCTGCTGCCCAGATCCCCAACGGTTTATAGCGTATACCGCAAGGGAACTATGGTTGATGAGAATGGATCCCACGGAGCCGCTTAAACGGGAGATTTCTTCCACTGCCAAAACATAGCTCAAATAATCCGAATCCGCTCCGCCATATTCTGAAGGAATGAACAATCCCAGAAAATCGTGTTCACCCATATTTTGCAGTAACTCTGCAGGATGCTCATCCTTAAGATCAATTTCTACAGCCAAAGGCTCGACATATTCTTGCGCGAATTCCCGCGCTACTTGCTGAATTAAACTTTGTTCTTCGCTTAAAGCGTAACTCATGCTAATCCTCCTTATTCCTATCTAAGCAACTGTCCGGCAATAACCATCCGTTGAATCTGGTTTGTTCCTTCGTATATTTGCATCACTTTGGCATCACGCATTAACTTTTCTACAACCGAGTCCAACGAATACCCAAATTCACCCATTAAATCAACTGCCTCAGCCGATACTTTCATCGCCGTATCGGTAGCAAATGTCTTGGCCATGGCAGATTCTTTGGAATATGGCAAACCGGCCTCTTTGAGACTCATGCAACGGCGTAAGAGCTGCCTGGCAGCTTCCACCTGAATGGCCATATCGGCTATTCTGAATTGAACATTCTGATGTGCTGCCAAGGGCTTTCCGTTAATATCCAATCTTTCTTTGACATATTTAATGCATTCGTCCATGGCTCTCCGGGCTAAACCCACGCCAATAGCACCAACAATCGGTCTGGCCATATCCAAGGTTTTCATGGCAATCTTCATCCCGTCACCTTCTTGCCCAAGCAAGTGAGCAGCAGGTACCCTGACATTTTTCAACAGAACTTCGACTGTATTGGAACTGCGGATACCCAGTTTATGCTCAACAGCCCCAATCGTTAAGCCTTCGCGCTCCCGTTCTACGATGAAGGCGCTGATCCCCTTGGTTCCCAGACTGGGGTCGGTAGAAGCAAAGATGATGAAGACACTGGCATAGCTGCCTGTGGTGCAAAAGCACTTGGTGCCATTAATGACGTACTCATCTCCTTCACGTTTAGCCACCGTGGCGACTCCACCTGCATCTGAACCGGCCCCCGGTTCTGTTAGCGCAAATGCTCCCATTCCGCCGTTTACGATATAGGGGTAAAAAGACTTTTTTTGTTCATCAGTTCCGGCGATGAGTACGGGATATGTTGACAATCCATTGCCTGCTAGCGTTGTTGCAAATCCGGCACAACCGTAACCCCATTCTTCGACAACGATGGATTGGATCAGCGAACTCAGTCCCGGTCCGCCATATTCTTTTGGTACCGCCATACAATTTATTCCGGCCTCTTTAACTTCCTTAAGAATGAACTCGGGAAAATCACCGGTGCGGTCGTATTCAGACGCTACAGGAATAATATGCTTCGCGGTAAAATCCCGCGCCAGTTGCTGATATTCTTGTTGTTCAGGAGTAAGAGACTTATCGAGCATCGTTTCATCAACCTTTCTTATTGGCTTCAATAGCTTCTTTGAGAATTCCGAACTTAGGCTGAAAGATCTCAGCCGGCATTGTTTTCAAGTTCGGGGAAACCTTGGGCTGGAACTCCATCAGGTCCAAGATATCTTTTTGTAAATCTATGCCGGGAGCAATCTCTGTGAGCGTCAGTCCTCCATCTTCTAATACAAACACAGCCCGCTCCGTAATGTAGATAACCGGTTGCTTTTTCTTCTGAGCATACTTACCGCTGAAGGTAATTTGCTCTACAGCGTCAACAAATTTTTTGTTTTTTCCTTCCTGAACGATACTGAGCTTACCTTCTTCAACCTTCACTTCTAATCCTCCGGCTGTAAAGGTACCGCAATAGACAACTTTTTTTGCATTGGAAGTCACATTCATAAAACCACCGATTCCAATAGCCCTACCGCGAAATTTACTGACGTTAACGTTCCCATCTTTATCGGTTTGAGCAAGACCAACAAATGTTACGTCAATACCACCACCGTCATAATAGTCAAACTGAGCATAGGTATCAACGAGCGCTTCCGCATTATAGGAGCTTCCAAAGTGGGGAAGGCTGGCCGGAACACCGCCAACACCGCCGGACTCAGTTGTCATGGTCATCATCTCACTGACGCCCTCTTCATTGGCAATGGCTGCAACATCGCTGGGAATGCCCACGCCTAAATTCACCACAGCATTAGGAATCAGCTCCATGGCAGCCCGACGGGCTACAATCTTGCGTTCATCCAAGGGAAGCGGGGGAATAGCATTTAAAGGAATCTTAATCTCCCCGCTAAAAGCCGGATTATAGTACACACCTTCAGTTTGCCAGCAAGCTTCCTGTTTGGTGGCCACAACGACATAATCTACCAGAATACCGGGAATGACTACTTGTTTGGGATGCAGCGTACCGGCTTTCGCCAAATACTCAACCTGGACAATAACCTTGCCGCCGCTGTTTTTGGTGGCTTGAGCCAGCGGGAGACCATCCATAATCATGCTTTCTTTTTCCATGGTAATATTGCCGTTTTCATCAGCTGTCGTTCCGCGGATTAAAGCATAATCGACCGGGAATCTTTTATAGAACAGCCATTCTTCCCCTTCAAATTCGACGACTTTGACAATGTCTTCCGTGGTGACGGGATTCATCTTACCTCCGTCAATCCGGGGATCAACAAAAGTTCCTAAGCCTACCTTGGTAAGCAGCCCGGCTCTTTTAGCCGCTGTTTCCCGCCAAAGCTGAACCATAACTCCCTGCGGTAAGCAATATGCTTCAAGTTTATTATCATACAAAAGTTTTATCAGATCAAAGGCTGAACCGATATGACCACCGATCCATCTTTTGACAAGTCCTTCGATCCCCAGATGGGTGACACCTCTGGTTTTCCAGTCACCTAGGGCAGCACTATGGACTAATTGGATATTCTTAGGATGACCGGTATCGGTGTACCTTTTCGCGATAGCAAGAGCCACCTCTTCACTCCATTGGGCAAGACCAAAACCACTTGCTGCTACCGTAGATTCATCTCTTATCAATTCAGCAGCTTGTTCCGCAGTAATAATTTCCGGCATTATTGTTCCCTCCTTAAATAATGATTGAGAAATAATGACTGAACTTTACACCCTATTTCAATTGCAATTATCGGGCCAGACGCCTTGGTACTTCATGTTTCTTGAGAAACAGTAAAAACAACAGGTATTTTGATTCTTCGTCAGCCTATCCGTGTACCGTTAATAGAGCTTTACGCTATAAGCAAAATTGTTATGTTGCATTTTTGGTTCATTTTAGTTTATCCAAAAATAAATCATCTACACGTGTGAGTCACTTCTTGGTGCATAAATAAAAATGTCTTTAAACATTGTGTAGTTTAAAGACATCTTTATTTATTTTACATTCTAAATTATAGATCGTTTTCTATCATAAATTCTTTAAGTTTGCGGTATAAGCTTGTTCGGTAGATACCCAGTTTATCAGCAGTTAAACCCAATTTACCACCGGATTCTATCAAAACTTTGGTGATATATTTCTTTTCAACATCTCTAAGAACTTCTTTTAAAGTACCCTTATGGCCTAATAAGTAATCATCTTGATATTCTCTTGGTAATAAAGATGATATCTGTTCCAAATCTTTTCCTGATGATGTAATCATTAGGCTATTGATAACCTGTCTTTCGATCACATTTCTTAATTCCCTGACATTTCCCGGCCAATCATGGGATTGCAGAGAGAGAAGAGTATCCAAGTCAAGTTCGGCAGCAGGGTTATATTTTTTTCTAAACAATTCCATAAACATGGTGGCCAAAGGAATAATATCTTCCCGTCGTTCACGCAGCGGAGGAATGTGAATCGGAAAAACATTCAGACGATAAAACAAATCACTCCGGAACGAACCAACTTCCGTCATCTTTTCTAAGTTCCTGTTCGTCGCAGCAACCAATCGAACATCAATTGGCCGGTCATTGAGTCCTCCAATTCGTCTTAATTGACCGCTTTCCACCACTCTCAACAGTTTTGCCTGAAAAGAAAGGGGAAGCTCCCCAATTTCGTCTAAAAACAGCGTACCGTGGTTAGCTGCTTCAAACAGTCCCGCTTTTCCATGTGCAGATGCTCCTGTAAAAGCAGCTTTCTCATAACCGAAGAGCTCGGATTCGACTAATTGCTCGGGCAAGGCTGCACAATTAACAGTGACAAAAGGTCCTTGCTCCCTTTTGCTGTGCCGGTGAATATATTGAGCAAGAACTTCCTTCCCTGTTCCGGACTCTCCATACAACATGACTGTACTGTCAGTCTGGGCAACCGCATGGGCTGAAAGGAAAACTTTGCGCATTAAGGGACTTTCAGCAATCACTTTGTCGCTTTCAAGAACCCGCGTACGTAAATATTCAATCTCCCTGTTGCGAAGCGCGTTATATTCTTGCACTTCTCTAATATTTAATTTCTCCATTGCGAGTTTAGGCAAGGAGGTTGTCACAACGAGTTTGACTTTTCCATTTTCATCAAGTACAGGTGTACTCAATGAGATGATCGAGATATTCAGTTTTGTCTTGATTAACCCTCCTTTTTCGCATTTATCCTGAGCTGCTTCAGCTGAAAACGAATGATCATAAAATCCTTCCTGAACAAGCTGTTTCACATTGGACTTTAAAAATTGATCCAAAGTCATTCCTAATGTCACAGGAGGAGTAGAATTTGATAATAAAACATTCCCCTTCGGATCAAGAATAAATAGTGAATGAGGTAGGGATTCAAAAACTCTATAATGATCACTTTCAGTTACACAAGAGATTCCCATGTTTACAGTCCGATTATTAGATGGCATAAGATCACTCCTTTGAGTTATCTCGCGCTCTACTCACTTGCCAGCCAATCTTTTCATCATCAACTTTTATAAAATTTTGAAATTAATAGCTACAAAACTAGCTTTTTGATAGCAGTTACTGTTAATATTTTCTGTGCTTAATATTCTATTTCTTAATTCTTATTTCTAATCTCAGCTTGTCGACTGAATCTAATAAATTCTACCCTGAAAACATAGTTTTTTATTACCCAATGATAAAACATTTCCCTAGACCCACAGACGATTTTTAGCTCCAACCTTGGGCTAATCGAGTACAAAAGTCCCTTTAATTTGCAACTTTCAACATTGAACTCGATTCGCTAGCTGTATAGGGTATTAATTTCCAAGATTGTGGTTTTCATTCTTTGATGGTGCCGCATCGCGGCATGTGGGTCTATATATTATTATAGGAGATCAATTAGGTTCGGTCAAGGTAGGTTCAAAGCGCGGGTCTTTGACACTAACTAAAATATTTTGTGTTTTCCATCGAATACTATTACATAATCTCCTCCAAATATAAAGCTGCTACCTTCTTCCTGCTAGAAAGCCCCCTCTGAAGTTTTTAGGTTCCTGAAAGAAGACAAACGAACTGGGACAGGACTGATCAATAATTTCCATCAGCTCCTGCTGGCGGTTTCTCTTAGCTAAGACCAACATAACCGTGCGTTTTCCGTCTCTACCCTCGCCTAACCAGCTCGTAACGCCAAAACCACGTTCCCGTAACACTTCGGTTAACGGATCATCCAAGGTATCAATGATAACCTGAGCTGTTAAGTACCCAAGCGCAAGCTTTTCTTCAATTTTGCTTCCCAGAAACACGCCGATACCGTATCCGATACAATAAGCAGCAATATTCCAGTAGCTGTTCAAGTTGTTCAGAATAATTGTCAATCCCGAAATATACACAAACACTTCAACCATGGACAATAGCGAAGCATAGGCGGTTAACCCCTTGATCACCAGAATAAACCGCACGGTAGTCAGCGACACAAAGGTAATATTTATGACCATGATTAATAGGACAAACAAGATGGCCTGGTTCATACAACATACGTTCTCCTTTTATTTCGTTCGGAAATTATTTCGTTTTAATCATAAATCAATTATAAAGTATCCTGATCAAAAGAAAAATATCTATCATGTTCTATTAAATATAACATTATAAGCAATATCAAAATCGCCATGAGCCGACGTCGGATGCCTGGCCACGATGCACGGCCTTCCAAAATCCTCTTGCTTGAATATCAATGGCTGCATTTTTTCCTCTGCTGCCCATGGTCCAAAATGGTTAAATTCATACCCATCAGCGGATCTGGAATTCCCATATTGATGCGTATAGCCATGCATACCAATATACGCATGGCAATCAGTTTGAAGGTACTCTATCGTATCGTTAAAGGCCATGACGATGGGATCTTCTGTCTGATCGATCGACTTGTCATAATTGATTGCGGGATCAAAAAAATTGCATATGTCAATAATCATTTTCTGCTGTGTCATTACCTTTTTTAATAAAGGATAAAACAAATAAAAAACCACGAAGACAAATTCTCACTTCTGCGATTATTTAGCCTTCGTAGTTATTTTAAATTAGTCAACCAGCATCTCTATATTATTGTTATTGGATAACTTAACAAAATAAGAATAGTGAAAAGGAGTGTTAACAAAACAAGTGAAAGGTCATCACGTTCATGATTATTATAACGAAACCACTTATGATCATGGTCATCTTCATAGAATGAATGGTGTGTCCAGTTATGAAATCCCTTACGGTGATTCTCATGTTCATTCTTATGATGGCATAACAACTTATAACAATGCGCACTGTCATCAATACTCAGGAGTGACAGGACCGGCAATACCATTCGCCGGAGGCGGGCATACTCATGAATATCAAGGTCCTACAACAATCGACCAGGGACATCGCCACTACTATAAATCTTTAACGGGTAATGAAAGTAAAACCCGGCTCTTCTAATTCTTCCATTAGCCAGAAAGCATTGGTTTTCTGGTTAAAATACACATCTAAGAACACTATTCAAGTACATCTAAGGGTACCGGATCACTTTTTTTTAAATCTACATGCAAAGTACCGTTATAATCAAGAGAACACAGTAATACTTCTTGGGGTGAATGAACATTTTGTTTTTTCAGTTCCTCCTTTAACCAATTGTCATCTCTATTTACCAAGGTAAGATGTTTTGTCAAGACCGTCCCGTCAATGATCAGATTAGCAGCAATACCTTTAGCTGAAGGGGAAATATTCATATCTTCAGGGGTTAAAGGCTGTTTTTGTGCTTTAAGTTGAATACTAACTTGCCCGCTGGTTTCAAGTATTGCAGTTTCTACTTCACTAATGCTAAATGCTCCTTTATTCCTGCATTCTTCCAATACTTCATTAATATGAAACCGGGCCTTTCTTAAATTTTGTTCGATTAATTTGCCATTCTGTATAAGTATGGTCGGCACTCCACATAAAAATTTCCTGGCTCGAAAACTTTTGCGGGATAGATAAGAAGATAGCAATACAAACCCTCCATAAATTAGTATTCCTAACGCTCCATGCAGATAAGGAATCTCATCATCGATCGCTAAGGATGCTGCTATAGAACCAATAGAAATACCGATGATGTAATCAAAAAAACTTAATTGAGAAAGCTGCTTTTTCCCCAGCAAGTGGGTTAATAAAAATAAGACTAAAACCGATAGTATACTTCTGATCACAATATCTAAAATACCGATGGTGTTATCGTTCATATTAAACATCCGCATAACTCCCCCCTTTATTATGCGTATTATACATTTAATGTTAGTTATTTATACGCCTTAATATTTTTCCCACTTTGTTTATGTAGAATTTATTCTCTTCTTCTGATAGAGATGATCTCGGCCAATACACCAATTGCAATTTCCTGAGGAGTTTTTGCTCGAATATCCAAACCGATCGGCGCCCTTAACTGTTCAAGTTTTTCGGTAGTAATACCTTTGTTCTGCAAATTGCTGACAATTCCGGATATCTTTTTTGTACTCCCCAGCATTCCAACATAAGGAACCTCGTATTTCAAGACTTCTTCCAGACAATCCGCATCGGTCTGATGGCTCCAGCTTGCAATCACAACATAGGTATCAGTATCCGGCTGAAAACTCTGAATCCCTGAAATAAAATCACGGCAGATAACCGCATCCGCTCCCGGAAGTTGTTCTAATTGCGCAAAATCTTCTCTTTCATCAATAACTGTAACTTGAAAATCAAGCGGCTTAGCCCCATAGGCTACCCATTTACCAACATGACCAGCTCCCAAAATTAATAGTTTTTCGATTCTCGCCAATGGTTCCGCGAGCCAAATTTCTTTTTCCTTACCAATAATTACAGTACGCTTATCTTGAAAAATCCTTTGCCTATCTTGGTCTGACAATTTCAGATTTGGTTGAGCTACACCATGGACGACTGTTGCATCAATACCGTGAATGCTTTTTTGGTACGGTGGAAATAAGGCTGTCAAGATCACCGCCTCTTTTCCGTTCGACTGAATATCATTGACAAAATGCCAAAAATTCTTGTCTGGATGAAGTTCCATAAGTATATCAACACTACCCCCACATGTTGGCAATCCATATTGTATTTCAGCAGTTATTTCAGTGCTTTCATTCATCTGCAAAAGCTGCAGCGCCCTTTGACAGACAGTCTTCTCTGCCATTCCGCCACCAATCGTTCCCGCGAGTAAGCCATCTTCGCCAACCAGCATTTTTGTGCCCGGCATTCTTGGCGTCGAACCGTATGTCTGTATGATCGTTGCCAATACAAATTTCTCTGAATTATTTTGCCTGAGAACGCTCAATATTGAATTTTCCAAATAAACCACCCCTATTTAATTTGTAATCACACATATATCCCAAAATTTTTGTAAAATTGCCGGTAGTTCTGACCATTTGACCAAAAGCTGCCGGCAATTTTCAACCCGGAATTATATCCGATCTGTTAACTCTCTTTCACAATACTGGCTGCGGATTTACTTCGATCCATGGTATAAAAATGCAGTCCGCTAACGCCTTTTTTCACGGGTTCTTCGCATTGCCCTATGGCATAGTGAATTCCAAAATGTTTTTACACGGCTTAGGCAACATCCTATTTTTTGACTTTTCTATGATAATCATCAATTGTCTTTCTTAAAGCCTCGACTCCGAGAAGCGAGCAATGCCTTTTATTCTCGGGTAATCCCCCCAGCGCCTCAATGACATCTTCTTCCGTGATCTTTTGCGCTTCTTCCAGTGTCTTCCCTTTGGCTAAGACGGATGTTATACTGCTGGTAGCAACTGCGCCCGGACACCCAAAAACCAAATAGCTTATTTCCTTTATAATATTATCTTCTACTTTGATAAAAACGGTCATGCTGTCTCCGCATTCAGGGTCTCCGCACGTGGCTTCGCCATCGGCATTAACCATGCTCCCAATATTTCTCGGACACATAAAATGCTCAATGGCAATATCAGTATAGTGTTCTATACTATCCAAGCCAGTATTGTCTGAAAAAGCGCCACAGGTGCATTCTTCAGGGTTATGAAAAAAGCTGACGCCATGTTCATGACTTTCGGAATCCCTTTCCTCGCCGTTGTATGCAGGAATTAATGCCAGTTGATGGCGAGCCATCCGCTCCAAAGCAGTCGCAGCTGGATAGTTAGCACCCAAATAGCGGGTGATACAAGCGTCGGCGATGATTTCAAACGCCGGTTCGTCGATCGGGCCGCAAATAAGCGCTTCGCAGTCTTCATCCACTATTTTTTGAGCCATGGCCAGACCTGACCCATCCGTTTGCGTATCGGTCTTATAAACCTTATAACTCAAATTATCTGTCTCTACAATTAACAAAAAAGCGCTCTTTTCAAATTCTTCGGCCACCAAATCTTCTAGGGTATTTCCATCGGTTGTTACAGCAATTTTCATTGACTCATTGTCCTTTTATTTTTAAGTTTATCTTAGTATTATTTCGGTCATATGTCAATAATATATAATTACAGATTGCCTTGTAGATACTGTTCTATAGCCGTTTTGGCTTCACATGAAGCCAAAACGATGTAGATAAGAGTATATTTATCAACTTTAATTTCGTCAGCCATATAACCACCAGATTTTTCTTAACTAATGACAAAAGTTGTTTACTGCAATAAGCTGCAATTTCCCCGACAAATTTCATATTTTTTTTGGAGAGTGCTGTAATTTAAAAAGCAAAATCTACAAAAAATAGCCCAATTCTCTGGGCTATCAAATCTCTTATAATATTTTGACAAAACTATTTTTATTAAACTATTTTAAGCAACGATAAAACTATTTTTTATCACGCCAAAAGTGTAATTTTATAATAAAGTTTGTTCTTTTAAACAGCTACTTATAGCCATGCGCCATAACAAAATATAGGTTATAGGAAAGTAAAGATTGTACATTATTGGCTCCCAATGTGTTGGTAATACTCAATTTTAATTCCACAATGGAATTGACTTTAGGAATAGGAACCAAGGCGTTACGACTTACGTATTTAACGAGATTTCGACAGTTACCTTTTCATTGCCACTGGCTGAAAGTTGTTTGCAGTAGATGTCTACAATAGCTTCTCTGGCATCAAGCATTTTACTCATGCGACTACCCATCGGATCAGACGGTCAAATTTTGAGGGATTGTCAATGGGAACATCTAAATTTGCAAATGGTCTTTAACGTTGTTTTGTGCTCTTCCTTATTGTTCTCTGTTCTCTTCCGGAAGTCGATCTCTTTTATTCCATAACTTTTTAAAATTTGATCTACGTTCATGATCCTGTTCAGATGTAGTTCGGAACTGACTTTCCAAGATATCCCATTTCCCTTGATTAAAATATGTTGCTTTGATTTTTCCAATTTTAATCCATTCAATAACCGTTTGTTCCGAAACATCAAATTTGCCAGCAATATCAGCTATTGATAAATACCTTTGCTTGTTATTTTTCATAAATAGCTCCTCGGTAATTGTTTTATTCATTATCACACATAAATTACACAAAAGTGACTATGCTTATTGCCAAATGTAGTATTTGGAGTGCGTTGGTAATTCTACGTTCTAATTTTGATAATTAAGTCTTAAATTAAGGAATATCGTTAAATAATAGCATAATAATTCGCTTTGAGGTACACACTATTGCAAACATACGTTCGTCCGAGGTGATATTCATACAAATCGTTATGAAAGCAATCGAAGTAATTGCAGTTTTTTCAAGTAATGGTACGCCTAGGCCGATGCGACTTAGAATGATTAAAGATGGCTGTTTTGAGGTAATACAAATTAGAAAAGTTTTGTACCAGATTGAAGATAAACAAGCCGATGTATCTTACATCACTTTTCGATGTCAAGGTAATCTTAGAGGAGCTCTCAAAGATTTTGAACTCTTATTTAACAAGTCTACCTGTGTTTGGACATTGTTGAAAATATAAGGTTCTCATTATTTTTTCAACCCAGAAATGACTTTTTGATGTTTATAAAATTAGAATATGAGCTTTATTATTGAGCGGATTTATTATACAAATTAGTACTTATTAGCAAAATAGGTATATTGATTTACAATAGATTTACTAAATAGGGCTTATATATGTATCATATGACTTTCGAATCACGTCTGAATTATATTTCTAGCACATTATCTATCAAGGTGAAGCCAGCGGTTACCTTTATTTGCACATCGGCGTACTTCTAGAGGCTGCCAAATAGCGCAACCTTCTCTGCAACGTCGTTTTCCAGCCGACGCCATTCGTTTAGTGGACAAAAAGTCGAACCGCCAATCATTATGAAAATCTTCCATTATAAGACCTGCTTCAAGCTTCTGTAGCAAAGTTGCGAGCATTAGACCACTAGTTGCTGATAGAAAAGGCAATGCGGCATCATTAGATTGATTCTCTTTTTCAGTCGTTTTAACAGTCCCTATAGAACATTCCATATGTAAATTAGCTACCTCACTAGTTCGACATTCAATACAATCATCTGCTCCGGCAACATGTCGATGTAACTGGCTTAACCAGTTTTCTCCTGTTGTTGCATGAAGTAAAACTGGAGCGTTCCGATGAGCTAGGGCAGTTCGGACATTTCTTTCATTTGCCAATGCAAGGACAACATCAAAAGGGGTATCTTTAATCTCAGCGGCTAAATCGTACCATTTTGAAATAAAAGTTGCGTCCTGTAAGAATTTAGCTACTACTTGAGCTTTATATGATTCAGTTGATGTTAGCCAACCTGCATCAGAAGCAGTATAAAGGAGTCCCCGATTGATATTATGAAGCTTAACCTTATCCCCATCAACAATAGTCCATTTGCTGTTTGTTCCCCAAACATGAAGCCAATATATATTTATTATTTGATAATTCAATAAAGGGGGTAGTCGTTAAGCTACAGTTGAAAAAGGGAACTATTAAAAATAAAACCCCTAGATTTTTATTATCTAGGGATTAGAAGAATCATGTTCAACACCTAATAAACCCAGGATCTACAATCTACAGAGTCTCTGCAATTATCTCCGCAGTCCTTACAAGAAGTTTCAGTAACATTTAAAGAAATGTCGTTCCGTTGATTCGTATAGTTGGTGAGCTTAGAAATTCATATTAAATTATATGACAATAATCAAATGTAATTAGTTAAAAATCCAATAGTCCTCTAATTTCTTGCACGTTATCCTTTTTATCCTTATTGAATAGAGAAGTGCATAACTCAATATTCTTTGTTGAAGCTATGAGCTTGGCAGCAAAAGCCATACAAGATAACTCTCCACACATTTTACAATTCGTTTTAGGTAAATATTTATAAATTTCGAGAGCAGATGGCTTCTTACGTTGCTCATACAAAGGTATTAGTGAGTCTTTCATCTCGTATGTTTCGTTGATGAGATCCTTAATATAATCACTCATTTCATAAGCTTCAGACTCATTAACGATTTTAGCAACTGCCAAAGTATCCCGCTGAATGGTAATCATCATAATACCTTGATTGTAGGTCAGGGTTTTTGCTTGATCATTGTATTGCCCCGACTTTAGCCGCCGGTTTAAAAAGGGCAAGATGCCGGCAATATCTCTCGAAAATTTTGCCTTAAACCTCATTTTTTGAATATCGGCTGTACACGGTTCGATAAATGTAATTTGGATCTTTTCCAGGTAAATAGTAAACACCCCTTTAATAACGTGTCAATTTATACTGATTGATTTTAGGGCTTCAACTAACTGATCGATATCTTGTTTTTCATTAAAATAACCTATCCCGATTCGGCAAGTCCCTGATTTTTCAGTGCCTATGATTTGGTGGGCGCTCGGGGCGCAATGTAACCCGGCGCGGATCATGATGCCAAAATTTTGATCCAATTCATAAGCAATTTGCTCACAGGCTTTACTTTTTAAATTAAAAGAAATGACTCCGATTATTTTGCCGCTGTCTTGAGGACCGTACAGGATAATATCATCAACTTCTTTTAATCTCGCCAGCGCATAATCCGCTAGTTCAGCGTCTTTCTTCCTGATCTTGTCCAGACCTTCCTTTTCGATGAATTTTATCCCTTCATGCAGACCGATAATTCCCGGAACGTTTAAAGTACCGGTTTCCAATTTGTTCGGATAATAATCCGGTTGATACTCATAGGCGGAATCACCGCCTGTTCCGCCAGATTTAAGCGGACAAATATCTCCTTCCCAATTAATAAGGAGACCGCCTATTCCCATTGGTCCTAACAAACTTTTATGCCCGGTAAAAGCTAACAAATCAATTTGATCCTTTACGACATCAATGTAGTGAGCCCCGGCGGTTTGTGCCGCATCAACCAGAAACGGAATACGGTATTGTCTGCAAATTTGGCCAATTTCCGCAATAGGCTGAATGGTACCAAGAACATTTGAAGCATGCGTCATGACGACTAAAGCGGTATTTTCACGGATCAGCTTTTCTAAATCTCTTGCTAGTGTATAGCCTTCCGCAGAACACGGTATTTTGGAAATACGGATTCCTAAGTCTCTTTCCATTGTTTTAACGCACCGCCATACGCCGTTGTGTTCTAGGCTACTGACAATGACATGATCACCCTTTTTTAGGATCCCTTTGATCGCCAAATTCAATGATTCCGTTACATTGGACGTAAAAATAACCTTTTTTGGATCATTAAAATTAAACAAACGAGCAATCGCCTTACGGCTTTGATAAATGCGACTGTCAGCTTCAATTGCCTTTTCATAAGCGCCGCGACCGGATGTGCAGCCATTTTCAATCATAAAATCAACCATTGATTGAATAACAGCTTGAGGCTTAGGGAATGATGTTGCGGCATTGTCCAAATAAATTCCCAAAATTAACACCTCCTCATTCGAAGTCATTAATATCGAAACCAATGTGTTAACAGTAAGGGCTTGATATAAGTGAGCCATTAATATAGCTTTGCCCCAAACACATAATCATATAATGATATAATTATGACCTCCATTATATAACTGTAGATATAAGTTAACAATATGCTGTTGAAAAAACCTTAGACTATTGGTATATGTCTAAGGTTTTTTGATTGCTTAACATTTTGTCTGCTGTCAGTCAGAACTATCCTTATCCTCTTTTGATGACTCTTGCTTGGTATCGTCATTTTCATCGCTAATCTCTTCTATTTCGTAATTACAGCAGCAACATGAATCCTTCTTGTTTTTGTTACCTCCGGCAAAAAGACCAAAGAGGCCCTTTTTTTCATCTTCGTTTTTCATAAAACATGACTCCTTTGCTTTAATCTATATTTTAATATGCTTACAAAAGCATATTGAAAATCAATCCCGATAGGACTGCGGTAACGAAAACAATAATAACAAAAGCGATAATGATTTTTTTCTTAAATACACTTGCCAGCATAGATAACTCAGGGATAGCAATACCCGCCCCGCTAATAATGAAGGCGATGACAGCACCAATACTGGCCCCTTTTCCAAGCAAGGCAAGACCGATAGGGATTGCAGATTCTACCCGAATATATAACGGCATGCCGATCAACGCGACGACAAGAACAGCAAACGGATTATCGGGTCCGGCCACTTTTGCTAGAAGATCCGTTGGCATATAACCATAGATCGCTGCTCCGATCGCGACACCAACCACCATATAGATAAACACGCCTTTAAAATCTCCCCAGGCTTTTAAAAAAGCCATTTTCAATCTACCTTTAAATTCTTTTGTCTCAACTTCAGTACTGTAGCCAGATTCCTTGAGGCGAACTTTTTTGACTTGATTTGCCCAGCCCATTTTTTCTAATAGCATTCCAAAAGCCACCGCAAATAAAGATGTCAGAAGCAGAAATCCAACAGCCACTTTCCAGCCCATAAATGCCGTTAGCAATGAAAATACAAGAGGGTCCATTAAAGGTGAGGCGATAACAAAGGACATTACCGTGCCGAACGGAATCCCGGCCTGCAAAAAACCAAGCGTTAAAGGTACGGTGGAACATGCGCAGAACGGTGTCACAGCGCCAAAAAGTACCGCCATTATATTGCCCCAGACACCTTTACTCGACATCCAATTTTTTAATTTATCCTGAGGAATATACATTAACGCTAAGGCGATGATCGTGCTGATTCCTATAAAAAGAACCGTGAGCTCCGCCATAATCGTAATAAAATATTTCAGGGTGACCATGAACGTGTTCAAGATGGTATCCTCCCTTCAGCTATCAGAAACCGCATTCAAATGGTTTATTTTTTTGTACTGCTGCAACCAGCATTTCCAATGAATTTTCGATTTGTTCAATTTGTTCAGGCTCGAACTCTTTCAGTATGCCTTGTACATATTCTGAATATCTCTCAATTATATTTGTCATTGTATCAACGCCTCTGAGCGTAACCGTTACACAGCACACGCGCCCATCACTTGGCGATTGTTCCCGTATAACATATCCCTTTTGCTCCAGGCGATCAATAATCCGAGTGGCACCACTCTTTGTAAAATTCAAAGCGATTCCAATCTCCTGAATAGGAATACTTCTGGTATTCAGAATTTTTTTCAATGCCATATACTCGACTAAGGAAAGATCAGCACAACATTCTCCATTAAACCCATGATCTCCAAATTGCCAGGAAAGCTCTTGGAGTAAATTATAAATAGTCCTTATCCTTTTATCCATTTGACCAACCACCATACAATATAGTTGACGTAATCAACTATATTGTATGCCACTTTAGTTGCTTTCGTCAACTATTTTTAAGTCCTTTTCTGATTTTTGCCGAAGAAAAAAAGCTTAGAATAGTCTAAATAACTTTTCTAAGCTCGTATTGAAAGTCCGCTTAATATTGATTTTAGATTAACTGATGCTAAAGTCCTATATATTTTTAGATGCGATTTTTTGAGCAATGGCAACAAAACTTATTTCTGACAGCCGCAGTCGACATTACCGGCCACAATCTCTGTCCAATCCCCTAGAACGTCATGCGTCCAGCAGTCGTCAGCACCTGCGGCTTCTCTCATAACCAGTGCGAAAATGTACGCTAGTTCACGCGGGGTTGCTCCCGCATCCAAGGCGCCTTTATAATGCTTAATCACACACGGTTTGGAACGGGCTTTGATCGATACGGCAAAGCAGATAAACTGATAGGTTTTCTCGTCGATCAGACGTTTCTCCTTATACAACTCATCGATTTCGTCCAGTTTTTGAGCAAATTCCGGAAACAATTCAGCAAGCATTCTCATAATTACCTTTGTCCTCCCTATTTGTTTTTATTTTGAAAAATATTTTCATAACTTATGTGTCAAAATTATTATAACGCAATGTCTGATAGAAATAGTACCATTTTCTTCTAAATGTTCAGGCAAAAAGATCATTTTTACTAATCATTACAGCTAAGGTCAACAGAGTCAGCCCGATACCGTACAGGATGAAAAGCAGGGTGTAACTCTGATTGCCGACAATGGTGCTGCCAAATGCTGTCCCCAGACCACCGCCGCCCATCATACAAAATGGCATAAACGACATGGCGACTCCCCGCCATTTTTCTGAGAATCCGGTAGCGATTGTTAAGAATGTCGAGTGAGCAAACATTTGGCCAAAGCCGAAGAGCCCAATTCCAATAATGAAAACACCGAGAATATTACCTAATACTGAAAAAAATAGAGCGCTAATCACGGTCAAGGCAAGTCCAATCGCTATTGTTTTCTTACGTCCGAATTTCGGGACCGCTTTTCCAGATAAACGGCTGCCGGCTACTGCCATTATGCCGAATAAGGTCATGACCACGCCGATCAAAAAGTTATTAAAACCATAGGTAACTTTGATAAAGGCACCAAGAAATGAGAAAATACCAGCCAGAAAGAATCCTTCAAAAATGACCATCAGATAAATGATTAAATGGCGCGGTTTACTCAAAACATCACTATAGGGCTTGAGGAGCTCTTCCTTTTTGATGGCGCGGCCTTTTTCTGATGGAATTTTTTTGCCGGTCGTCAGTAAAAGTGCCGTGACGATAATGGCTATAAAAGCATAGACAGCAAAAACACCCCGCCAATTAAAGAAATAGGCAATTGAACCGCCGAGCAGCATACTTGCGCCCTGCCCCAGCATGGCGATTCCCATGAAAGTCCCAATAGCAGCATGACGTTCCTGCATCGGAAAGAGATCGCCAATCAAAGCCATTGAAATCGGCATGATGGAAGCAGCGAAGGTTCCTGTCAAGAACCGATATATCGATAGATCAGTCAATCCGGTAGCCAGAGAGCAAAGCGCTGTCGCAACCGTAAAGATGACCATAGAAAAGCTGACCACTTGCCTCTTGCCAAACCTATCTGCCAAGTATCCAAAGATTAATTGGAACAAACCGAAAGGGATCATATAGGCGGTAATAATCAGTGCCGCCCGGGCAACATCGACTCCAATATCTCCCGCAATCGAAGGCAAAATCGGTGATACGACCCAATTATCTGCCATAACAACAAAGCCAGCTAGTCCAAGAATTAACGGTATTTTTTTAACGTCCATTTCTATCTCCTATAATTTTAACTTTTGTTTTTACTTATTTTTATTACGGGCACTGAATGACTCCCTGTCCCCAAAGACACCCGCCGCAGGTCGGGAAGGTATTCCCGAAACAGTCTTCTTCATTTTTCTCAGCCAGATCACAGATGGAGCATTTGAGGCAGGGTGAGAAATCAAATGTATCAACCTTTTCTCTGAATGCATGATACTCCTTGGAGTCCCAGATTTCTGTGAGTTTCTTTTCCCGGATATCCCCGATGGCATAATGTAAAATCTCCCTTTCGGTTTTAGCTATTCCGACATAAGTTTTATAGGAATGAAGCAACCCCATGCACGGACTGACTTTTCCGTCCCAACGAACAAAGGTGCATCTTTCTTTGATGAATCTGCAGCTTTCGATTTCTGCCCCAACTTTGTTTTTCATGATACTGATGTTATTGTTGTCCCGAAATAGCTCATATAACGGCTGTTTTGTCAGCTCTGTTTTATCGATGATCGGGATGTTAACTGGTACAGAACCCAGGTAATTTGTCTGATGAACTTTTTCAACATCCAAATCACACACCATCTGTTCTACCATGTCCCTGCTATAAGGAATCACATTGCTCACAGATACCATCTGTGCTCCGACCCTTTTGGCCAGAGCCCCAAGATTGCTCAGTTCATCAATGTTTTTTTTCATGACAACAAAAGCAATACCAACTTTCATCGGATGAGGTCTCTCGTAATTGAGCTGTTTTAATCGGATCAGATTTTGAACGACCGCTTCAAAACTGGCTCCCTCCCGGATATCATTAAATTTATCCGCACTTGTTCCGTCAAAGGAAACCCATAACGTATCAAGTCCGCTGGCAATAAGTCCTTTTGCCATTTCCTCATTCAACAATGTCCCATTTGTCACTAATTCGACATTGAGACCGAGAGATTTGACACTGGCAATCATATAGAGTATGTCTTTATGAAACGTTGGTTCCCCAAAACCGCCAAACATAACGGTCCTCAAAGTCTTAAACTCTTTGAGCTGTTCGAGCAACTTATCAAAGACATCCCGGCCCATTGAGCCTAACGGTTCTTCCCATGTATTACGGATACAGGTCTGACAGCCCAGATTACATTTTGACGTTGGTTCAATATATAACTTGGACAGACTGTGGATATTGGGGTAGAGTTCTATTTTATTCTCATGGATGACGACACGTACTGAAGATGCCCCTTCCAATCCCAACCTCATAATCAGTTCTTCTGATAAAACAGGCTGATTATTGTCACCCACAGGGATGTAATATTCTTTGTTTTGATTTAACACGTTTGACTTCCAGTCATCTTTAACATCTAAGTCTTTAAAAACATCATAAGCAACCCATATACTTGGATCAGTAAGGAAATCTGACATGCAGGCACACCCTTGATCCCCTGCTCCCCCTATGTTTTCTACTGAGCGCGTCACTTTCTCGAGAATTTCTTTATTCATTTATTATCCTCCAACGACTCAACTTGTTTAATTAAGCACTGTCCTTTATTGTCAATATCAAGCTAGGGCGCTAATAAAAAATTGCATACAAAATCAGTTTGGTCCCAATGGGCCTATCATGCCGCGTTGCTTTATTTCTACTTCCTTTAACAATAAATGCTGCATAGGAAGCAAGGGAACACCATCCTCCAGCACTGTTTCGATATGAAATAGACAGGAAGTTTTATCTTCATCGTCCTTATTTAAAGTTCTATACTTAAAACAGCTTATTTGGCCGTCAGACTGAGGAATTCCCAACCCGCAGTTCGAACAATTTTTCACCATCTTCGTAGTCAGCGGCAATGCCGCCTCCTCCTTAACCCCAATTTTAAAACTCTCAGCAACAGAAACAAATTCGTTTTACTTGTTGATCAGCGCTCACTATATTACTGGCTTAATAATGATTGACTTCTTTAATAAACCAGTTGATGACATCCTTGTACGCTTGCTCCCCCGTATAATCTTTATACTTTTTTTGGATAACGGCAGCATCTAACGGCAAGCCAATGAAAAGTTCTTTTATCGTTTCCACCAGACGAACATCGATGGCGTCGGAATATATTCGAATATCGTTGATCAACCCTTTATCGACATTTAAGTTAATGTCGAGCTCTCCCCACGAAAAGCGGTTGGAAAAAGATATTTGGCATTCGGGAGTATCTCCGAATCGCCACTCCCAAGAACGATTTCTTTGATAGATTACGTCTAATTTGTCCGCGTCGAGTTCATTCTCAGTCATTTGGACATAATTTTCTCCGTAACTCATGGCAAACAGCTTCTTGATGCTCTCTATTAAACCGTTGATTGTTATGTTTGGATTCAATTCTCTGAGATTAATGACCCTGGCGCTGATCGAGTCAATGCCTTTCGATTGAATTTTCTTCTCTGAAACCTGCAAATACTTGGTCATTTCTGAGAAATCACAATTAACTAAGAGAGTTCCATGGTGCAAAGCTTTATTGCCGCTTTGGTAAAACGCATTTCCGGAGAATTTTTTCCCGTCAGCCAGAATGTCGTTTCTGCCCTTAAATTCAGCGATAACCTGATGCTCCACCAGGGCGTCCGTGATAATTTTAAGTTGCCTTGCCAAATTGTAATCGGACTGATCCATTAAAAAGCTGAAGTTCAAGTTTCCCAGATCATGGTAAACAGCACCGCCTCCTGAAATCCTGCGAGCCAGCTTACCTTCGTTTTCTTCTAAAAGACCGATGTTGCATTCTTTCCAAGGATTCTGATTCGCGCCAATAACAATTGTCTTCGCATTTTGCCAGAGTAGAAGGATAATTTCTTCCGATGCTTTGGCCTGAAGTAAATATTCTTCTATTGCCAGGTTTAGCCATGGATCATGACTCTTCGGTTCCATCACTTTAAGTTTTAACTTGGACATGTACTTCTCCTAAGTTAAGAATTAGCCGGTACGACCTTTTGTTCAATCATAAATGTTTTGGATTCTCCGGTAACCTTCCCTTCCACTAGCAGGGCGAGTTCTTCCGAACTGTGTTTTTTACCCGGATTAAGAAAGACTTTTACGACCTTACCTTCAAAGTTTGAGTTATAAACGATCTGGCACTTTTTAATCTCAATACTGAATATCGCACTACCATTTTTAACGATATCCCCTTCTTGGACAAACACTTTGTTCACTTTGCAGACCTCGGTCAGCTGGTTAATTCTTACTTCAAGCACTTCCATAACCTCCTTATACATATGATTCCAAGGAATTGGTCCTAGGGAAAACAAATCCCTTAATATTTATATGTGTTCCACCACAATGTCATCAGATTTCTCAATGACATCGCCATCTACTGTAATAACAAAAGCTCCTTCAATCAACTCGTCACCCTTAACTAAGTTAACATAGTTGATTTTTCCTTCAAAATTCGCTTTAATCACCTTGCTCATTTTTTGGGATTCCACACTAAACAAGTCATCACCGCAGCTCACAGAATCTCCTGCATTGACAAAAATACCGCTAATTTTACAGGTCGACGTGATATAATCATTCACCTTGACTCCCAGCATTATAATTACCTCCCGGATTGGATAATTGATTATCTGGAATTTGTTATCAGTACCTTTGATTCGTTTGCTGTTTTTCCATCCACCGTCATGATAACAGTTTCTGGCTTAACCGCACCCCCGCCGACGAGATTTACGCCGGTGATTTTGCCTTCGAAATTAGCATGAATAACTGTCTGTGTTTTGCGTGATTCCACCGTAAATAGGACATCATCGTTATGAACGATATCCCCCTTTTTCACAAACACCCTGCCAACTTTGCAAATGACACCTACGGACTTGTTAAGTTGTATTTCCAACATTTTGGTTACCTCCGATTTTGGTCAGCCAGACGATCCAGTTTCACCCTTATTTCCTCTGCGACTTTATCCACCATTCCCATATGTTCCGGGGTAAGATTTCGGGTAGAAAGTACGGCACTTTCCGCTACTTCCGCGCCGATAATATCGGCAACCAGAACCGTGTCACTGACCTTCCCGCTTAAGTTTTCAGTTGCTCTCTTGGCACACCATTTATTGCAGCCATCCACGGTGATGGTTGGGAAAACAGCTGCAAAAGCTCTTTCTTCTTCCCCTCCGGCAATGAATAATGGCAGACAAATGGTCACCGCTTCTCCCAGACGAATTCGTTCCAGAATTTTACGCGTCGCTAAACGCGAAATCGTGCCACCCAGGCAATCTTCCCCGCTGCAAGAAATGACACCCACCTTAACTGGGGTCGTTGGTGGCTTTGTTCCTATTGATTCCATTGCATCATACCTCACCTTCATAAACTTGTTGCACACGCGCTGCCACCTTGAGCGCCGCTTCGTCGACAATTTTCCAGCCATCGTCATTGAGTGCGGTGGCATTGCCAGGCTGCACGCCGCGATAGTTCTTCAGTATTTCAATGATCTTGATTTCTTCCGCAATATCCCCTCCGGCATGGGCAACGCTTTTGGCTGCACACATTTTAGGACAGCCGTCAATTGTGACACATTTGCCTCGGGCGATCTTCTCCTTGATCTCCGGATCCTCGGTTACAATGTACGCCAGACAGGGCGTCTCCGTAATTTCCGCGCACAGTTCATTGGCCACCTTTAAGGCAAGCTCTCTGGCGAGTAAACCGTGAACTTTGCCGATCCCACTACAGGGAACGACTTTCACTTTTTCAGACATGAAATTCATCTACCTTTCTTTTCATCACTTCAAAATAGCCGTCAAATTGGAGTAAGAGTTCCTGGTCACTGGGGAAATCTGAAAGTTCAACCTCTGCGATCCAACCTTTTTCATAGGGGTTTTCATTAATGTATTCTGGGTGATCCAGCAATTCATAATTGACAGCTGTAAATTTACCGGAAACAGGGCAAATGATTTCATAAACCGCTTTACCGGATTCAATTGAACCGGCATCCTCAAATTGTTCCACGGTTATACCCAGTCCGGGAGGCGTAAAGAACATGATATCGGACAGACTTTTTTGGACAAAATCCGTGACGCCGATACGGGCTTTATGACCGGAAACATAGGCCCAACAGTCGTTTTCATTGAAGTAAAAATTTTCATTTTTAGGAAGCCGGAAAATGAATTTATCTTTATGGTAGGTTTCATAAGCCAAACTCTGGGGGAACCACGCGTCAGCTACTCCCTCACCCGAAGCAGCGCCTGTATTTGATTCCGGAGTTGTTTGTTCTTGCAGCAAATTGTTAATGATCTGACCACATAACCGGAGACCGTCTTCTTCTACCCGCAAAGAAGTTCCCAGGGATATGCCGTATTTTTTACTCTCATCTGAGACATTTACCTTCGCTGCTATTTTCCAGCCTTTTTCTGCTGCAAGTTTTCCTGCACAGCGTGTGCCACAGCCGTCGATAACCAAAAGCTCTTTTTCATCCAATATTTTTCTATACGGCGCATCGGATACCCGGACAAAGGTCGGGCAGATGATTTCGCTGCTCTCTGTTTGTTCCTTAATTTGCAGCGCCAATTCTTTCGATAGACAGCCGGCAGGTTTATCCAGCCCATTACAGGGCAGAATGGCATAGGACTTACTCATTTCCGCCAGCTTCCTTTCTGATTTCCTTGATATGTGCGGTTGTTTCATTCTTGTTGGGGAAATCGATCGCGTCAAGGCCGCACGTCTTACTGCAGGCCCGGCAGAAGATAACACAATTGTTCGGATTTTTCACGATCAGCTTTTTTTCAGCGTCCATATTGACTTCAAGCACCTGATGCGGACAGAATTCTACGCATTCCATACAGTAATTGCACTTTGTGTAATCGATTCGTGGGCTCCAGTCAATCCTGTCTCTGGGAACGCCCATAAAAGTGGATTCACTCATTCTTCCTCATCCCCTTCAAAGCCTAGTTTCTTAAGCGCATCTTTGACAATACCGAAAGCTTTTTCATTGGTCATATCGCGGATATCCAGCATCACACAATCTTTTTCCACATCCAGTCCCGCGTCTTTGAAAGCCTGTTTGAACATTTTTTTCTGCATATTGGGTGCGCACGCGCCGATGATCACTTTGCGGTTAGCTTTTAAGAAGTCAGCCAGGAAACGGTCGCCATCCTCCTCGCATAGCTGGGGATGAATGAAAGCATATTCTACGGGTAATTCCACTCGGACCTGATTAATGAAGTCCCAGATATCCATTGCTTGAAAACCCGGACATTTTCCTGTACATACACACATAATGAATCCCAAACGTTCTTTTTCTTCCATCACCGATTCCTCCTTTTATTTCCTACTCTTATGAATGGATCTTCCTACTGCATCAGCACATGCCTCCATGACCGCCTCGCTTAAGGTCGGGTGCGGATGGATCATGTCAGCTATAATTTCTGCCTTTGCCTGAAGAGCAATGGCCAAAGTCAACTCGGAAATCATCTCTGAAGCCTGTTCCCCCAAAATCTGTCCACCCAAGATGATATGGCTGTCTTTATGCATCATTATTTTTACAAAACCGTCTCTTTGGTTATTGGCCAAGGCTCGGCCATTTTGCCGAAAGAAAAAACGGCCAACTTGAATGGGGATTCCGTAACTTATCGCCTCAGCTTCAGTCATGCCTACCGTTGCCAATTCCGGATGGGTATAGATACACGACGGAACCGCATAATTATTGATTTTACTAGTCAAACCTAAGACATTTTCTACTGCGCACTTCCCCTGTGCAAAAGCCAAATGGGCTAACTGCCTGCCTCCGGTAACATCTCCGGCGGCATAAATGCCTGCACACGTCGTTTCTAATGTATCGTCAACCTGGATCGCACCGTTATTATTCAGATTTAGACCGATGTTTTCAAGTCCTAACATCTTAGTCCGAGGTTTTCTGCCGGTTGCAACCAATATTTTGGGTGCAGAATAAATTGCTTCTTTGCCCTTCTCTAAAACGGTCATCTGGAAATTAACATTTTCTTTAGTAATTTTCTGTACGAGAGTGCCCAGCTTAAAAACAATCCCGCTTCTCTTAAGGATTTTGTAGAGTTCCTCCGAACATTCTTGATCTTCCTGATACAAAATCCGATCCTGCTCTTCGATGACGGTTACCTTCGTACCGGCTTGCTGAAACATCTCAGCAAATTCCAAGCCGATAACGCCAGCGCCTAATATGATGAGAGATTCAGGTAAGTCCGTAAGCTCCAAAGCTTCATTGCTGGTCATAACCCCTTCCTGATCAATACCTGGAATATTCGGAAGAGACGGTTCGGAACCAACAGCAATCAAAATCTTCTGGCAGGATATACACTGTTCTCCTTCCTCTGTCATCACAATGATTTTACTCGGAGTGACAATGTGCCCTTTTCCTCTGATAACCGTAATCGTATTCTCTACCATGAGTTGATTGATTCCCTGACGCAAACTTTTGACGACGCGTTCTTTGCGGAACCAGGCTGATGACCAGTCAATTCGAGAGGCTGAGTTTTCGATTCCATATTCCCTGCTTTTGCTAACAAGACTCATGACAGCAGAATTTTGAAGAAAGGTTTTCGTTGGAATGCAGCCTTGGTTTAAACAGACACCACCCAGCTCCTTTTCTTCGATGAGAACGATACTCGCACCGAGTTGAGCCGCTCGTATGGCCGCCACATATCCCGCCGGGCCGCCTCCCAAGACAGCCAGAAACGTTTCCAGTTGATTCATATCCCTCATCCTTTTATGAAAAAGATCGATTCTATTCTTTTAATTTTCTTGAACATGATTCACCGTCAAGGTTCAGCAACCGCTCATACTCTTCATTCAATTCTGGGATTTCCTTAAGCGGTTTAGCAATATAATCTATAAACTCTTCCATCGTACTATTTAGGAGTGTTGTGTCTAAACTGCATACCCGGCGCTGTCCATCTTTTCGCTCCTTGACCAAGCCGACTTGTTTCAAAACCTTGAGGTGTTGAGAGATACGCGGCTGGCTGAATTGCATAATTTCTTCAAGCTCACACACGCATAAATCTTTACTGGACAGCAATTTGATAATCTTCAAACGCGTCTGTTCTCCCAGAGCTTTGAATTGATCTTCATACATACGCAACTTACTCCTTACACTTTAATATATAAGTATATAATTATGTATTTATTATATGTCTCTAAAATGTTATTTACAATATTTTTTATTGAAAAAAGAAAAAGTGCCCTGTTTTTTTCAGAACACATCTTAGATAGGAAATTATTCCATCTATATTTAAGCATCATGGGATATTTTATACTAAACTGCTCTTCCTGTTTTTTAGATTTAGTATTTTTTCTTCGATGATTTTAGCCGTGCGAATATACTCCTGTCTATCTTTCCCCGTTGGATCTTCAAGTTCCCAATCTTCCCTGTATTTGCAGGGTACGAACGGACAATTTACATTGCATCCCATTGTAATGACAACATCAACTGGCGGAATATCCGATATTAATTTCGGTTTTTGTGACTGATTCATGTCAACGTTATAGAGTTCCTTAATCACGGCTACCGCATCAGGGTTAATACTACCTTTAATTTCAGTACCTGCCGAATAGGCTTCAAAACTCTCCGAAGCAATTATTTTGGAGATAGCTTCCGCCATCTGGGAGCGGCAGGAATTGTGAACACAGACAAAAGCTACTTTAATTCTGTCCGGTATTTCAGTTGCCATTTTTTCCTTCATTACTTTACACCTTCTTTATTTCTTCGTGGCAAACCCTGCTGATTATAATATTTGCGTTTTAAGGCTAGTGCGGCATTCACTAGGGCAATCATCACCGGTACTTCCACTAAAGGACCAATCACAGCGGTAAAAGCCACATCGGAAGCAATGCCAAAGACAGCTACAGCTACAGCAATAGCCAGTTCAAAGTTATTGCTGGCCGCCGTAAAAGCTAAGGTTACGGTCTGCTCATATTTGAAGCCGCCCTTGTAAGACATATAAAAGCTGACGAAAAACATCACTGCAAAATAGATTAATAAGGGAATGGCGATCCGAACTACTCCCACTGGGTTTGTTACTATTTCCTGACCTTTGGTAATAAACATGATGATGATCGTATAAAGTAGTGCGATTAAAGCTAATGGGGATATTTTGGGAATGAATACTTTTTCATACCACTCTCTTGTTTTGGCTCTGATCAGCCCAAACCGGGTAATAAAACCGGCTGCAAAAGGAATCCCCAAGTAGATCAGGACACTTTTAGCCACATCCCATATGGATACATCAATAATTTGCCCGCCCCAGGATAGCCCCAGCCACTTAGGAATGAGTGTCACGAACAGATAGATATAAACCGAATACAAAAGTATCTGGAAAATGGAATTGAGCGCCACCAAGGCTGCGCAATATTCATTATCGCCTTTGGCCAAGGTGTTCCAGACAATCACCATGGCAATGCAGCGGGCTAAACCGATAATGATCAAGCCAATCGCAAAGCCCGGCATATCCCTTAAGAATATAATGGCTAAAACAAACATTAAAAGCGGACCGATAATCCAGTTCTGAATGAGGGAAAAGCTGAAAACCTTTATATTTTGGACCACTTTGCCAATCTCTTCATACTTTACCTTCGCCAAAGGCGGATACATCATCACAATCAGTCCGATCGCAATGGGCCAGGATATCGTCCCCGTACTAAACTTTCCCAAAGATACGGCTAGGTTTGGGAATAGATAACCGCCTAAAACACCAACACCCATGGCAACAAATATCCAGAGTGTCAGGAATCTGTCTAAAAACGACAACCTTACATGATTTTCCTTTTCCATATCGACTAACCTCCAAATACACAAATATTAATCACAATCAATACTTTTGCGTTTAAGCCATTCCTTTAGGTTTTCCAAATCCTTTTGGAATTGTTCTGAATTTCTCATGTTATTTAAGATCAGATTATCGATAAATGATAATGACTCATCTTTCTTTATTGAATAATAGATCCATTGCGCATGCTTTCTATCGCCTACGAGCTCGGCATGCTTTAAATATTGCAGATGCCTTGAGGCTTTGGTCTGTGTTATATTTAAAGCTTCATGGATATCACAAACGCAAAGCTCCTTTTCATACAGTAAGTTAATGATCCGTAATCGGGTTTCATCCGCTAAAGCTTTCAGGATATCTTCAATATTTTTCATCTATCCACTTCCTATTCTATTTGTATATTCGTTTATGCGGTTATATAACTATTATATCTCGTTTTTTTAATTAGGGAAGTATTTTTTTTATCAGCAAAAGTTTTTATATACAATCTATTTTGCTGAAATTCTAGTATTTTTTCTCGGTATCAAAACCATAAAATAAAAAAACCGGAGGACTCTAGCCCCCCGATTTATTATATCCTTTTTCAGTAAACATTAGCAGCAACCGCTACCGCAGCTACAGCAAGATTTTCCTGCTGTTGATTTTCCTGTCATCGACGCTTCTTCCTCTATGCCCAAAACCTTGAGAGCCGCCTGACGGATGGCCTTGGCGGGAATATCTTCATACTCATTGCCGTCATACTTTACTGTCCGGCAGTAGGTTTCGGTACCCAGCAAGGTGGTACAGGAATCGCAGTAGTTCTCTGATACCTCAATAGTTAAGATATCCTCAATGGGAACTCCGTTAAAGAGGAGGGTATTCGATTGAGGTATCTGCGTATTGTCAAGTTTGGTTTCGATCCATTCGACCTCAATGCCCTTTGACTGTAAGGCCCTGTTTAATCGTTTTACTTCATTAGCCAGATTCTCGCCCGTATCATAACAACGATCACAGGTCTCCCCTTCTAAATCAAGGTGTTTCCATTCAATTTTCAGTGTTTTCATTTCCATGCCTCCTATAAAAATGTTTGAATACAAACTTCAATTATTAAGACGGTACGTTTTAGAAAAGGACGCACGATTTTAGCACTTTAAACAGGAAAACTTCGTTCCGGCATGGTCTTTATGATTAAACTCAATGATATTCCCTGCGTGATCTTTTTTGACTTCACAGCAGCCCTGCATCACAGCAGTTAATCTTTTTCTCGCCCGCTGAATCCGGCTTTTACTTCCCGACTTGCTTATTCCCCACTTTTCAGCCAGGACGTTTTGTTTAGTCCCCTTATAATCGCATTCCAGAATAGCTTCTTGATCGATAGCCGGCAGGTATGCCACGAGTTTAAGCAAGCATTCCACTGTTTCCTTATTGTAATTTTCCAGCCCGGCTGCATCCGGTTCCGCTAAATCAGCAACATCAGCGATATCTTCCATCAACGTATACTTCTTCGCGCAGCGGTAATAATCCACAATTAGATTTCGCGTGATGCGATAAAGCCAGGCATCTACATTCGTGATCTCCTGAATTTCGTCGGCATTTCTTTGTATCCGCAGACCTATTTCCTGCAGGATATCTTCCGCGCAATACTGATCCGGTACTTGTTTTAGAATATAATTTTTGAGTTTGGGATTATACCTAAGCCAAAGTTCTTCCGGAGACATCTTATTACCTCACAGTTTGTAAAATCTTGACGATTTCTTTTGATTTCAGGACTTTTCCGTAGGATACCACCTTTTCGTCGATAACTAATGCTGGCGTAGACATAACACCATAGGCCATGATGTCTTGAATATCGGTAACTTTCATTACTTCGGCAGTAACTCCTGCTTCTGCCAAGGCAACTTTGGTATTTTCGGCAAGGGCAACGCAATTTTTGCAACCTGATCCTAAAATTTTAATAATCATGATCTAGACACTCCTTCACTTGTTAGATTTAAAACCCTAAGTAAAACATATAAAACGCAATCAATAGAATTATTGTCCCCATCAAGAGCTTTAATACTTTACTAACCGTCCCATAGCGTTTATTGGCAGAAATGTTTTGGACAAAACCAACGGAAGTTCCGGCTATCAGGACCAAAAAACTATGTCCTCCTGAATACAACAAGAGTAGCAATACGCCCCATAAAAAATTTCCTTCTTTAGTGACGATGGCAAGCAGTGCGATTAAGACTGGGGTTGCGCAAGGAGAAGAGAAAAAGCCGCCTAAAATACCCGCGATAAAGGCCCCGATAAGTCCTCTCTTACTATTCTTGCTTAGTGCATAGGTGGAAGGAATAAAGTTAAAGATTTCCCAGGTTTGCAGCGCCATTAATAGCATGAGTACTCCGAGCAATAAATACCACCAGGAACCTGTTGTCTGCAGAAGCCTTCCTAAAAGAGAGGCCGCTGTCCCCAACGCGGTATACGTAACCGCCATACCAACGGTGAAGGTGACAGACAAGCCAAAGGCTTTTTTCGGCTCTTGCTTGGCCGTCCCTCCGACATAGCCGATGACAAGCGGTACACTCGCCAGGGCGCAAGGGGTAAAAGAGGTCAAAACTCCTGCCAACAATGCAAATAAAGGTGCCATCCACATATTTGAGGCGATTGTCAAAGAAATAACTTCCAGCCATTGATTAATCAGTGCCTGCATCAGTTGACCCCCATCTCCCGGATGACGTTTAACAGCTGTTCCTTGGTCATACCGCCTTCATGGCTGGTGAAGACATGTTCTTCAGAATCCCGCAAAGTGTAGAGATTCATTTGCATACCCTCCGGATCACTGGGAGTATAGGGATTTCCTTCAGCGTCAATAAAAATCTGGGTTGGGATAACGCGAATGGGATATCCTTCAGCCAACGCCTGATATTTCCAGACATCAACAAACTTAATGATTACTTTTCCCTGCAGTTCTTCGTTCAGTTCTTTTAAGACAGGTGCCATTTCTTTGCACGGCACACAGGAATCTGCTCCAAAGTCGATAATAATCGGTAGGCCATAAGATTTTAACTGATCTAGGTCCAACTGGTCCGTTACATTGAGTGCAAAGTCGGCATTATCTGCTATACCCGGCTGGACTGTTTTCTGAGAATTCTTTACCATCCAAATACCTGCAACGATGATTACGATGATCAGCGGCACAACAATTTTAGCTACTTTGCTGTTTTTTCGATCACGATCATCAGAATCATTTACAGTTTGCCTAGCCACAGCAACCACCACTGTCATCAGAACAGCCGCAACCGCAAGAATTACTCTGCCGATTGTTCTCCCCAACATAACTGATCGCTTCTGCAGGACAAAGCTCTCCACAGCCGCGACACCCGTGAACACAATTCTCAGGCTGGACTACAATAGGCGTCGGCGCTTTTTGTTGGTCATAAACCCCATGCTGACACTTGTCGGTGCAAACGCCACATTCCATACATTTTCCATAATCAATCACTGGATACCATGTTTTTGACATTCATTTCTCTCCTTTTTTATCTTTATAATAGGTTATCTACTGAGACTTTCCGCTTTTAGATATATTCTCTCAACTTCTTCTTTGGATATTAAAGTTGACAGGATATAGGCAATGATAATAATTCCGGGGATATCAATCAGTAACCGGGTGAGTGCGAACTTAACGCCGAGAGATGACACTTCAAATAAAAGCATCGGGATTTTGGTGGTTGACCAGGCCCCAATGAAAATAAGAATATTACTAAACTTTACGCCCTTTTTCATAAAGACTGCCGCCACTGGAAATGCGCCATACAGGGGGCCAGCTGCAGCGGAACCAATCAGGATTGACAACACAATCCCTTTTATCCCGGAACCTTCACCCATATATTTGATCATCGTTTCTCTTGGCACCCAGACATCAAGTAACCCCAGGAGAATAAAGACAGGCGGTATCACAAGGAGCATTTCCTTAAAGGAATAGGCCGCAATACCAATCGCCTTGAGCCCCGTGCTCTGGTTGAATAAGGTTAGAAGAACAAGCAGTAAAGTCACAATTCCAAATGCCTGGTATCTTTTCAGTATTACTTTCATATGCCACCTACTACCAGACCAATTATATAGGCCACTACAAAGGAGAACAGAAACGCACATAAATTCCTTAAGATAGTCAGCTTCTTCCCAAAATATTTTATTTCGACGGGCATGGTAACAATACCTACCATCATGAGTGTGGACACAAAGGCTCCAATCTGCATATACCCTGCTCCACCTTGTAAAATCATCGCCGCAGTCGGAAAGGCCACAAAGCCGGGGATTAAAGTAATGGCTCCGACAACTGCTGCTATGACTACACCAAGCCATCCAGAACTTTCGCCAATTATTTTGGAAATAACTTCAGGATTAATGATTGCCAGCAACACGCCTACCAATAAAATAATTACTAAGAATTCTGGGAGAATATTTTCGAAAGACTTCCATGCCTTTTTTAAAGACACTTTGGTTTTCTTTTTGTCTTTAAAAAGAGAAATTAGCAAGAAACCAATTGTTACGCCGTAAAGCATATATGTGCTCAAAAAATGTTCCCCCCTACATCAACAAATAGGCAAAAGCGTTAAAAGAATAGCCGATGATCAGTATGCCTATGGCTACAACCCCTGCAAATACGACCAGGAGTTTGGTTTTGACCACCTTTTTAAGCATGATCATGGAGGGCAGAGACAGTGCGGTTACGGCCATCATAAACGATAAGGCCGTTCCCAAACCCACCCCCTTGGCGACCAAAGCCTCGGCAATCGGCAATGTCCCGAAAATATCGGCATACATCGGGATGCCCACCACAGTGGCCAATAGGACGGAATACCATTTATCCTGACCCAGTAGTAAGGAAATAACATCCTCTGGAATAAAGTTGTGAATCGCAGCGCCAATGCCAACACCTATTAGAATATATATCCACACTTTTTTCACAATGTCCCTAACCTGATCTTTAGCAAAACCCAGTCTTTCCAAGGTTGTCAACTGTTCCTGCTCCATCTCCAGCATTCTATTATTGAATACAAACGGTTCTACATACTTTTCCATTTTTGCTTTGCTAATCACCGTTCCGCCGATCACGGCCAGAATCAGACCAACAACGACATAGGCAATAGCCGTCGTCCAATTAAAAATACTTGCGATCAAAATCACGGAAGCTAAATCCACCAGAGGAGACGATATTAAAAACGAGAAGGTAACTCCGATGGGAAGTCCGGCACTGGTAAATCCAATAAAGAGCGGAATCGAAGAACACGAGCAAAATGGTGTAACCGTGCCAAGTAGCGCTCCTAAAATATTGGCTGAAATACCATTGAAGCGTCCCAGTATTTTTTTTGTTCTTTCCGGCGGAAAAAAGCTTTGAACATATGAAATTAAAAAAATCAAAACGGAAAGTAAAATAAATATTTTTATCACGTCATAGATAAAAAAGTGAAGCCCGCCACCAAAACGTTCCTGAATACTGAGTCCAAATATATTCTCGACCAAGAGCTTCACCAAATTCGAAAGCCATTCCATTCTAAGCAATTGGTCGTTTAACCATCCAAATACCATTTGCGTCACCTTCTTCTCTTTATTTTGATTAGTTTAAGTCAAATTGTTATTATTTATTTTTCGTAACCTGGTTAAAGAAACCGGCAATGACTTCAAGTTTATTATGATTAATGGAATACCGTATCCAGACGCCATCCCGCCTGCCAATCACCAGACCGCTCTCGCATAAGATCTTCATGTGATATGAAAGCGTGGACTGCGTAATGTTAAACACTTCAAGAATTTTGCAGGCACATAGTTCACCGTCGGTTAACATATCAAATATTTTCAGTCTTGTTTCATCAGATAATGCTTTCATTGTTAAAGCGTAATCTTTATAATTCTTTTCCAAGTAAATCGCCTCAATCATTAATACATTGATATATTTCGATATGTTTATATATTATAGTAGATATTCAAAACTGTCAATGTTCTCGATTTAATAGATTTAGACTAAGCGCAATCGAATGCTTATATCAATTTATTTTGATGTATTGACATGTGGAAATATGTACTCTATACTTGGATACATCAAAATTATTTGATGTATATATAAAATAGTTTTGATAAATAGAAACAAATGCGCATACCTCACAAGCCCGCAAAGGATAACCTATTCACTCTTCTATAACGCACTCTCAGCAGACATAGTTTGTACAAGATTGAGCAGGTGAAAAAGCCTTATGCTGTAAATCATTATGAGAAATCATCGTATGTTTCTAATAATAAAATCTGAGAAAGGGGTCTTTAAAATGTCAAAAACTTGGTATCCGGTAATTAACTATGAGGGTTGCAACGAATGTGGGGCTTGTTTTAACAAATGTACTAACGATGTATTTGCGTTAAAAAATACACGTCCGGTAGTAGTAAATCCCCAAACTGTATCGAGGGATGTAAAGGATGCCGTACTCTTTGCCCTTCAGGAGCAATCGAATATATTGGTGACGCAGCAAATGGCTGCTGCAGCAGTTCAGGTTGCTGTAACTGTTAAGCAAAAAGTTTATGGAGGATTCAATTATGAATAAGAAAAAGATTTTATCAATACTTGGCTTGGCTGCATTTGTAGTCATGGCGGACAATTGGGTTGTATCGCCTATCCTTCCTACCATTTCAAAGGATATCGGCGTAACTGTCGGAAGTGCGGCGTTAATTATTACAGCCTACATGATACCATTTGGCCTGTTTCAGCCCTTATACGGCTACCTTGGAGACAGGTTCGGCAGAGTAAAGGTCATCAATGTGACTATGGTATTCTTCACTATCGCCACGGCATTATGCGCTATCGCCTCCGGTCTCACCGACCTGGCAATATTCAGGGCTTTGACCGGTATGTTTGCTGGTTCGGTAATGCCGGTATCCTTTGCTTTAATCGGTGATGTTTTTCCGCTGAATGAGCGCCAATCGGCAATCGGCACATTTTTGGGCATTGGCTTCCTCGGGCAGGGACTAAGTACGATTATCGGTGGTACAATCGCCTATTTCTTCAATTGGCGAGGCGTATTTGCGATTTACGCAATACTGGCTGTCATCCCAACAATATTGTTGTTTACTGTCAGCAAAGGCATACCTGCTGTTACAAACAAAGACAGTAAATTATTTGCACCCATGGGAGGTTTGCTGAAAAACGGCAAAAGTAGCGGTATATACATTATTGTAATTCTTGAGGGTCTCCTTATTATGGGAACATTTTCTTTCCTTGGAGGCTTTATCGAAAATCAATATAATTTCAACAACCTCATTATCGGGCTGATAATGTCAGTCTTTGGAGTGATGGCAATTGCAGGAGGACGTTTGGCAGCAAAACTGTCCGCAAAAATAGGATATAAAAAGACTGTCATCATTGGTCTTATAAGTGCGACATTAGCAAGCATTATTAACGTGCTTGCAGCGAATATACTTCCATTGCTGATAATCGGTATCGCGTTGTTAGGTTTAGGTCTTATGCTGGCACACTCAACCTTCCTTACACTCGCTTCTGAATTTGCTGCAAAGTCGAGAGGAGTCGCCACATCCCTGGTAGCCTTCTGCTATATGGGCGGCGGAGGTATCGGCACGGCTATTGGTAGCAGGATACTTGGGAGCAATAACTATGTAACATTGTTCTCTGTCTATACTGTAGGTTTAGTTCTATTGACATTAATCGTACTTATCACTAAAAAAAGCATTGTTATAGAAAGAGCGCAGCAAACTCAGCAAGTACAACAGCAATAACTAAATAGTTTTCAAAATTGGAGGAGTGGTATAGGTGTTTTCATTAATAGGTCATATATCAAGTTTTTTATACAATTTGCTAACCGCGTTGCTAAAATGGATCTTTAGCTTGTTCAGCCAGAATCCGGAATTCCTGGATTCGGCACGTTTCAAGGACTCCGTAGAATACTTTTTCACAGATACAATTGTAATATTCTTAATGATTATCGCGATAACATTTGTCGTATCAATCATAAGGAGTTTTTTTCCGCCAGAAAGAACAAGAAAGCTTTTAGGGGAGCAAGGAAAAGCCAGAGGATTTATCGGTAATGTTGTTGCCGCCGTTCTGGGTATTGCAACCCCCTTCTGCTCCTGCTCTGCCGTTCCTGTCTTTATTGGATTTATTGGAGCAGGAGTACCCTTGGGAACAACATTCTCGTTCCTCATTGCGTCACCTATGATAAATGAGGTAGCTGTTACTATGCTTTGGGCTTTGTTCGGCTGGAAGATAGCCTTATTATACATGGCAACCGGGTTAACTGTAGCAATTATTGCAGGAGCCATTATTGGCAAATTGAAGATGGAAAAATATCTTGAGGACGATGTATTTAGCATTAAGATAGGCGATGTTGAGATAGTAAAGCCTTCCTGGAAACAGCGGATTACAGATGCATGGAGTTATGCTCTGGATCTAGTAAAAAAAATATGGCCGTATATCATTGTTGGACTGGTCATTGGCGCTGCCATACATGGTTGGGCTCCCGGTGATTGGCTCGCTAAGTATGCTGGAAGAAGCAATCCTTTTGCAGTTCCAATCGCCGTTCTTATTGGTATACCCCTGTATTCCAATGCTGCAGGCACACTGCCTATTGTCAGCGAACTCACTAAGCTGGGAGTCCCTATGGGTACGGCGTTGTCGTTTATGATGGCGGTAACTGCCTTAAGTCTGCCGGAAATGATTATACTCCGCAAGGTTTTAAAGCCTAGATTACTTGCAGTATTTATAGGAATTATGGCAGTTACCATTGTATTTATAGGCTACTTTTTCAATATAATTTTAGTCTAGAAAAACCAATCATTGTACCTGCATTCATGCAGATTAGTGATATATCAAAACAAGAAAGGATTGATTACAAGATGAATAGCAAAGTCTAGTATCATGTCGTTGCGACTATGGTCTGTACGAGACAACAAAGGAGGCAGGTAAAGATGCCTGATATTAATTTTCTTAAAATCGGAACCCCAGAAGCAGACAGTTTCCCAGCTGTAGGCCACACCTATGAAGCTGACCTGGGGGGAGATATTCTTGTCCAGTTCGAATATCACTCTGTGAATTCAATGACAATTTATGGACTGAAAGGCGAGCACAAGGGATTTACCCAAACTGTTGAGATAAGCGTAATGCCCATTCGGCCAGGTATATTTATGGTTGGCTGGCAGGAAGAAAATCAAACAACCGTAACCCATATTGAGGATTTCGAAAAAGGTATAGTTTACACAAATATAACGCTACCGGGCAATAAATCACTCCGCTTACAGGGACCTTTTAAACCGGTGAAATAGCCAGACAATCATTTTGAGCTTACAGCCGGGAATTCTTGGAACAATTGACTTCCTGGCTGTAGGTCATAAAGTCTTATTATTTTCTAAATATGAAAGGGTTGAATTTTCAATGAATATTAAAGTCTTGGTATCCTGCTGTTCTGATTATGGTCTGAAAGAGAAAACCGATGAAGTGATTAAAGAAATAGGTATAGTCGCGACAGTCGAGAAAGTCAAAGATATGGAAACGATAATGGCATATGGCGTTATGAAGGCTCCGGCCATTGTTATAAATGAGAAAGTAAAGTCTATGGGTAGAGTCCCAAGTAAAGATGAAATTAAAAAATATATACAGGATGAGATGGGTGTATGAACTAGATTTGGGAGGTTGGGGAGAGTATCTCTCGCCTCCCTTTTCATTATTGACGTAAATAGGAATTGTTCATATAATTAGTTATATCAAGGATATTTGATATTTTTATCGATTTTATTTGATATAAAAGGAGGCGTTAATCATAGATTCTTCATTTTCCAACTATGCAACTTGTTTTAAAGCATTGTCGGACAAGCTTAGGCTAAATATCCTTTTCTACCTTTACCAAAATGAGGAGAAATGTGTATGCAGCTTAAGTGAATACTTTGCTACAGCACAATCTGCTCTCTCATATCATTTAAAAATACTAACAGATAATGGGCTGCTAATAAAGCGACAAGAAGCTGTGTGGAATTTTTACTCTTTGAATAAAGAGCATTTTTTGTTTCCGATGCTAAAGACAATTTTTAAAAATCAAGTAAAAGCACAAATAAATACCAATGGTAAATGACACATATATTTGTATCGGCAAGTAAATAAAATTGCACTCCGAAATATCAATAATAGGGTAACATTATCAAGATACCCAATGTCATCTATAAATAGCCCAAAAAAGCGGGGCAAAAAATGCACTTATTTGCCCCGCTTTTGCTCATTTCTAACCATAAAACCACTACATATAGTGGTCAACCCGTCTTATTTGCCCACTAACCACTATTCGTACTTCTCACAAGTATTCTTATATTATAATCCATCCTTTCGTTAATTAACTTCTGTAAGTTTGTACGCATATAATAATTACATCCAGCTCTTACTTTTGTGATATTAATTTCTCCATACTCTTCAAAACACTTCCTACATTGAAAGTCAACCAATCTAGTCACAAATTGGGGTATAGTTTCAACTATACTATCAAAAATAGCCTTGGTTTTTGGCAACTTTATAAAATTATTCACTTTTATACCTGATTTACTAAAAATACGTCCTTTAGTTAATCTCATCGGTTGATTTTTAATCAGATTGTATGTTTCTAACACTTTGCTATATAGTTTGTCGTCTTTCTCATGCCAATATTGTTCGTTATTATATGTAAAGTTAGGGCTTTTATTGCTAGGCAAATGATCCTCTAGCCAATTTGGATCATTTAATCTAAGCCAACTTATCGTGCTATGGAGATTTCTTCTTATCTGGCTTCTTGTTGCTTGTGGATATTTTTCTATGTAATTTAGTATTCGCTTCTTGTAATTCACCATTTTTTGATCCTGATTTATATTCTTATTAAAAATATAATGCGAATATTTTTTATCACTATTAATTCTATCCCTTAAGCCAATTTTTTCTGAGCATCTTAAAATGGTTTTATCTGAGCATTTCATTTCCATTGCTAACCGTGTAATTCCGTATCCTTTAAGAATTAATCCCTTTAGCTTTTCTTCCCATTCATATCCAAATTCTACAATATTGGAACCTGTTAAATTAGTAAATCTCGATTTATCAAAGATATTAATTTTGTAAGTAAAACCACATGAACACTTAAAGTATCCCATTATACTACGATTCTTTACTAATTCAAAATTCGTAATAACATTCTGTCCGTAATGCTCTGCTATTGGATTTAAACATGGCCATGGACCTTCCCCAAATGGAAAATTTAATTCATCGTTAATATTGATACTAAAGAAATAATATAAATCACCGCAGAGAAAATAAATAAGCAAGATATTTTTAATTGGATCTTGAGATCCATCTGGACGTTGTAAAAATCGTCGTATCCAGTTATATTTATGTTTTTCGTCAAAGTTTAAGTTCCAATAACTAAGACTTTCTTCAGTATAAAAGTTTTTAAAATCAGTCATTAGTTTAAGTTCATTAATTTTATTTCTACTGAACATATAGTTTTTTGATCTAAGAAAATATAAATATCTTTGCCGTAATGAATTCTCAGCATTCTGGAAATTGCTTGTCAATAAATGATACGCGCTATTAACTAATACCTTATCAAGTTTTTCATTTATTGGATCCGTATATGCACGATTATCATTTATCTCCTTTTCGACTAAACTGTAGTTAAAACGAATGAAGGAATCTGGACTTACATTAAGTCTAGAAATTGGATAAGTTTTTAATTTACAATTATGGTGGCAGCAAATGTTAAGATTCGGTATTTGATGCTCCCTACGAAAATAAGCTTCTGTGTGTTTATTATAGTCTTCCTTAGCGCATAAAGGACAGTATTTTAAATTATCATAGTTCCGCATGATTCTAAGACTATTTAGCCTACCCTTTCCGGAATCTACCCCGTTTATAATATGATTCCTAGTTTTCTGATTTAAAAAGGGACTAAATAATGGATATATAGTATGATTCTGTAGTAAGTAATCTACAGTGTATTTTTTATTCCGAATTTTATCAGCCAATGTTTTTATTCCTATAGGAATGAAAATTGAAGGCTTAACTGTGGAGATATTAAAAAGATCTTTTAAAGTATGAGCATTAGATAAATTTCCTGAGTAATAGTGATATCTTGCAATTGTGCTGTATAATAATTCGTTTTCATAAGGGTCTGGGAAGTAACTCAACATCGCATCTTCTCCAAATATCTATATCATAAAATGCAATCAAAATAAGAAAAATCCGTTTATTTCATGCTTTAGTTGCTTCTAATACCATTTCAATTTCATTTACGATCCGAATAGATAACTTTTTCTGGTCTAATCCCGCCTCTTTAAGGATTTCCCATTTTCTTAACTTGCCCTTTTCTTTGTAAAGTTTTTTACTAATATTTCCGATTCGCCGAATTTGATAATCCTCGATTGTTTCTAATTCGCTAGATACTACTCTCATTGTATAAGGTAGCTTCTGCTTATACTTCCTAAGTAAGTCTTCTTTCTCAATTGCCCTGCCAATTAACGCTAACGTTATCCTCTCATGATCCTCCAATTGCTTTATTTCTGAGAGTGCTTTTTTAACATCATGCCCTATTTCAAAATCTCTTTGAACCCAATCAACTCTGTTATATTTTTTTGTAGGAGACTTTTTTGAAGAAGGCAATACTTTCTCTAATAAAGGTTTATCATTTCTGTATAACCATGCATATTCTCTATTGAACTTTTTCCTAATCTGAGTTCTCGAACAGTCAGGGTTCAACTCTAAATAACAAATGAGTGATTTTGTGTAGCAATCTCCCTTTTTTAACTTTTCTGTTTTATTAATTATAACAGAATCATCTAATGATTTATTAAGTTTTTGACTATACTTTTTTATTGTCTTTGGATCACACTTCATTTCTCTTGCGAGTTCTCTTAAGCTCCATGTTTTTTGAGAAAGCTTTTTTTCCAAAGTATTTTCCCATGATCCCCCAAAAGCTTTAATTGTTCCAATTTTATATATATCCTGCGGCGAAGTATCAGGGCCCCTTCTTGAATAAATAAAACCACAAGAACAATTGAATGTGCCAACAGGTTCTTTTGTTTTTGTATCCTCTGTAATATTAACATTAGATATTACAGGTTGTTTATAATGAAATGCTACTGGATTAAGACAGATCCAAGGACCCCTGCCGAAGGGCTCTTGCTTTTTCTTGTAATTTAGAAATTCTTCAACATTATTACTTAAAAAAAGGATAAGTAATATATGCCTGATGGGGTGGATAGCTCTGGTTATTTTCCTTGTTATTACTTTTAACCAGCAATATCCGTTGTCCTTTTGCGGAAAAGATTCTAACGACTTAAGAAAGTCTGATCCATAATAGTCAATAAATTGTTCATATAGTTTTAATTGATTTACTTGTCCACTGTGTTTTGCAAGCCCTCGGTCATATAACAATTCTTTGTATTTCTGTTTAATTATTTCTAGACTTACTTCCTCTAAAGGGTGATTCAAAAAGTAGTTAGCGGCTTGCGATATTCTAAAATGATCTGTATCTTTCGGCAATTCAATATTATAAGCAACCCTATTTGAAATGACTTTGTGGTCAAGCCTAATAAACCCGATTCTACTGTATTTCCGATAATCAACTGGATATTCTCTTAAAAGGCACCTATGTATATGACACACAAAAACACCTTGAATTTGGTGGGTTCTTTTAAAATAAGCCTCGTTATAGTTTGAAACTTCTTCTTCCACACATACTGGGCAGTAATATAAATGTTTTTTAGAGCAAATGCTGCCAGCTGCTACCCCTAGAGATGCATAGAGACCTTCACTATCTCCATGTTTGATAGCTTTTATTAGATTTTGTCTTTTCTCGAATGTTTGTAACTGAATATATAATGGAAATAGCGTATGATTTTGGATAAGGTAATCTGGTAAATATTTACCATTTTTTATCCGTCTTGAAACAGATTCAATTTTACTTGGAAATAAAACACTAGGCATTATATTACCGCTACCAAATAACTCTTCTAGGGTATCTCTATAGCTCTTATTTCCACTATAAAAATGATACCTAGCAAAAGTACTATATAAGATTTCATCTGGATACGGGTCAGGAAAAAACATCATAATATCTTCTTTCATCAGTCTAATTTACTAGAGAAATTAACTTCATATTTTACGTTAATTTTAAGTTTACTTCCCCAATGATTATTTCCGTTTATTCCTATATATATAATACTTTTGCTTAATATTTAGTTTCTGAAATAATGATTGTTTAGAATATATACTAAAAATGGTATAATATAGCGGATATGGAGGTACATATGCCAAATAGGAATTACTCGATGAACGAAACAAAGTATAAAAGATGGATCGATGAAGGTAGAGGCCAAGGAGTGGGAAAAGACTATAAACCATGGTTAACAGTTAGAGATGTATCTTCACTTGGAAGAGAACATCAAATTCGTGGATATAAATGTCAAAGAACTCATCATTTTCTTTCAGATAATGAAAGAAATTATTTCTTTATTGCGGAATACTCTGATTATATTATTGATATCCGTGAACAATATCCCCTTCCCCTTGAAGAAACTTTACTAATTGCAGAGGAATTAGGAATTAATCATCCAAAAGACAACAAGACAAAGCACGCTTTCGTCTTAACTACGGATATGCTATTAACCGGCAAAAAAGGTAATAAACTTAAGTATTTTGCTCGGACTATTAAACCCAAGGATGACTTATTGAATCCTCGTCAGTTAGAAAAATTTGAACTAGAAAGACAATTTTGGGAACGAAAAGGGGTTGACTGGGGTATAGTAACAGAACATCAGATAAATAAAACATTAGCTGACAATATCTCAATGATATACGATTATCACAATGTAGAAGATTTAGCCCTCTTTGAAGATTTCTCCCTCGAAAGAGTTGAGAGATTTGTAAATGAATTATTTGAGGGATTATATAAACATACACAGCCATTAATTATTCGAGATATTACTGAGAAGTTTGATGACCGATTAGGGTTAATATCTGGTTCAGGTATTTCAATATATTATCATTTATTAAAAACAAAAGCTGTATTTACTGATTTATCTCAGGAGAAAATCAATTTAGATAAACCATTATCCTTAATGTTCAACAAAGTTCAACTTAAAGAGGCGGTAGTGTGAAGATTCATGTAAATACGGTATTACAAAATATTAAATCTGCAGGGAAAATGAGGATTATTTGGGTTAGTCCAGGTTACTCTTATGCCTATTCCATTCCACTTGAATCCGGATTGAAATTGCCAAATACTATAAGAATTTCAGAATTGGAAGAAGCAATTAATAACAATCTGATCAGAGAAATCAATGATCCCTATCTTCAGTTTCTTGATGAAGATAGTATAAAACCTTCTGACAAGGAAAAAAGAGATAATGAATGGAAAATAGCGGATTATCTCTGGAATGCAATAGAACCAAAAGTATTATTTCGGAATTATCGACAAAGCTCCTTAGAAGATGCTGCAACTAAATTTAACGTACCGGTCTATAAAGTTCAAAGAATAATGATACGTTTTTGGCAAAGAGGAATGACGAAAAACGCTCTTCTTCCTGACTATTCCAACTCCGGAGCAAGAGGAAAATCCAGAAATTGTACGGAGAAGAAAAGAGGGAGGCCCCCAAAGGTTAGACTAGGAGGTGTTATTGTCAACGGAATTAACGTTGATAACAATATAAAGGAAATATTTCAAACTTCCGTAGATCGTTATTATAATAGCAAAACGACGATAACAGATGTTTATGAAATAATGAAGGATCACTATTTTTCAGACAAATATATTATAGGAAAGGAAACAAAGTATAAAAGATGGGATGAAAATTTGACCCCCACATACAACCAGTTTAATTATTGGTTTAAGAATAATATTAAAATTGAATATCGAAGTACAAAAAGTCGCGGAGAAAACTTTTTCCTAACACATTATAGAGAATTGCTTGGTAATTCTAATATGGAAACCTTTGGGCCTGGATGGCGATATGAAATTGATGCAACAATTGCAGATATTTATTTGTTAAATAGGGAAAGGCGAAGAATCATAGGGCGACCTGTAGTTTATGTTATTATCGATGTTTTTTCTAGGTTAATTGTAGGTTTTAATGTTACATTGGAAGGGCCTTCTTGGCTAGCAGCTTTGGTAGCGATAGATAGTATTTTAGAAGATAAAGTGGAATTATGTAAAAAATATGGGATACTAATCAATCCAAGCGAATGGCCAAATTCCTTATTATCTACAATCTTTTTAGTAGACAACGGTGAATTTAAAGGGATACAATCCGAAAGACTTACTAGTAATATGGGAATACGTGTTGAGTTTGCACCACCTTATCGTGGTGACCTTAAAGGAATTGTCGAAAGATACTTTAGAACACTAAATTCTAGAATTATACGTTTATCTCCAGGTGCTGTAGAGAAGGAATTTCGAGAAGTAAGAGAGGCCCGAGCAAATCACCATCACGACTACAGATTAGATGCAACGTTGACAATGGATGATTTTACTAAACTGATGATCGATAGCATCTTGTTACATAATAAAAAGGTCATTTCCGATTATCCCCTGGATACAGAAATGTATTCACATGAAATAGAGCCAACCCCCATCAATTTGTGGAATTGGGGCTTGTCTAGGAAAACTGTTGGTTTTAAAAAATGTGATAGGGATAATCTTAGATTGAATACCCTCCCTGTGGATATTGCGAATATCACGAGGGAAGGAATTAAATTCCATAAGGACTTATTCTATAGCTCAGAAAAGGCTATAGCAGAACAATGGTTTATTGATCGTACTCAAGAGAAGATTAAAATAGTCTATGACCCAAGGAAACTAAGTAATATATACATTCCAGACGCAAAATGGAAAAGTTATACTACATGTTCTTTGTTACCTAAGTGTAAAGAGTTTAGTGAATGGTCATTAGATGAATTATTATTTAACCAAGACCTAATGAGGCAATTACAGAAGGCTTCATATAGCGAACAAAGCCAGATGATTGCAGATAGAGAATCAGAAGGCCGAAGGATTATATCTAACGCTAAAATGCTTACAAATAATGTAAAGAAGGAGTTTCCAGAAGAATCCAAAAAGGCTAGACTTAGCAATATCCAGCAAAACAGGGTCGAAGAAAAGGAGTTAATACGCAAGGAGGAGGCATTCACTCTTGCAAGAACTAACAGATATGACGATAAAGCTCCTGTTTTACAGATAAACGTAATAGACGAGGAATTACAGGAAGAAAATCTTAACCTTCTGAATAGACTTAGAAATAAAAAGGATGAATATCAAGGTGACAAAAAATAATTTCCCTACAGAAAATCCTCTTTTAAAGGGGGCTGTTGTAGATCAAGCAAAATATATTACTCAAATAGTTCAGGACTATGAAGGGAATCCTTTTATTGAATCTCTTCCTCCCATTTTCAGTGAGGATGAAGTAGCTGAAAACCTCTTATTTTATCCATTAATAACAGAGGATGAATTAGATTACTCGAAAAACGTCCGTTTTCATTTGATTCGTAGACTTAGAAGCTTTATACAACCTTTACCGGTTCATTTTGATATCGAGAAGAGTATCTCTGTCCTGATAAGAAGAGGATACCTTGCAAGAAATCCCATTACAAAAGAGTTTCTTAAACGATTACAGATATTAAATACTGTAAAAGAAAGTAAAAAGAATATAATTGATGAAGAAGTCAGTAAAGAATTCGATTCTTATTTACGTTCAACAGCAGATAGCATAAGTATTATTGGTATTAGTGGCATTGGTAAAACTACTGCTGTTGAAAAAATATTATTGATGTATCCGCAGGTAATTTACCATCAGGAATACAGAGGGGTCCCACTTACAAGGACTCAAATAGTATGGTTAAAAATTGATAGCCCTTATGATGGATCTTTAAAAACCTTATGTAAAAATTTTTTTAAAGCAGTAGATGGTGTATTGGAAAGTACTGATTATTTTAGTAAATATAACTCTGAAACTACATCTACTATGATGATACATATGGCCTATTTATCTTCACTTCATGGAATTGGATTACTTGTAATAGACGAAATACAATTTCTTATTAAGCCAAAATCTGAATCTGAAGACATTCTTAATTTTTTAGTTACTTTAACCAATATTGTTGGTATCCCGTTGGTCCTAATAGGAACATTTAAGGCAATGAAACTGCTTGATAAGGAACTAAAGTCTGGTCGAAGAGTATGCAGCGAAGCAGGAATACTCTGGGATAAGATGGATAAAGATGTAGAATGGGATTTGTTCTTAGAATCAATGTGGTATTTTCAGTATCTTAAAGAAAAAATACCCCTTACACCAGAGCTAAATGAGGTAATGTATGAACAATCACAGGGAATCACAGCTATTGCTGTTAATCTCTTTATTTTGGTTCAAGGTAGAGCTTTATTTACAGAAAAGGAACTGATTACTCCCGCGCTAATCAGAAAAACGGCTAAAAAAGACCTTTTTATTGTCCAGAAGATTATTAAGGCTATTAGAACAAATGATTATGAGAAACTTATTAGATATGAAGATGTTATAATTGATTATGAAGTAATAATAAATAGTATTGAAAATGCCTATAAGTCACATGGAGCTTATAGTAAGTTGCTTAAGGATAAACAAGAATTGAACAAAACATCAATAACAAATATATCTAATAATATTTATGAAGAACTGAAGATGTTCGGAATCTTTAAGAATCTATCAGATCATGAACTTAAGACAATAGTAAACACTGCTATTGAAAGCACGACTGACCTCACTGATATATCCTCACTAAGAACTGAAGTATTTGAAAATGCACGTAATCTAAATATCAAAAAAGATAATACGAAAGATTCTAAAAAAGGAAAAAATACGCTTTCAAAAAATGATCTAAGAAATATCTATAATGAATCTATTAAGCAGAAAAAACACGTATATGATTTGCTTTTAGAAGCAGATTATATTAAGGATCCTTATATCGAATTTTACGAGATCTCATAAATTTAGTTTGTATCATGTGAATATCAGGGAGATTCAAAGTATAATTAACGCACTTGGTTGTTTCAATGTAGATTTGTTACTGCTTGGAGTCTTATAAAGCAACTTCGGTTTTCCAATTAATTAATTTGATATAATAAAAGACCTTGTTTTAAACAAGGTCTTTTATTATATCAAATTAGACTATTTGTGACATTTTTAATCTTAATGTCCAATAAATCCAATCTGCTGCTATCATTTGTTCAAAAAGCTTTTTAGACAAACTTTATTTCAAAAAGAACAAACTTTATTTTAAACGAACAAACTTTATTTTAAATCCACAAAAAGTGGACATTAATTCGAATTATATCATTCTACAGTTACCGACTTAGCCAAATTTCTCGGCTTATCCACGTCATTTCCTCTGGCTACAGACACATAGTAAGCTAAGAGCTGCAGCGGAATCACCGTCAGGATCGGGGCCAGTTCATTGACGGTCTCCGGAATATAAAAGATATCATTCACGGACTTATGTAAATCCGTGTTGCCTTCAAAGGTGAATCCAATGACCATCGCATCCCGGGCTTTGACTTCGATGACGTTGGATACGGTCTTCTCGTAAAGATCACGTTGGGTTGCCAGCGCAATAACCGGCGTATGGGGTGTAATCAGGGCAAGAGTACCGTGCTTCAATTCGCCGGAAGCATAGGCTTCGGCATGGACATAGGAGATTTCCTTCAGTTTCAGCGCGCCTTCCTGAGCAACACACCAATCGAGGCCACGTCCGATAAAGAATGAGCTATCTGTCTCTTCAAAATATTTAGCTAAAGCTTTAATATTCTCCGCACCGTCTTTTAACAAGATCTCTACTTTATCCGGAATTTTGCCCAACTCGGCAATGATTTCAGTAATCCATTCCTGTGGCATCGTCCCTTTGGCTTGGGTAAGATACAAGGCTAACAGGATCATACCCTCGATCTGGGTCGTATAGGCTTTCGTCGAAGCGACAGCGATTTCCGGTCCTGCCCAGGTATGAATGACATCATGCGCTTCCCGTGCGACAGAGCTGCCAACCACATTAGTGATGGCTATGACGCGGGCACCTTTCTTCTTTGATTCGCGCAACGCGGCCAGGGTATCGGCTGTTTCTCCCGATTGGCTGACAACGATGACCAGCGTCTTGTCATCAATCAGCGGGGAACGATAGCGGAATTCGGAAGCAATATCCACTTCCACCGGCAGCTTCGCCCACTGTTCGATCAGTCTTTTACCGATCAGTCCGGCATGATAAGCGGTCCCGCAGGCCACGATCGCCACTTTATTAAACTGAGCGATTTCAGCCGGTGTTAGGTCGACTTCCTGAAGAGTCACTTTCGTATGGTTAAGCCTCCCGGCCAGTGTATCGCGTAACGCCTTGGGCTGTTCAAAAATCTCTTTGATCATAAAATGTTCATATCCGCCTTTTTCAGCCGCTGTCTCATCCCAGGTCACTTCAAAAACGTCCTTAAAAACGCACTCGCCGGTGATACTATTGCAGAAAGCCAACCCTTGGGCAGACACGGTCACCATTTCTCCGTCTTCCATGATATAGGTTTTCCGGGTGTATTTCAGAACAGCCGGGATATCGCTGGCGATAAAATATTCGCCATCTCCGATACCAACGATCAACGGACTGTCCTTACGGGCAGCAACCAAAATATCCGGATTTTTGTAACTTAAGACGACGACAGCATAGGATCCCGATACTTTTGCCAGAGCCTTTCTTACTGCTTCCTGAAGATCACCCTCATAGAAATGTTCAACCAGATGCGCGAGCACTTCTGTATCCGTTTCTGAGCGAAAGTGATGCCCTTCTGCGATTAACCACTCTTTTAAGGCCAGATAGTTCTCAATAATCCCGTTATGTACGACGGCAAAATCACCATGGCAATCCATATGGGGATGCGCGTTATTATCTGACGGCCGGCCATGGGTCGCCCACCGGGTATGACCGATCCCGATATTGGCGACATACTTTCGATTGGTCAGTTTTTCTTCTAAATGTGCTAATTTACCAACACTCTTCGTAATCCGGATCCCGCCTTTTTCCATAACGGCGATCCCCGAAGAATCATAGCCGCGATATTCTAATTTCTTTAGACCTTCAACCAATATGGGAACAGCTTGCTTTTCTCCAAAATATCCAACAATACCACACATACCTTTTTCTCCTCTCAAATTACACAGATAGGCATCGCCGATGTGTAAACTTAGCTATATCCGAATAAAAAATAGCCGTTTAGAAGACGGCCGATAATGACAAAGCTCATAAATTGGCTGAACAAAGAAATTAGTAACGCCATCGCTGGATTAACAACGCACCGCATCGATTAACACGATGGCAAATGAAACTAAATTCTATGTCCTTAATGGCATAAGAATACTCGGGTCTCTCACAGAAACCCCTGCTCTTGTTTGATCCACTCTTTGTTCTGAAGATTACTCCTCATTTTTGTAGCAAATCTTACGATGACAAGCCACCGAGAGGCACCCGCCGAAAACTTCGATTAACCTCTACCTCGTCAACCCTTAGTCGGGTTCTGGCGCTAAATTATTTGACCGTCTTGATCATTTTGACTATTCAGTTATTCGATTTAGTAAACGTTATTATCTTCTCTTGTTCATTTACACCTCCCGCATCCTGGCTACACTCCACCTATTATAATCGATTTTCCTATTGAGAGATAGTCCTAACCTGTGAACTTTTGTTCACAGGCGGATCAGATTGCCAAAAATAGCATTAAATCGTTATGAATATTACTATATTATTATTTATAACGTTATATGTGCAACGTTTTAAAAAAATATCTCGAATTCGCAACCGCTTGCGAATTTGGGATACCGTCTCTTTCCAGAGGCAAAACGGAAAATGCATAACATCAGCAATCGATCGATTTAACCACCGCAACAACTGCCTGTGCCAGGCTGGCAAGTTCCTCCTGATCAGGTCCTTCCAGCATAACCCTGATCAACGATTCCGTACCTGATGGACGCACCAGAATCCGTCCGTCTTCGCCGAGGTGCTGTTGAACTTCCGAAATTTTCTCTTTCAGCTGGCCACTCGCCATGACCTTATCCTTGTTGTCAACCCGTGTGTTAAGCAGCACCTGCGGGAAGCGCCGCATCTGAGCCGCTAATTCCGACAGCGGCATTTGCTTGGCCTTAAGCACATCCAGCAGCTGCAACCCAGAAAGTAAGCCATCCCCGGTCGTGTTATGTTCTAAGAAGATAATATGTCCGGATTGTTCGCCGCCTAATACCGCACCAGATTCCTTCAGTTTTTCCATGACATAACGGTCGCCGACGGTTGTCTCCAGCACGTGGATCCCCGCTTGACGGCAGGCTTTATGCAATCCCATGTTGCTCATCACCGTCACGACTAACGAATCCTGGGCCAGCTTGCCGTTTTCCTTTAACGCGCTGGCACAGATAACCATGATATAATCCCCATCGATGATTTGACCTTTTTCATCTACCGCAATGATCCTGTCTGCATCGCCGTCACAGGCCAGACCGATGTCCGCGCCGCTCTCGACAACTGCCTTCGCCAGTGCTTCCGGATGGGTAGAGCCGCATTGAACGTTGATATTCGTCCCATTCGGCTGATTGAAGATGGGGATAACTTCGGCACCCAAGTCGGTCAGGACCCTAGGCCCGATTTTATAGGCAGCCCCATTGGCACAATCGAGTACTATTTTTAAACCTTCAAGCGAGGATGGTGCCGTGTTGATTAAGAATTGCTCATATTTTTCTGAGGCGTCATCCATATCCATGATTGTCCCGATCCGGCTTCCGGAAGGTGATTCCAGCTCGTCGAGCCGATTGAGTACGGCTTCGATTTCATCTTCCATTTCATCCGGAAGCTTGTAGCCGCTTCCGGCAAAAAACTTAATACCGTTATCTTCGAACGGGTTATGGGAAGCCGAGATAACAACGCCGGCATCCGCTTGGAGCGTACGCGTTAAATAGGCGATTCCCGGTGTCGGCAGGACACCCGTTTTGATGACATCAACTCCCATGGCACAAATGCCTGCTGCAAGCGCTGCCTCCAGCATGCTGCCGGAAATCCGGGTATCTTTGCCGATGATAATCTGGGCATGTTCCTTCCCTTTACCCAGGACATAAGCCCCCGCCTTTCCCAGTTTGAAAGCAAGTTCCGGGGTAAGTTCACTGTTTGCTTTTCCTCTGATCCCATCGGTTCCAAAAAGCCTTGCCAAACTTAGTTCCTCCTTTATATCTATCGCGATTGACATTCTCTTACTAGTACTGAAAGCGTTTTGCATTGGTATCGTCCTGATTTCGATTATACGCGATTCTTTGCCTTTGGACTATTCTTTCATCGCATAGTGGGCCATTAATTTTTCTGCCGCTTTAATGCCGTCTACAGCAGAGCTCGTGATACCGCCGGCATAACCTGCGCCTTCACCGGCAGGGAACAAGCCTTGGACGTTCACTGACTGTCCTGACTCATCCCGCAGGATTCGCACCGGTGCACTGGTTCTCGACTCAATGCCGGTCAAGGTGGCTTCGGTTCCGGCAAACCCTTTAATTTTCTGATCAAAAGCCATTAGTGCCCTCTCCAGAACACCGCTGATTTCCTTCGGCAGCACCGCATGCAGATCATTGGGTACATAACCCGGCTGGTAGCTTGGTTTTAAGGCAAATTCCCCGCTTAGCTTATGGTTCAGAAAATCCTGTACTGTCTGGGCGGGGACATAGTAGTTATTCCCTCCGGCCTGAAAAGCTTTTCGTTCCCATTCTCGCTGAAAGGTAATCCCCGCAAGAGGGTCTCTCGAACCATAATCCATGGGGCTGACCGTGACCACAACAGCACTATTGGCGATGCCGCTGTCCCGCCTGGAATTACTCATACCGTTAATTACGATACCGCCTTCTTCCGAGGAAGAAGCGATGACCTGCCCGCCGGGACACATGCAGAAGGTATAAGCCCCTCTGCCGGTAGCCGCATCCTTGTAGGTTAGCTGGTAATCCGCTGCACCAAGCCGCGGATGACGGATAACCCCATATTGCGAGAGATTGATCAATTCCTGAGGGTGCTCAATTCGCAATCCAATGGCCAACGGTTTCGATTCCAAGGATATCCCCGATTGTTGAAGAAATTCATAGACGTCACGCGCACTGTTCCCCACGGCCAGAATGACAGCCTCCGCGAACAAGGAATCCTTTGCATCTATTTCGAGCCCTTCCAGGCGTCCGTTGCGAATGATCAGTCCGGATACACGGGTACGAAAACAAACCTCCCCGCCCAGATCCTGGATCTTTTTCCGTATGGCCGCAACAACATGTTTAAGAACATCTGTTCCGATATGCGGTTTTGCTGCATAGCAAATTTCTTGATCTGCACCAAAGGCGCAAAAAGTCTCTAACACTTTCCTTACTCGGGCGTCATCGATCCGGGTCGTTAATTTCCCGTCCGAAAACGTACCCGCACCGCCTTCGCCGAATTGGACGTTACTCTCTGGATCCAGCTTCTGCCCCTGCCAAAAGCCGCTGACAATGCTGCTGCGGGTTTCAACATCATCGCCTCGCTCCAAAACAAGCGGCCGGTAGCCTTTCTCTGCTAAGGTCAACGCCGCAAAATAGCCGGCAGGCCCGGACCCAACGATCACAGGCCGAGAAGAAAGCCGCTTCTCAGGTATGCTATTGATAATGCGGACTTCATCCACAGATCTCTCCCTTAGCTGCGGATACCGCGCCAGTACTCTTCTAAATTCCGATCCGGGAGATGGAATAGAAAAAGCAACCGTATAGACAAAAAAAATCTCCGGCTTTTTACGGGCATCTACCGAACGCCTAACTATTTGCCAGTTTTTTATATATTCCCGGCGGAGCTTTAACCTGCGGGCCAGGATGTCCGGTAACTCCGCAACATCCTGATCTACAGGCAGTTTTATATCCGTCCAAACAAGATTCACAAATAACTCCAAATCGTTTATTATTATCGTTTACTGTTTACTGTAAAAGGTTCTATAGGCTATTCTTATCAGGTTCTATTGCTGTTCTTCTCTGCATCAAATCCTCTGATATTCATCACGGTATGATTATTGTGGGTTGGCTGTCACTGATTTCAGCACCAGCTCAACTTTTGGGATATTCACCATGGTAACACCCGATGGCAATTCCCACAGGACGGTGGTATCACTATAGGTTCCTTCCTTTAACCCCTTGGCATCTACCCAGGCATTGATATCTGCAGCCTTTAAGGTTTTAAGTGTATCCGGATACCCGCTGACGGTGACCGTAATCGGGGTGATCGCTTCAGCCGTCAGTCCTTCTCCTGTGTTCTTGACCTCAACAGATACCTGGATATTCTGCATAACCGCTTTCGGAGCAACCGTGACCATCACACTGATCTTCGTTCCTGCAGCGAAGGTCACACCACTCGGTAATGCTATCGAGTTCAGCGCAATATCATATTCTTTACTGTCGCTCAGCCCTTCAATATCTATCGTCCCTAAATTTAAGAACGTTATTCCCTTTAGTGCGTTCTCGGGTCCGATTAATTTGACTTGCGAGGGTACCGGTATAATCTGGCGTACCTCAACGCCTTCCGCCGGTGTTCCTTTGGTATCCACATGTAACGGAACCATTTTGCTGGCGTTGCCCTTTTCAAAGATGGGGATGATAACTTCAATTGTATCCGGATAAAACTTCACCGACTGCAGCGTCGGGTCCGAAGTCGATATACTTTTTTGCGAATCACTAAATTTCACGGGAAGCGATATTCGTTTACTCTCACTTAATCCCAAGAGATCGACTTCCACACTGACACTATCTAATTTTTCCAGAATGGATTCGGGTCCGCGAATATTAACAACTTCCGGCTTAAGGATCAATGTCCCCACATCATAGCCCTCAGCAGGCTCACCAATAATCGTCGGCTGAACTGTCACAATCTTATTCTTAACAGAATCTAAAGTCAGTGTGACGGTTTTTGGACTCCAATTTTTAATCATCTTGGCATCCGGACTATCTATACTAACTTCATAGGTATGTTCCCCGGCAGTAGCCCCTTTGAGGTCAATGTAGGCTTCAAACTCACTGATATTCTGTGTCTGGGCAGAATCATTTAATGATATGGTAATCGTGGGAATAGAAGAGATAATAGCCAGATTGGAGGGTTGGTTCTTGGTGACAAGCTGTGTCGGCAGGCTGTTTTGGCCAAGCAGCGACGGATTCGTGGTACTGACGATGGACGCCCAGAAGATGACGGCCAGCACAATGGAAATAATTTTATATCCCATATTGCGACGAATAATGTCCCGTAATGCCAAAAGCTCACGCATTGCTGTCACCTCGCTTGAACGGATTGATCCGCTTCGCCTTTTCCACCAGAATCTCATTTTTCAAGAGATCGCGAAGGCTCTTCTCATCGAGGAATCGGGTCATCTTGCCGTTCTTGGCTGTAGAAACGACGCCTGTTTCTTCTGAAACAATAATGATCAGTGCATCGGATACCTCAGAAAGACCCAGCGCAGCCCTGTGTCGTGTTCCCAAATCCTTCTGCAGACCGTTATATTGGGTCAGTGGCAAAAAACAACCTGCCGCAGCGACACGGTCACCGCGGATGATTACAGCCCCATCATGGAGGGGTGATTTCGGAATAAACAAATTGACCAGAAATTCAGAAGAAACGACACCGTCAATTTTAACGCCGGTTTCAATATATTCCTGAATCCCGGTTGTTTTCTCAATAACTATCAGAGCCCCTATCCGGCTCTGGGACAGTACCTGACTGCAGCGGACAAGTTCCTCGATCAGCTTTTTGTACTCTTCAGCACCGGTTGTTCCGGGATGCATCGTGATAAATTTACCACGGCCGATCTGCTCCAGTGCGCGTCGCAATTCCGGCTGAAAAACCACTGGGATAGCGACAAGCAACATACCCCAGACCTTATTCAATATCCATGATAAGGTGTCCAACTGCATCTGCCTGGCTAATAAATAGATCACCATTAGCACAAAAAGGCCTTTGATCAGCTGGACAGCCCGCGTCCCCTTTATCAACATCAAGAGCTGATAAATAATAATGGCAACCACGGCAATATCCACAATATCCGTCGTTTGAAATGCATCCATCCACATGTGCAGATATGCCACAGTCTCACTCCTTAGAATAATTAATAGTACGATATTCTACGTATATTCTAGAATTCCTTGCCTGGTAATAGAAATTCACTTAAAATTATACCTGAAAACCCCGTATAATAGCCAGTATAATTACACATAAAGTAAAATAATTGCAATGAATTGAGGAGGCTTTGTTCATGGATATTAAAGATTGGCAAAAAGTTGTCGATGACTGGATTTCGCAATTTGAAGAAGGGTATTGGCAACCCTCCTCAATGATGCTCAGGTTGATTGAAGAAGTTGGTGAGCTTGCCAGAGAAGTCAATCATCGCTATGGACAAAAGCCCAAAAAACCTTCCGAGCAGGAAGGTGATATCGCCTTAGAAATGGCTGATATCCTGTTCATCATCATGTGTATGGCTAATTCCCTCGATATAGACCTGGAAAAATCTTTTGAGGAAATGATGGAAAAATATCGCCTCCGGGACAGCAATCGCTGGACAAAAAAGCAAGTGGATTGACAAGGTAGAGATTTATCCTGCATTTATCCTATTGACCGCTAATATTTCAGTGTGCTAAAGTATTCTCAGATACATATTTTTTTAGACTAAGCGCAGCTTTATTACTCCTGGACGCAGGGGTAATATTTTTTTGCGGCTTAAGTTTTAATGTTCGCATTTTTCCAATATTTTTATTCAATAAAAATCGCTGTTTTAGCAGAAAATACATAGTGAAAGAATGATGAGGAGGAATCAAATATGGTACGTCAAGGTTTGATACCAAGCGCTTTAGGTACTGCCGTCACCGCTGCGGGTGTTGCGATGAGGGTCAATGATATGAAGAAAAACGGCATGAACAAGCGGGAAATGTTCCCATTGTTAAGCGCGGGTATAATCGGTTTTGGTCTCGCTCATATTGTCTTGGGCGGAATTGATCTCTATCAACACCGATTTTAAGTTGAAAGGAGTATCCTATTATGCATCATTCGGACATTGAATATGCCGAACTCGACCAGGAACAATTAACTCAGATCCAACAAGCGGAATCCCAGCTTAATACGAAACACCGCAATTTAAATGAAGAAGTTATTCTTCTCGCCTTTTCTAAAAAGAAATAATCGGCATCGAGAGATAAGTGACATCGTCAATTATGACGGTGTCACTTATTTTATTTTCTATTGAGACAAAGGGGAGACAAAGGGGACGTAGACAGTTGTCCCCTAAGAAGGAGACAACTGTCTACGTCCCCTTTGTCTCCCCTTTTGTCTCCCCGTCCCCTTTGTCTCCCGATTAGTTATTCGGGTTTACTCAGCTCAAGCATAAAATCATCAATTCCCTCTATCCCGCTATCCAGCATTTTTGCCGAATTCGCCTGCTCCGTATCGAGGATCTTTAATACATTCAGCACATCATTGCGTATCTGACGGGTGAATTGATCCCTGTACTGAGTAAATTCATACGCTTTGGCATCAAAGACAGAGATTAGTTTCCGCGTATTCAGTTTCAATTTTATATTCTCCTCAACCAGCTTGCTTTTTTCTTGGATTAATTTATCCTGAGCTTCAGTGATTCGGCTATTTTCATCCTGTAAATTTTTCTTATCTGTCACAAGCATGATCTTTTCTGTGATTAACTCCCCATATTCCTTTTGCAAATTTTCAAATTCACAAACCATGCTGTCATATTCCTGTTTGCTGACCTGATTTTCAATGAGCATTTGAATTTGTAAGTTTAATTTTTCCACTGTATTGTCAAGCTCGAGATTCATTCTTTTCAGAGCCTCAATTTCTTCGGCTTGGCCTTCATCAGCTAACAGCTCGTCAACTTGGGCTTGAAGTTTCTCAGTCAGTGTACGTAATTCGTTATTGGTTTCTTCAAGTTCGCTATTGGCATTGTTAACCTTCTTTAGTTCACTGTTTTCTTCTTGTAGCTTACGACAATCTTTTTCCAGTTCATTATTGCGTTGAAGTGTTGCTTCATACGTCTCAATATCTTTTTCTGTGATCGTGTTTTCTTCAAGCTGGGCATTTTTTTCATGGAGTTCTTTGATTTGCTCTTTATGGTGTAAGAGTTCTTCAGACAAGGTCTCCAATTTTTGGTTTAGTTCCTGATTGATGCGATTTGCGCTGTTGGACTGCCTGAGGTATTCATCTCTTTCTTTTGTCAGCATTAAGGTCATGGCCTGATATTCTTCGAGTTCATTTTGAAAGGAAGCTTCTGCTTTATTCAGACGGTCATTCAGTAATTTGATATGTTCCTCCACCTGCTCACGATGATACCCGCCAAATGTAACCTTGGAAAAACCGAATTCTTGGGTAGCCTCTGCACCTTCACGTAATTCGCTTAGTTTCAAGTTTAACTCTCCTTCCGTATACCGTACTGTTATATCGAAACAATTTCTAATTGATTGCCGATGTGTAAGCCAAACTGTGATGTTGCTCCAGCCCGGAGCTCGAGAACGTGATGGGAATTCTTCACTATTTTGCTCATTTTTCCCGGTGTCATTTTCTGTTCTATGGCAACGATTTGATTATTCTGGGTTAAAAATAACACGTCAATATTAAATTTCATGCCAAACGTATGAACTTGGCTGCACGGGATTATCAACATACCTTCGTTAACTGCCAGCTGCTTATGACGCAATAGTCCGACCAGTCGACTGACGAAACTGTCGGCAACGGTAATATTGTCGGCTATGAGCGTTTCACCGATTTGGATCTTGCATCTCTTCACTGGTAACACCGTTCCTTCACTCACCTATTTCACGCTGCGACACTGACCTGGGTTTATCCAAATTTTTCCATCAGGATCAGAACTGTTGGACCAAGAATGATAATAATGAGCACCGGTAAGACAAAGAGCACCAGGGGAAGCATCATTTTAATCGGTGCCTTCGCAGCTTTTTCTTCCGCTTTTTGCCTGCGGGCAGTACGTATCTGCTGCGCCTGTGTGTTCAATACATTTTTAATAGGGATTCCGAGATGCTCTGCCTGGATCATCGCACTGACAAATGTCTTGAGTTCCTCAACCGGTGTCCGTTCTGCTAAATCTTTTAAGGCAGATCGTCTGGGCTTACCGTATTTTATTTCGTTCAAGACAACATTGAATTCATCGATAAGCAAACCGTTCATTTTCTCGTTGATCTTTGCTAAAGCAGCATCAAACCCCAATCCGGCTTCAACCGATACAGCCAGAAGATCCATAACGTCAGGAAGCTGGTTGGTTATTTCTTCTTGACGCCGATTAATCCGCATTCGAATATACAGTATTGGCAGCATATAGCCGATAATTAAGGTCGTCGCGATAATCAGAAAAGCATACTCCGGTTTAGCTGATGCGAATAAAACACCGATCAACGAGATGAAAAAGAGTCCACCGAGCAAAATGATGCGACGAGCGTTGTAATCATTGATATTCCAAGTCAAACCGGCCAGTTTTAAATTCTTCTCCGTTTTTTGATACTTGCTGCTGTTTTCATTCCTCTTGCTCGACTTGCGTTTCGGCAGCAGGTTAGAAATTAACTTCGTCAGTGCTGTAAAAAAGGGCAGGATAACCCTTTGGACAAAAGGCTTTTCCAATTCCTCATCGATTTGAACTTTGCCTTTCCCTTTAATGGCCTTGATTCTTCTGGACTTGTGATCGGACATCCTGGCCCATTTGTAGAATAGGATCAGGGTAAGGACAAAAACCAATGCCGATAGGCTAATCACAAAAAACTGCATGTTTTATTCTCCTGACTATATTCGATAACACTAATACTTAATGTTGACGATTTTCCGGATGAATAGAAACCCGATTGTCTCAAGAAGCGCTGCTACCGAAATAAGAATAATGCCCGCTGTGGAATCAAAAAAGGCATGCACAAAGGAGGGATTGATCAACATAAACATCAGCAGCATGGCGATAGGCAGAAATCCGACAATTAAGCCCGAAGTCCTGCCGGTCGCGGTCATTACTTTGATTTCACTTTTGATCCGAAATCTTTCTTTGATGGTGGTTGAAAGATTCGTAAGCACTTCCGACAAATTGCCCCCAATCTGCCGCTGAATCGAAATTGCAGAGACGATGATCATAAAGTTCTTGCTATTAAGCCGATCCGCCATGCTAAACAGTGCTTTTTCCAGATTGCTTCCCAGGCTGATCTCCCTGAGAACCCGTCCGAATTCTTTGGATATCGGTTCAGGCATTTCATTGGCAATACTCATCATTGATTGCTGTAAGGTTAGTCCTGTTTTAAGGCTTGTACACATGACTGCTATCGCTTCCACCAGCTGTTTTTCAAATAAATCGACGCGTTTTTGCTTTTTGCGATGCAACAACAATGGCGGCAGAGCAAAACCGATAACCAGAATAGCCATAACCACAATGGCATTGCGTGTGATGAGATAAAATATCAGTGGAATCCCGATCGAGGCAAATGCCCAGATAGCTAAATATTCTGAAGAGCGCATTAACACGCCCGCAGAGGATAATTCATTTTCCAGGTTCGTCAGCAGCTTGCCCAAGCGTCCCGCTTCTTTATCTTTCTCTTTTAATTTATTCTTTCGCTTCAGCTTGGCTTGTTTAATAATTTGTCTTTCGTCTGGACCGGTGATGGACATGACTCGTTTGAAACGCGCTTTAATAAGCAGTTTATCTTTATAACCTACTTGCAGAATGATCATGATGATCAGAAACAGTTCCATCATGATGAGTATCGTCAAAATGACCTTTTCCATCGTCTTTCACCTCGGATATCAGTCGGTTACAAACCAGTCTGGATTGATCATGATCCCACTGTTATTGATCTTTTCCACACACAGCGGCCTGACGCCGGTACTGACAAACTTTCCTCTGATCTTGCCATGACTGTCAAATTCACCGGACATTTCATATTTAAAGATATCCTGCATGATGATCGTGTCACCTTCCATGCCGCTGACTTCCGTAATGTTGATAATTTTACGTGTCCCGTCCCGCATCCGGGACTGCTGGACTATGATATCGATTGCCGAAGATACTTGTTCCCGAATTGCTCTGAGGGGCAGATCCATTCCCGACATTAATACCATGGTTTCGATCCTGGACAGAGAGTCTCTTGGGGAATTGGCGTGAATCGTAGTAAGAGAGCCGTCGTGACCCGTATTCATTGCTTGCAGCATGTCCAATGTTTCTGATGAACGAACCTCACCGACAATGATCCTGTCCGGGCGCATACGCAAGGCGTTGACAACGAGGTCACGGATGGTTATTTGCCCTTTGTTTTCCAGGTTAGCCGGCCGGCTTTCCAGCGTGATCACATGTTCCTGCAGCAGCCGCAGCTCGGCAGCATCCTCAATCGTAACGATCCTCTCAGTGTCCGGAATAAAACTGGATAAGACATTCAATAACGTGGTTTTACCGCTTCCTGTCCCTCCGGATACGATAATATTCAGTTTGCCTTTGACACAGGCATCCAGGAAGGCCACCATTTTTTTTGATAAAGAACCAAAATCCAAGAGCTGTTCCACCCGAATCGGTGTCTTGGAGAATTTACGTATCGTAATCACCGGACCAATTAACGATAAGGGCGGAATAATGGCATTGACACGGGAGCCGTCATCAAGCCGGGCATCAACCATGGGGCTGGACTCATCGATGTGTCTGCCCACGGAGGATACGATTCGGTCAATAATATTCATCACATGGTCATTATCCCGGAATACAATACCCGAAAGCTGGATTTTTCCGTCTTTTTCAATATATACTCGCTTGGGTCCATTGACCATGATTTCTGTAATCGTATTGTCTTTGACTAAGGCCTCCAACGGTCCGTAACCAACGATATCGTCAAGGATCTCTTCGCCGAGCTTACTGCGCTGGGAAATATTTATGTCTTCCGCTTCAATGTTGATCAGACCATCGATAATCTTGCGAATGTCCTCGGCTATTTCACGGCTGGGTGCATTCATCTGCTTTTTATTGATTTCGTCGATGGCTGCCTGGTGGATCTTTAACTTCAAATCTAAGTAAGCATCCAGGTTGCGAGCGGCTCTTTTTATTTCCTCATGTTCGTCGCCTTTTTGTTGGGTCCCCTTCTGCCTTTCAATTTTATCCAGAAGTCCCATACCGTTTCACCTGCCCATACGGTTATAAATATGTTGTTGCAACGTATTATCTGTTGCTGGGATTTATGCTCTGAGCGACAACGCTGGCCAGCCTCACCAGTTCTTTAGCCATGGGTGACCGAGGAGCATCAAGTACTGCCGGGACACCTTTGTTCTGGCTTTCCAACGCTGTTTTGTAATCAAAAGGTATTTGTCCTTTAATGGGCATATCAATGATCTTCTGAATATTTTTTACGGTAATAATACTATTGGTAAACTTATTAACAATCACTTCAATTTTATCGGTCTGTTGGAGCGATCCTAATATATTCAGGCTTGTTTTTGTATTGCGCACCGTTGAGATATCGATGCCCGTGATCTGCAGTACCAAATTCGCATTTTCAATGGCGGCCAGTGAAATATCATTTAATAGCGGTGGTGTATCGACAATAACAAAATCATAATACGGCCGCATGGTATTAATGATTGTTTCAATATTCTTCGGTGAAACGTATTCAGCATATTCAGGACTGTTCGGTGCACATAACACGTTGACGCCTGAATGGTGCAAAACGGTAAATCGCCTGATCGCATCAATATCGGCGGTATCCTGTCCCTGAGATAATTCGGCGATTGTATTCTTTGTTTCAATGTCAAAATACACATTGACATCGCCAAATTGCAAGTCCGCATCGATGACAGCAACTTTACTGCCCATCTGCGCTAAAGAGACTGCGAGATTGACTGCAATCGTGGTTTTCCCGATACCACCCTTAGCTCCAAACACAGTAATGACTTTGGATTGTAGGTTGACCGCCGCTGTATGCTTGCTTTTTTGCAGCCGAAGCTTTTCAATGGAGAATTCTGTCTTGATGTTTTCAACGAGCGTATCCCCATCGATCGGCATTGGCAGTACCCGGCGTACACCGGCGAGCATCGCGCGCTCCACGATACTGTTGTCGGTGTTGTCACACAGAAGGATGACACTGCAGCCGGGAAGTTCAACATAGACCTGCTCGGCAAGCTTAACGGAGCTGTCATATTCACTGCCGCACTGGACAAGAACGACATGGGGATTCAAGCTGTATACTTTCTCCAGGGCGCCATCCTCAAGCTTGGTATAGCCCATGATGGCGACATCCTCATGCCGCAGAAGATTTTTCAGTTCAAATAGTTTACTGCCATCGACCCCAATAAGCATAACCTTAATTTTTTCCATCTGCTACTTCCTTCCCAGGAAAGGATTTCAGTCGTGATAACATTTATTACTCTTTGTAATAGTACACTATATCCGGCGGATTAACGATGGTCTTATCCGCGGCTGAACGCAGAACCAGCTGGTAGTCTCCTTTGGTTATACCATAGTTGACCTTTAAAACATCCTTAGCTGGAACAGCTAAGGTAACCGCGGTGTATAGCTGAGACCCATCTTCAGGGGATTGCTTGAGTCCGATTTCTAAGACCTCCAGATTTTCTGCGACCATCGTGGCCGTTGTGACGGTTTCGTTCTTACTCTGTATTCTTAAATCAATAGTCATGATAAGATCAACGCGATCCCCTTTAACAAGAAATCCGGATACGCCGTCAATATCATCCGTTCGGATGGAGAGGGCCCGATATCCTTCTTTGACAGCATAGGCAAGCTCTACGTCACGATCTGCCTCACCCACCAGCTTCGACGTCAATAGTTGCTCCTGGGATTCTACCGTTACTTTCGTGACCCGCCCGACAATACTGTTTCCGTCCTTTACCGCCAGCGGATTAACGGCTTCCGTGGGCATATTCTTTACTTCGACCATCTCGGGTGTGATCTTTGTCCGTTCCGGGATCTGGACTTTGGCGACGACGACCGGTGTTGTCCCTCCCAAGGCATTCTTCTCCACCTTCTTTTCCAAATTAGAAAGAAATAAGAAGCCCGCCATTCCGGTTATGACGGCCAGTAATAGTGCTAAGATAATAAGCTTTTTCACACCAATCCTCGCCTTTCCATTATTCTACAAGCATTAAGGTCTGCAGCCAGTTAAAATCGGACTCGGTGACATCGCCTCCGCTGGCTGTGCCCGTACTGAGCGATTTTACATAGATCCCAACGATCGCATCAGAGGATTTTTCTTCCTCGGTACGCGGTTGCAGGAGAAAAGCAGCAAAACCATCCACGCGTATCGTTTTTTTATCCACAACGGTGTAAACCGGTATTTTCAATATACTCGGGCAGCCATATACATAATTCTCCGGTGTACAAGCTGGATAATGAGGGCAGGCATGCGCTTCATAAATTTCATTGCTGATACCCACTTTGGCCCCAAACCCCTTAAATAATATATCGTTAACTTTTACAACCCCGGTATAGCCCAATGGTCCTAAATCCCGACTATAGTCCACACCCTGGCCGCCTTTTCCGTCATAATCCAAAATGCTGTAAAACGGTCCGATGCCTCCGCCGGCGCTGTTCTTCAATACGGCTTTTTGTATACCGTCAGTTAATTGTTTCTGAACAATTTGCTGGAACTCTACTTTTTCCACGCCTAAGGGAGTCAAACCTGTGGTTTGCTCAATGGCGGACATCTTGACCATGGCCTTTTTGGTGAAGTCTAAAGAATCAACGCCAAAAATACGGGCAAAGGACGTATCCACACTGCCTTGGGTTTGGATTTGTATATTGGTGTAATAGTCAAAAACCGCACCCCCCAAAGTGACATCGCTTGCAGATAATGTATCACACCCATTGATGCTGGCATATTGCGCGGCTTTTTCTTTTATCGCATTAATAGCATAATAATCATCGACTCGAACCGGGAGCTGTCTCCCGGCTGAATATGCCGCAGCATCAATCGCTTTCTGCATTTTCCCCATGCTTAAATAGGCTGTACCCATATCTAGCGACAGGGCTGCCATTCCTAAAATGGCGACCATGGCAAAAGCGACGATAACAGCCACGACACCCTTTTCATTTTTCACTGCTATGGATAGGTATCGTTTTAACAGAATTTTAAATTGTTTGGTTTTATATGTAATAGTGATGTTTCTCAATGATTATTCCACCTTCATCGTACATGAAGAATCGAGATGAATTGTATCGCCTTGGACAAATACTCCTACAATCGGTGTCAATATGCTGACGTCGCTGGAAGTCAATACGGTGACATTGCCTTCCCTCGGATAAGTCGTATTGGAAAAGGTTACCGTAACCACAAGTGATCCGGAGATAAAAGACGGCGTCAATGCCTTCGTATAGTTCTGGATATTGGTTACTGCATTGGGTTCTATGGCATGAACAATCGCATACCGCGCGCCTTCTCTGGCACTGTGATCGACTGCGTTCTGGTTCATCATGATCCAGCCGAAGTCAATAATCCCCCCCAGAATAAGCAGAAGTATCGGAAGGATGAGTGCAAACTCTGCCACAGCCTGCCCCTTATTCCCTTTTATTTTTTTTAACAATTGTTTCAGCAATGGGATCATTCCTTCCGGATCAAGCATTTGCTGCAATCACAGCCTTCGTAATCCTTCGAAAACCGCAATACAGCCAAATAGTGCTTTAGCTGCACCCCGAGTTCATAAGATCAACAGAGCGCAGCTAAAACAAGGTGTTTCACCACAGATCAAATTCAATTTAAGCCAATTTAGGGATTACAATTTGTTGCTGACATTATTAAACAGGTTGGCAATCTTCGGTCCGAGGATAACTAACGCGACAACGACAACGATAGCAATCAGTCCGATGATAAGTCCATACTCGACCATACCTTGTCCGTCTTCCTCTTTAAAGAATCTTTTCGCGATTTGTTTCATTTGGGTTCTCCTCCTTTATTAAAACAAAATAATTATTTAAGATCATTGGTTTGGATTTATACCTGTACGATTAGAGCGTAAATAGGGTAATGAAGCTAAAGAGATTCTGTCCTAATGCCAAATTATAGATCATAACCGCCAGAGCGCCTGCTGCCATGAAAGGACCCAGCGCCAATCTTGTTTTCAAGCCCCCTTTACGGGTTGCGATTAGATAAAGCGTAAACAGGATAAGCAGGGCAACCATGATAATAACTGATAGCAGAACGCCATGGACACCTAATATATACCCGACCACTGCAGAGAATTTGAGATCACCAAAGCCAGCGCTTTTGCCAACAAGGAAAGGAAGCATAAAGACGAAGAATCCGGTTGCGAGTCCAAATATCGCTGGAAGAATACTGTTGATTTGTCCCTCAGCAATAAGTACGCCGGTATGAATAATTAGAAGGGACAAGAGCAACTCATTGGGAATCTTCTTGATCGAAATGTCTATGGCGGATATAATAATGACCACCGAGATGACCAGTGCACATTCGATGGCTCTTGCGCTAAGGCCATCTAAAAGGTACACAGCAAGCCAGCTTAATCCATTGAGCAGCGCCCAGACCATGCTGCGGAGAGGTGTTCCCGTAAATTTTGGGGTTTCGATTTCCTTCACTCTTCTCTTCACGAGAAGAACTGTGATCTTCTCCATGAGTAAGCCGGCGAGTATACCGGAAATCAGAATAATGAATGCATTCATTGTATAACCCTCTTCGTGTTCAAATCGACATACCTTTTCAGCCTATACAAAAAGCCCTCTTTAGGGGGTTACCTAAAGAGGGCATATATACTGATGTCCTACACTTTCGGCAACCCGGCGACCATAACCCGAAGGTTTTAGGCCCGTAGCTTTGCGTCCTTGCCTTTCGACAAGTTTGCTATTATCGATTTGTGAGGTCATTATAATACATTATTTCAGCTTTGTAAATATTCTTTTTAAAAAATTTTGCAATTATTTGAAAAATTTTATAGGACCTGTCGTAATTCCGTACTTAACGTGTTATCTATTGAACCCAAGCCTGACAGATCTTTACTCCCTAATTCAGAAGCAATAATTTAATAATAAGTGAGCAATAGCCTTGCAAATGCAAGGTTTTTTTAATATATTTTTAGTCAAATTAAATCATATTTATATGGCGTAATGTAACGTATTGTGATATAATTAAGTATATAGTCTAAGTGAACGCGAGGTGTTTTCATGTATTTAAAAAAAGCATTTCACTCTAAGACAGGCAGAACCTATTTGTCAGCTGCCACAAACTTTTATGATCCTGTAAGAAAACAATCGCGAACGCGAACCATTGAATCGTTTGGTTACGTGGATGTCCTTGAAAAAATATATCCCGATCCAATTGAACACTTCACTTCAGTCGTTGAAAAAATGGATGCTGAGGAGAAGCTATCTAAATCCATCGATCAGATTAAGATTAACAGGGCTGCTACTCTAACTATTGGTAATATGAACAGAAAGTATTTCGGCTATGCTGCATTAAGTAAGATATATCACGATCTTGAACTCCATACTTTTTTTGTTAACAGGGCGCGGAATCTGAATATTGAATATATCCTGAACAATGTTGTTAAGTTATTGATCTTTGAACGCCTTAGAGATCCGGCTTCAAAGAAAAAAGCCTTCGAGAACAAAGACCGGTACTTTGAAAATATGGATTTCTCGCTGGATAATGTGTACGGAGCATTAAGTATCATTGCCAAGTACCGAGATGACTTACAGGTCCATCTCCATAACAAGGTTAAAGCTCTCTGCGGCAGAACGACAGAGTTGGTATACTACGATGTAACCAATTACTATTTCGAGATCGACGAACAAGACGACATGAAGAAGAAAGGTGTCTCTAAAGAACATCGCCCTGATCCAATCATTCAGATGGGTTTATTTATGGATACGATGGGTATCCCAATCTCCTACAAGCTTTTCCCGGGAAACACCAATGACTGCGAAACGGTGCGTCCCATGCTGGCTGAGCTGAAAAGAGAGTATGACATAGGTCGTGTTATTATTGTCGCCGATAAGGGAAACAACACAGCAAAGAACATTAACTACCACGTCATGCGCGGCGACGGGTATGTGTACAGCCAGACCGTTCGAGGGGCTCATAAGGAACTGAAAGACTATGTCTTTGATGAGGACGGCTATACTTGGATCGGCGATGACTACAAGATTAAATCACGAATCTATCCCAGAGAGATCAGTGTCGTCGGAAACGACAATAAACCGGTGAAAAAACGCATTGATGAAAAGCAGATCATTTTTTATTCAAGAGACTATGATCGACGTGCCAAAGCTGAAAGAGAACCGGCTTTACTTAAAGCGATGGAGCTTGTAAGAGACCCTGGTAAGTACAATAGGGCCACTTCCTACGGTGCTGCCAAATACGTTAAAAATCTTGAATACGATAAAGAAACCGGCGAGATCATTACCGCAAACAAACGACCGGTATTTGATGAGGCAAAACTTCGGGAAGAAGAAAAATTTGATGGGTACTATGCCATCGTTACCAGTGAACTGGATAAGTCTGATACGGAAATCATCGAAATCTACCGTGGGCTTTGGCGGATTGAAGAATCTTTTAAAATCACGAAGAGCGACCTAAAAACCAGACCGATTTACCTTTCCAAGCAAGACCGCATAGAATCGCACTTCCTTATTTGTTTTATGGCTCTGGCCATCATTCGGATTCTTCAGCACCAATTTGATGGAAAGTATTCGGCAACGCACATTCTTGATAGCTTACGAAAAATAGAATGTACGCGAGTAGACAAAAACCTATACATCTTTGATCATGTTGATGAGATATCTTTAGCATTGAAAGATGTCTTGGGCGTTGATTTTTCAAAAGAGTTCCTCACGCTAAAAGAGATAAAAAATATTTTAGCTGATACTAAAAAGAGCTAAATTACACCATGAGAATTTGATAAAACAAAAACAGCGCTATCCTTTATATACCAAGGGTTTGCGCTGTTATTTTATCTAATTTGCTTCGGAATTCAGGTTATAATACATTATTTCAGCTTTGTAAATATTCTTTTTAAAAAATTTTGCAATTATTTGAAAAATTTTATAGGACCTGTCGTAATTCCGTACTTAACGTGTTATCTATTGAACCCAAGCCTGACAGATCTTTACTCCCTCAGCAGCATTAGTGGTAAAGGCGTCGGCACCAATCTGTTTACAAGCTTCTTGTGTTACCGGGTTACCACCGATGATGATTTTGACACTGTCACGTACTCCGGCTGTAGTTAAATCCTCGACAGTCTTTTTCATGGAGTCTAACGCTAAAGTCAATACACCGCTCATACCCACCACATCGGGTCGTACTTCTTTTACTTTTTGAACAAATGCACTGGGACTCTGGTCAATTCCCAGATCAATGACTTCGAATCCGGCAGCTTCGCACATGCTCCTGAAGATATTCTTCCCTATATCGTGCAGGTCACCTTCTACTGTTCCGACAACGATTTTTCCTACCTTAGCTGTGTTTCCCCCGCCGATCACAGGCTTGAGAATCTCAATAGATTGGGTAAGAAGTTCGCCAGCAAAAATAAGGTCACCAACAAAGTATTCGCCACTTTCGAATAAGTCACCGACTTTAGCCATTCCCAGTTGACAAGCCGCAACAACTGCCTGACCTTCTTCTGGCGAAGGATGTGAAGCAACAAAATTGTTCAGCATATTCATAAGGGCGTCTTCATCAAGGTCACCAACGGCATCCGTTAATATCTTTAAATCTATCATCTGTGCCTCCATACTCAAATGTATTGCCAATAAGTTCCTTTGTTTAATATAGGACTGTTTATATTAAACAAACAAGTTTCTTGCCCGTGACAAAAGTTTAGCAAAAATATTTTAACTTTTCAATCGATTATCCCAGAAGATATATTTGCTAAAAATTTTATTGTACAAACACATAAATGTCAAATGCTATATTTTGTATTATTAAGCTCTTATGATAAAATAAGAAAAAAGAAATATCATAATGAGGTGTTTTTAATGGATAGTGTAAAAATTATCGAAATTAAACAAAGCATTTTTGAAAACAATGATATGGAGGCAGATAAACTTAGAGACGAGCTGAAGAAGAACAAAACCTTTTTGCTTAATCTTATGTCCTCTCCTGGTTCAGGTAAAACCAGCTCTGTTCTGCGCATCATTGAAAAATTAAAAAATGAAATGAACATTGGGGTCATGGAAGCTGATATTGATTCCGCTGTGGATGCCGAAAAAGTTGCCAAGACTGGAATTAAGGCAATTCAGCTTCATACCGGCGGTATGTGTCACCTTGACGCCTATATGACAAAACAGGGAATTGACAACCTTGGAATTGACGATCTGGATTTTGTCATTCTGGAAAACGTTGGAAATCTTGTTTGTCCCGCTGAATTTGATACCGGTGCGTCCAAAAAAGCCATGATCCTCAGCGTGCCCGAGGGCGACGATAAACCCCTGAAATATCCCTTGATTTTCCAGACTGTCGATATCATGATCATCAATAAAATAGATTGCTTGGATTATTTTGACTTTGACCTTGCTGCTGTTAGGGAACGCGCAACCCGATTAAACCCCGATATTATTATTTTTGAAGTTTCTGCAAAGACCGGTCAGGGCTTTGATGAATTAGCCGGCTGGATACGCAAGGAAGTATCCGCCTGGAATAATTAAACAGAGTACATTACTATAAGGTATACTTCGTTAAGGGATATTAACTTATGAAAGAAAACGACTTAATCTTCACAGATCATAGTCGTTTTTTTGTTATTGAGGGTATCAATTTTCATAATCAGTACTATATAACTTCTATAATCCACCTCAAGTGCAGTATTAAAACTCCTACCTTTGCTATAACCAACAAGCCCAGACCATATTTTATCCAACGTATGTGGTTTCGGAATCTGTAAATCATTAATAGCAAGACACCGACAAACATGACTACGGTAACGGAAGCTAGTGTTGTATTAACGCTAAAAATCCATTTAATGATTGGATTGGCTTCCGCGATGATTCCTTTAGTCATTCCCACTGCGGTAAACAAAGTATCTGCTATGGTCATTAAAAAAATTAAAATGTATGGTAATTTGTTCATAAAACGTCATCCTTGAAGGCTGTAAATGGGCAGATCAAATCACTCCTTAATAGATTCACCAGATTTAAACTTACTAAAACATCCAAAATAGTTACTTATTGCTCTATTGTAGCGATCCACCTCTTTACAGTTACTCTATATTCATTAATATGCTCGCTCGAATTTGTCTTATTAAAGGTATTTACTTCCTGACACAAAAAAAAGCCCTATGGCTTTTTTGACTTTTCCTGTGTTTTTGTTATTTCTGACTTCCACTATTGTAAAGCAACGTTTGGCTTTCTTTTGGTGTTAGATTAAACGTTCAACGCTTCATGACACGTCTTAGGGGTATGAACAGTATCGAAAAACCCACCTTAATAAAGAAAGTGGTTCTTAATATAAGACATCATCTATCCATTCATATAGTTCAGGTAGTAAGTTCTTTCCAGCAACCAGGCTATCGTGGATATTTTTCCACAAACCATCAATTGTTTCAGTCTCCGGGATCATCATCAGTGGTATGCGTTCGCCAAAGGCCGTTTCATACAGCCTATTCAGCTCACGAAACCTTTGATCTGCTGCGCTGATCATCTAATTCCCCCTTGTCTTCTCATACTCCTTTGTTGCAGTTGGAAAATATGGCTGCTGCTTATCCAGATTGCTATAATCTTACAACGAAAATAATCGGGTTGCAACGCATTGCAGTGTTAGGACAAATAAGCTTAGTTTATAAAATCAAAAACACCGCAAATCATTGCGGTGTCTATGTTTTCAGTGGAGCCGATGGTCGGAATCGAACCGACGACCTGCTCATTACGAGTGAGCTGCTCTACCCCTGAGCCACATCGTGGCTTATAATCAGCATTTCAAGTTTTCATAGACTTAATTAAGCAATTCATCATTACTCTGCTTATCTAATATTACCAATGTTTAAAAACGTTGGCAATAGTCATTTTCTGTATCCTGTTAAGAATATTGAAAAGTGAGCATACCGATTGAAGTAGAAAACGAAGAGTTTATTCCTCTTCGTTAAAACATCTAGTATCTGTTTAGCAAGTAATGTTTTCATTTCCCCTTTTGAAGTGGTAACCCGCTATTAAATTTTACTAGCTTTTCCCAATCAATATTATAATCTTCATCGCAGAATTCTTCGATAAATTCATGCGTAAAACGATTAATAGCTGAGTCCCAAGCAGCTTTATATTCAATCAAATGCTCTTGAGGTTTATCTTTCATTAACTGAATTATCTTTAGATAAAAGTCAGAATCACCAGTAATAAACTCCCAAAAAGCCTGTCCTGCAAGTTCTCGGAATGCTGCTTTAGAATTCTTGCTCTGCTGTTTTTTCCCATAGCAATAACCAACGACCGGATCAAAATGTTTCTGTAATTTTCGCAAACGGTTTTCTAATGCTTTAAAATCATCACCTTGTCTTCTTCGACTTTGAGCGTTGAAAACATTCGTCCCGCTTTTTACAGCTATGGCAGAGTAGCTTGCTTCCGTTTCTCTAGCCACATCCACCCCTTCGGATGGTGATACGACACCGCCAGAAGCAAACTTTGCTAATGGCTCAAAAAAAGCGTCACCAAAAATCCCTTCATCACTACTGGACATATAGGCAGATAATAACCCCTCAACTATATCCGATGCTTTTTGAACCCCTATTGCTCTATACAAATAGGGATTTTTTCTTGATAATGCATGATTCAATTTCAAAGTTTTAATCTTATCAATACGTCTTCTGTAAAAGTCGTCCAATAAGTCACTGATTTTTTGTTCTAACTCCAAAGAATTAACCATTAAAACAACACCTTTTTTAATTAGCTTCTAACATAATATTTTGAATTCTAGCCAAATTATCATGAATTGAAGTCCCTCGAAAACGTCTTGTATTAATTTTAGCCGTTCCATTTGCAACCGCTAACAACATTTGCCCAACTGCTTTTCCTAATCCTAGGGGAACAGCGTTGCCTATTTGACGATAACAATCACTAATGCTACCTTCAATTATCCAATCATCAGGAAATTGTTGTATCCGAGCATATTCTCTAATTGATAACGGCCTATCCTGTATTGGATGACAAAGCATTGTTGCTTTTTGTACTGGACTTGTTACAAGAGTTGGAGAGGGTTGCTCATAATCTAAACGACGATAAAAGCCAACTTTTCCTCCTCCACTGTTATATGCTCCACCCATTGCCGACTCAACAATATCAGGAGGTAAATTACGCCAGTTACCGCCCATAGGGACAAGCCTTAAATACTTTAATCTTTCTGCTGAAAACGTCGTATACGGGCCAGGATTGCCTTCTAAATCCTCTATGGCATCTCGCAAGGTTAGCCAGCGATAACCTAAGTCTTGATGAAATTGAAAATGCGTAGGTACGGGTAAAAAAATATCTTCATAGTCTCGAGAGCCAATAATAAATAAACGCTCTCGAAATTGTGGTACACCATAATGAGATGCATCCAAAATACCGTGAACAAGTTTATATCCCAATTCCTGGAATGTCTCTCTAATAAAGTGAAATACTGAACCAGGAAGTTCCTCGGGGTCTACTGGTTTTCCGTTACGTTCATCTAGCGGCACATGCTTAATTGCAGCAGATAGTAAACCCTTAACATTTTCCATTATAAAAAACCGTGGACGAACGACCTTAATTACTTTTACAAACTCCATAAAAAGACTTCCACGAGGGTCTTGCGTTCCTAGTCGTTTTCCAGCTGTACTAAATGGTTGGCATGGCGGCCCCCCGACCACGGCGAATGCTTCTCCAGGTATCAATCCAGCAGGTTCAAGTAGAAACTTGCAAGAAGGGTCTTCAATAAGCAATTGACGAATATCCCCTAAAACAAATGGTTTACTATTGGATGTAGCAGTTTTAGCACACCACGGGTCGAAGTCTTGTCCAATTTTAATGTCCAAACCAGCTTTTTCTAATCCTAAATCCAACCCCATGGCACCGCTAAACAAAGATATTACGGGATAAGTCATAGCTTATTTCGCCCTCTCTTGATGTCTTACTTAATACTTCTATATTCTATATTACCTTACCTTTTCCTCTAATAAGACATCATAAATTATAGAGTAATATGGCTATGGAGGTAATTACCCATAAAAATAATAAAAAGGAATATCCGGTATTCCCTTTTCAGATATAGCTAGAAATTGTATGTCTCGGATATTTTCTAACAGCAGTCTGTGGAAGCAATAGCTCTCATATGTAGGGAAACCAATAAAAGCTTAATTGATGTAAACTACGCCCCACTCTGATTAAAAAACAGGAAGTGTTTTCACCCTTCTGTGATACCTGTTTTTCTTTGATATTCTATTTCGTTTTGAACATCTGATTATTATTTTTTCGGGAATAAAATTTCATTGAATCTTTTATAGGCTCTATCTAAATAGCGAGATATTATATCTGGGCGTTTATATGGAATAGATGAATCTTTAAGAAAGTTTCTAAAAGATGTTTTTTCATATGTATCAATATAGTTTTCTAAGATTCGTGTTATTGGTCGACCATTTTTCCTACTTAGTAAGTAACATAATATTTCATACTCAATAATATTTAAATGAATGAATCCTCTTATGGGAAGATTACTATACTCCTTTAGTTGTTCTGAAAATTCTTTTTCAATCGGTGGTAAAGTTGGAAAATCAGATACATTAATTATTATAAGATAGATTTCGGAAATCGAAGAAAGGTCAATCGGACATTCACAGATCATAATCTCTGATAATCTATTACACATTTGTTTTAATGGCGACAAAACTAACCGCTGCTTTTCTTTTTCCAATAGGCTATTGTCATTGATTTCAATAGCATCAGCTTTTATTCTTTGACTTTTTGCTTCTATAACGATGAGTTTTTTCTCTAGCTTTAAAAACGCATCAGGAGATTTTTTGCTATTATCTTTTCCATATCTAAATTCTTTGATTACCTCATATTTTAGTGATGACATTTTTGCACAATTTTCCAATAAATTTGCAATGTAAATCTCAAAAGGTCTACCAAAAAAACTAATAAACCTAACATCGTCTTCGTCATAGCAATTTCTAACCCTGTAAAACAGTTCGTGAAAAACTTGTTCTGTAAACATTTTCCCAGATATCGGAATAATTGTCTTGTCTTCAAATTGGAAAAATGGTTTATCTTTAAAACATTGATAGTTCCATGGATATTCTATTGTTTTTACAGCCCATAAATTAGCATCGGAATAGTTTAATAGTAATGGATTAATTATTTCAGAAATATTTGATGGAATAGATGTTTTTGAAAAAAGTACTGTAATATCTTTTCTCCAGTTGTTCGTAATGCTAGATTCTTGTATAAAAGATGAGTATAACCCAAATAAAATTGCAAGTAGTAGTTCAATAGAATAACCATTCTTCTTAATAAAATCATTATTAAAATCGATGTACTCATTCTCAATAAATAGTTCCTTTTTTATAGCTATGTCACAATAAATATAATACGCTCTTCCTATTGATGAACCAATATCTTCGTAGGAATTAAAAGAAATATTTCTCAATAACTCATAAATAATATCTGTTTCATTAGTTTCGTTTTCAGGAAATAAGTAATCTGATATTGCCAAATTTAAGAATAAAATATTTCGTAAACCCTGTACTGGTTCTACCGTTTTGTCTAAATTATCTGGATTTCCATAAGCTAATAACCATTTCCAAGTTGTAAGTAAGCTTTGAGGCGTGTATATAATTGAATCACCGATTTTTTCCCTAATGGAAAAAAGTTTATCAGAATCAATATTTTCTAAATCTTTAATAAAACTATCCTTAATTACCTGACTATTAGCCAACTTGGGCGAAAAAAGCAATTGTGAAATAATGGGGAAGATAGTGCCTAATGGTAGATCATTAATGATTTCTATTAATTCACTTTTATCATATTTATAACCAAAAATATGACTATAGGTTGCATATACTTTAATATGTTTATCTTTCATATATACCCCATTTATCAATAGAATTATTAAATACAATTCTTATTCTACAAAATCAATAAACCATCTATGATTGGGTTCTTGTCTGCCCCCTTTTATTAAACCTCTTCTAAGTAAATTTCTTAGTGGAAGACCAGGTGTTCTTACAGAATCCTCAAGTAGCTTTTCTTCATCTAACCATTTGGCAGCTGTAATTGCATCAACGCTTTCTCCCCGAGTCAAATTGCTCTGTAAATAATTGTTAATCAAATACAGGTTATCAACATTTGACACTAACTCCGCCTCCCTTTTTCTTAATTCCCTAGTCAAAGTAGCCTTACTGATTTTTGTCATTTCGGCCACTTGTGTATATGAATAGTTTTCAAGCAAATCCAAAGCGTGATTTATTTGAGTATCGGTAAATGACTTTGGTCTACCTTCTTTGAATCCTGCTTTTGTCTTTGCAATTGCTTTACCAGCCTGAGTCCGTTCCACAATCATATCTCGTTCAAATTCGGCAAATGCACTCATCACCGTTAATGTTACTTTACCGATCGGTGAATCTTCTACCATACCCATATTCAATATATTAACGCCAATACCTTTAGCCATTAATTCTCTAATCAAATTAACGCCTTCTGTGGCCGTCCTTGCAAATCTATCAAGCTTTGTAACCATGAGTGTATCACCAGCCTCAAGTATACTTAGCATTTCATTAAATACTGGTCTATCCGTTTTTGTGCCAGTATAGCTTTCTTTATAAACTTCAGAACAACCTTTTTCTCTTAAAACCTTTTCTTGTTCCTCTAAACTATTTCCGCTATTCGCTTGTTGTCTTGTGCTAACTCTGGCATAGCCTATAGTTTTCATTACATTTACCTCTTTCCAGATTATCATTATGACCATAAGTTTTGATTACGTTCTATGCCTTTATTTTACTACAACAAAAAATCATAGTCAATACTGTTAAGATATGACTATGATTTCATTTATTTAGATTATTGTTTAGGGTTATAGGCCACTATCAAGAATTCAAATTTCAAGCATTATTTTTCTTAAATACAGATTCTGGGGATTCACCCATAATAAGCCTCGCTTGTTCACAATAACTTATTTTTTCATTCCAAGCATAATTCCTTATTATATCAACAAATGTTTCAAATAATTGTCCATGTTTCTGATAGAGACGATTTATTTGATTGTTTATTTCGGATTGTATCTCGTTCATAAATACTTTTTTACCATGTGGGTTAGCTGCAGTTTTAAATAAAGCACTTATTTTTTGAGTATAACCCGATAATAGAAACCTTTCATCTGTATAATAATTTATCAAATTTACTAAATCAGCCCTTAAATCTGGACATTCAAACAAAAACCCATTTAGTTCTCTTTGTGCTTCATAGTAGATATTCATAGGTTGAATCACTCCTCACTTTAATATCATGTAAGCACTTACAATATTTGTGTAAATATTACCATCAAGAATACAAATATTCAAAGTCCATATAAGCCTAAATTTGTTCAAATTAGACGATTTTCCGTACGGTAGGGTTTCTCATTATTTCGCAGTATTTCTTCAGTTTGCTCCCGATTTCATAAATTAGAGAAATAGCATTTTAATCTTAGGCTAAGATTAAAAAATATTGTAATGTTCGTACTCGATAACATGAATCCATTAATAGAAGTGATATTTTTACAAATAAATCGGTCTTGCAGTCCGAACACTTCTCCAAAAACGCCCTATTCAAGCGTTTTTCAGCATTCAAGACCACAAGACCGCACATTTTCAAAGTATGACAAGAAATAGTTTACTGAAAAATATCCCTTATATTTATTATATTATTCTTTGGTCTATTGGTCTAACAACCCTCAAACCCTTGATAATACTACATTTTTACGAGACCGCACCGAGACCACTAGACCAATTATGATATATTAGCCAAATCAATAACCTCATTCAGATTATACCTATCCACCAACTCCTTTAATTGATTATTTGAAATGCAGTACATTCTGGTCTTTTTACCGTTAATCGTAGCCCTCTCACAAGAAATATGAAATTTATTGTTAAGCATTGTCGTGAGATAATTCTTTGATTTTAGCCAGCTAAACTCTTCAGTCCCCTTAAACTTATTGAATACTTTATCCGAATCATAAAACATCGTATTCCCATCAATTTTGACTGGTTGTAACGTCGGAATAATGTCAATGAGTATACTAATCAGTTTATAGGAATCATTCTTTTCAATATTTGCTTTAGATCTTTCTTTGCTGGATTCTATTGAAAACTGTTTAATCTCCTCTTCTAAATTAGTATTACTCTCATTATCGATGAATTGAGCTAGAGAATACAAGACTTCCCAAATATCTTTTTCACGATCTGACAATTCAAACGGCAATTCAATAATGTTGCTATCATAAGTTTCCTTAATTGGATTTGCATATTGTAAGCCACATATATATAGATCATCTCTTAAATCTTTTAGGAACTTATCAGTTTCATTGTCGATCTTATATCTTTGGACTTCAATACCTTTCGGTTTCTTAAACATCTTTATTCTTATGCATCTGTCCATTAGTACATCAGAAATATCATCAATTCCTGCAAACATTTTTGGCGAATACGATGAGAAGGCTACAGGTTTAAAGGAATCTCCTCTTCTTTCATTTCTTATGACAGTAGCTTCAGCATTAAATCCACTATTTAGCAATGTCATAATTCCCTGTTGATTATCCTTCTTTAACTTTTCAAATTCGTCAATCAACAACGTTGCTCCATCAACATCAACGAGTCTAAAGACCGAAGCCTCCGAATGATTGACTGCCATTACTGCATTAAACGCTAATGGTACAATCACTTCCATGACTCTGCTTTTGCCACTTCCCTTATCAGCATTTAGCCAAATATACGGATAATATCTAAATATTTTATAAAAATATGTACCAATAACCCACAAAGCTAATATTGGAAAAATTCTATCGTCTTCAAAGACAATATACTTTTTCATATGTGTATTTATTTTGTCAAAGCATTGATATAGACTGACTTTTCTAATGCCTTTGATAAAATCAACTGCCGTTACTGCTCTTAGATTACACATTGCAGGAATATTTCCGTTTCTTAACTTAATACCCATATCCTCGAAATCATCATATTTAACTATTTTTTTATCAGAATTAACCAAATAATAGATGTCATTATGTACGAAGGTATACACCATACTATTTATATAAAAATCCTGCGAAGGATTGATTACTACGGTTTGCTGAGTTTCTTTCAACTCAGCAAGAATTTCTTTTGTGTATTTATCTATTTTAGCTGTCTTCAAATTATTTTCTTCTCCCTTCATTACTCGCAAGCATTATAATGGTTGTTGGTTGCAAATTTAACTCGAAAAGTATTTTTAATAACTCTTCAGAATTATTAGTGGGAACAATTTTGATTTCGTTGTCAACAATACTGTCTTTCTTTTCTCTTTTTGGTTTACTCTTTTTATGAGTATTGAATACTTCGTTCTTATGTACGATTACACAATTTTCTGGCGAAAACCCCAAATTAGGATTTATTCTTTTTAAAAATGATTTGCCAGGCACATAATTATTTTTATTGTGAAATAAATAATAGTTAAGTAATCCGACCGAGCCAGTCCATTCCTCTGAGAATTTAATATTTTTTGCTATAAATGACTTTCTTTTACTAGGTGATTTTTCATCACAGTGGCTTTGATTGGCAACCCAATTAGCCATTATTTCAGTGAAATATGGAAGTCCCTCTTGAACATTTTGAGGAACCTGAATATTACTTGTTTTATTATTATCTTTTATTTTCATTTGTTTTTCCCCTTCTCATTAATTGATTTTATAATTCTGCTGCTTTAAAATTTCAATTTTATCTTGACAACATACGCCGCCCTGACATACAATACAAAAGTGTATTGGGAATGCATTTTTGCTACTTTTTAAGAACTAACTAAAAACTACAATAAGATTATAGATTTCACCTCCTTTAATTTAATATCTTAGAACTGGTATAAAGGCATAGACCACCCCCTTTAATTTAATAGTATATTTAACCTGTTGGTATGTAATCCAAACAAGTACAATATCAATGCAAAGCAAACACAGTAAGCACAGCAAAATTAAGCTGTGTTATTTTAATTTCTAAATATTGAAGATAATAAAAAAAGTGCCATTTTCATTATAATTACAGCACTTACCGGCTTGGTTTATGTAGCTGTATTAATTCTTGAATTCTAAAAAATCACCTATCCTTTTTGGATAATCTAGGAAATTTAAAAATATGCATAAATCTCCCACTGCTTCTATTACAAGTAGATAATACCGAAATTGTTCTGTCAATAGATTTTTTTATTATTTTTATAAAACTGATGAAGCTGATGAAGAGTTGAAACAATTTTTCTTGCAATAATGAATATTACAATTAATTTCCGCAAAGACATAGAAAGCTTCATTTTTTACTAATATTTTCTTCCCGGAATGTTATTATTTTATAGCAAAAACCATTATGTTCAATAGTATCATCAAGGAATTTACCAATCAAATTCTTTTCTAATGGCTTCATTAATACTTTATTGTATTTATCTTCTAGCTTCACATCAAATATTTCACCGTTTTGAATATCTTGCAAAGTTACAATATCCCCATAGTCAACCGAGCGATATTGGAAAACCTCAATATCATTAGTAACTTCTACCTGACAATTTGATATCTGACTTTTTGCAGTATTCACAAAAATATATTGGTTATGGTATTCAATGTAATTCCGGTCGATATCATGTTTTAATTTTATTTGCTCATTATTCAACGGATTATTTGGATTAAAATGGATTACCGTTTTTGTATAAAGATCAATGGTGATTGAACCTCTATCAAACATTGCATGATGATTTGGGCATAGAACAATCATATTTTCAATGACATCAGCTCCATTATGTTCCCCCAGTGGTCTTATATGATGAACTTCGCTAAGAAAGTTATCAGGGGATACTTCTATTGCTTCACCGCAGATTTGGCATTTATTTTGATATAAGGCTTTAAGATATTTTACGATGGTTAGATTTCGGTTTGTTGCTGTAAATGTTCTAAGCTTCTTTTGTGGTTCGAGGCTTCCCTTAGTTGGAATTAATAAATTATCTTCAACGGATATATTTATGTTCGTTATTATTTTTTTATTTTTCATTTCGTCTTTGACAGAACTTACAATCAATACATTGGCAGATATGAAATCATTCTCTATTTGATCATTTGGCTCTTTTGGCACTATCTCTATATGCTTGATATCTTTATATAAGGAATTTACTTGTATTTCACTTTTTGTTTCCTTAATGATTTCCTTTGGTAGTTCATTCTTCTTATGTTCAATGTTAGAATTCCTTCCGTTCATTAATGCCTTTTCTTCATAATATTTTTCCATCAATATTTCATATGTTTCTCTATTATATTCACGTTTCTCATTTGCTCTTTTTTTACTGAGACTAATTATTTTATCTTCATCAAATTCATAGAATACAATCATACTGTTATCTATTTTACTTATTTGGTGATTGAGGAGTTCCCTCATATCTTCTTTACTAGCTTGGCTCAAAATAAGTTTTATAACCTTATTCATATTTTTAGAAAGTTGAGAGGTACAAGACATAAAATGTAAACTACGAGAACTTTGATATATAAATTTCAGTTTTAAATTATATGGAATATTTACAATATATTCATTTTTATTAAATTCATAGTCACCTATTAACCTTATGGTAAATCCTAATGTTTTGTTGGAATAAAACCTTCTATTCTGCTCTTCTAAAATTTGCTCATAAAAATTATGAAAGTTCTGGTTCTTATCTAAATCGCAAATAATTCTTTTCGCATCATTAAGAATGATAGCATTCTTTTTAATTCCATATACTGTGGTATATTCTATTAAGGTGCAATGCGAAAGTTTTTTTATAATACTGAAATTGTCATAAATTACTATCATAAATTATTTCTCCAAATATATTCCAAAAGTCTAACCTCTTATTTCTACAGTTACCATTCCCTTCCTGCAATTCTTAAGCAAACATTTATTTTTTCTGCTATTCCTTACTCCACATAGCCAACACTTTATAGTTTAAATTCCGCTTCAAAATCATCTTTTCTATAACTAACAACTAATTAAAAAATCCCTCAGAAGTGCTTTATGTGGCTCTGAGGGGTATTGTAATTATCTTAGTCTAATTGTCTTTCTATCGAAACAAAACTTTTCAAGAGGATTATATCTATCAAAATCCCTCTTCAAATCATCCGAAAACATATTTACATATTCTTTGACTATTTCGATACTTTGATGACCTAAAATCTTTTGCAAACGAAATATGTCACCGCCTGCAAGAATCCAATTCTTAGCAAAACTATGTCGGAACAAATGAACTGAAGTTTTTTGAACACCTCTTTTTCTATTATATTTTAAAACCGAATGAGAAACACTTGTTTCCAATAGCTTTGTTCCTGTTTCTGAACAAAAAACATAGTCATTCTCTACTCCTTTTCTGTATTTTAGATATTCATCAAGTATACTTGTTAACGATTTTGTAATTGGAATAATTTGCTGTCTTCTGTTCTTTGTCACCGAGTATTTTATTATGGCACTTTCTAAATCAATGTCTTTAATCTTAACATTAACCAGAGTTCTTACCCTGCACCCTGTACCAACAAAAAAGTTTATTATGACCCATGTTCTATATTCAGGGAAAGAACACTTTTTAGTATCTGGTTTTTTTAGAAGAATTATTAGTTCATCATCCGTATATGCCTCTTTTATTTTTGTATTCCCTTTAAGAAGAGTGATTTTTATTTTGGAGACATAGCCTAATTCAACCCAATAATTGACCATTGCTCTTAAATATCTCAGGCAAGTGTTAATGCTCTCAATACTATTCATATGAAAATTTGCTTTTAGAAAAATTGTATATTCTGCTATTACCTTATCATTGATTTCTGCCAATAATCTGTTTGCCCCAAAATACTTTTCAAAATAATCATAAGTCATTCGATAGTTTCGTATTGTTGCTCCTGACAAATTTTTTACATTGGCATACTGCAATACCTCTTTAAATCCCTCTTCCAAAGACACATTTCTTTCATTCTTCATTGAGATTCGCATAATCAATCCACCTCTACATTTTTATTGCAGAGTTTAGGAAAAACAAAAGCAATTCACCCCTTATTTTTCACTAAAAGATGAATTGCTCTTATTTGTATGCCTTTTAACCTGAAATGCTGGCAAATCCAGCAATTATCTCCTGTGGAGCCGATGGTCGGAATCGAACCGACGACCTGCTCATTACGAGTGAGCTGCTCTACCCCTGAGCCACATCGGCAAGCTATACTTGATTGCATTAGCTTAAACAGTATATCATACGATTTTTACTTTGTTAAGGGCAAATTTTATTAAATAACAAAAAATTTGTGTAAAAATTTATCCAAATATTAATGGTAAAATGAATGATATATAGGAATTACTTTCAAAGATACCAAATTTACCGGGTTGTATGATTGAACTTTCTGCTGACGATAATAATAAGTAAAAACAAAGAAATATGGAGGAGGATGATCGTTATCACAGACATACGCCTAATAGTTATTGCCTTGACACCCGTAATTGCACTTGGTCTAGCCGTCTATTTTACAGACCGTTATGATAAAGAGCCTCTCAAATTGATTTTTAAAGTGTTTATCTTGGGCTCTTTGGCTGTGATCCCCATCGTCTATATTGAACGGTTTCTTACATCACTCAATATATTCACCGGTGCTGCCGCAGCTTTTTTTAGCGCATTTATCGTCGCAGGATTTACAGAAGAGTTCTTTAAAAGGGAAGTTGTACTTCTTACCGCCTATCGTAACCGAGCGTTTGATGAAAAACTGGATGGTATTGTCTATGCCGTATTCGCCTCGCTTGGTTTTGCGATGGTGGAAAATATTATGTATGTCGTCATCAACTTTTCAGCAAACCCTTATGTAGGTCTTTCCCGGGGAATATTTTCAGTGCCAACGCATGTTCTGCTTGGGGTAACGATGGGTTACTATCTGTCTTTAGCTAAATTCTCAAAAGACTCTAAGTCAGAAAAAGCAAACCTACGAAAAGCATTAATTGTTCCGCTGGTTCTGCATGGTTTCTTTGATTTCATCCTGATGTCTCAGATACCGATATTGCTTACGGCTTTTATCCCCTATGTGATTTATTTGTGGATCACTAACTTAAGAAAACTTAATCACTATTACAGAGATTCCAAGGAAAAAGCGTCAAGACATCATTCGTTGAAACAAATATAAGAAAACTGTGGCACGCAGACCTGATTTTGAGGTGTAAAGAAAATTCAAGAATGGTGGTAGTATTATACCAGAAACAGAGGACACCGCTGGCAAACAGTATCCTCTGTTTCATTTTTTCATACTATTCTGTATCTTGTTTTCATACTACTTTTGCACTTGCCCACTCAGCTTAGGGATTATGTTGGACCCGGCCTTCTCTTTCAAATTCCTCCCGAGGTTTAAACAGCAATGTTATGCAATATAGCCCGCTTAAACCAACGATTGCATAAACAATTCTCGGGGGAATAGGGCTGATCCCGCCAAGTAATGCCTTAACAAGATCAAATTGGAAGAAACCGATAAGTCCCCAGTTGATTGCACCGATGATAACAATGGCCAGCAAGATTTTCTGCCAAGTACTCATTTACAAAGATGCCTCCTTATGAATTTGAAATATATTTGTTAATATCTTTTCAAATTAAATGCAATTTTATACTTAGAATGTAAAATTATCTATACCTTTATTATTAATCACGCTAGACGGCAAGTACCCGCCAGTATAAACTGACGGGTACTTCTTCCGCTACAGGGCGGATAGCCTTTAAGAAAGGTATCTACCTTACGGTATTTTTCCTTTCCCCACTATTATTTTAGCCTGCAACCTAAAAAATATGCCTGTCCTTCATCGGCAAATACTGGATTATAATATTTAACCAAAATATTAACACAAGAAGTATATAATTATTACAATTTAGATTTATTGGTTTAAATATACTATTTTGGATAGAATATTTTATTGATTAATCAGCAATAAACATATATTATTATATTATCTTCGTTTTACTCATTTAGTTTCATTTAATGCACTTATACTTTTTTACAAACCTTCCAGCAGGAAGGTTTTTTTCATTGTAAATTTATGAAATTCCGTTGATGAGTCTCTTGCTTTGTTTAATGATTCTTTCATTTTTTGATATTTCAATTGTTTTGTTATATTATTGAATACTAATCTTCATAATTGCGCAGGACGGAACGCATGACTTTACCGGATCTGGTCATCGGCAATTTCTCATGGATATGGACTTTGATCGGCGCCTTCAAAGAAAACCGTTTACGGATATAGCTTTCTACTTCACTGCAGTACGTTTCTCTATCTTCTTTGCCCAGGAATGAATCTTCTAACGCGAGATATACCTTAAGCACCGGATTTTCGCCATCCTGACGGCTGATAATGACTCCTGCCCCTAGCACTTTTGGGTAATTATATAAGGAAGACTCCATCTGATAATAACTGACAAAATTATCTTCTTCGACGAGCCCTTCCAGTTCTCTATCATATGGCATATTAACATCTTGTAAAAGCGCATAACCGGACATGATAACCCCTCCATTCGCCCCTCTGACACGATCTGTACAATGATGAAAGACAAAATTATGAATTCAATGAAATATACTATATTTTAAGTCTGATTGTATTATAATAGAATATGTGGCCTTTGACTCGGGTTAGCAGGCTAACAGTATGTATCTGCCGCTAAACGGTCATAATTTATAGGCCAGGTGTAATTAAAAAATCTCAGAATCGACTTTATATGTGATACCATTTGCTCACTATTTGGGTATAATGTAGTAGGATTAGAATACCGGAAGGAAAGATGACCATTGCCATTACATATTCATTTTGTAGGTATTAAGGGAACCGGAATGAGTGCCCTTTCTCAAATAACCCCTATGATCATAGATGCTTGTATCACCGGGTCTGACGTACCCCAGCGGTTCTTTACGGATGCTGTTTTAGAGAAAGCCGGCATCACAGTTTTAGATTTTGATCCCGAGAATGTCACGTGTGCCGACTTGGTTGTGACATCGGCGGCCTATGATAACAGTCATCCTGAAATAGCCAGAGCTATCGCGTTGAAAATTCCTGTGCTGACGTATGCGCAGTTTTTAGGACAGCTTATGGCTAAGAAAAAAGGCGTCTGTGTTGCCGGAACTCATGGCAAGACAACGACGACTGCTATGGCAGGTAAGATACTTCTTGACGCGGGGCTGGATCCTTCCATTGTCGTCGGTAGTGACGTCCCTTGTATCGGGGGGAACTCCCATGCCGGTCAGGGCGAGTTATTTCTGGCAGAATCCTGTGAATACCGCAGACATTTCTTAAATTATGCTCCCGAACATTTAGTGATAACCAATATGGAATTAGACCATCCTGACTATTTTAAAGATCTCGATGATGTCATTTCAGCATTTAGTGAACTGGCTTGGAAACTTCCCGCCAGTGGAAACCTCATTATATGGCATGAAGACCTCAATCGCTCTCGAATAAAGACAAAAGCACCTGTTACGACATTTGGGTTTTCTCCGGAAGCCGATGTTCGAGCAGTAAATATTGTATTTGACGACGCCGGCAGTACGTTTGACGTCATGCTCGGAGATCAAAAACTCGGCAATCTGCATCTGACCGTTTCAGGTAAACACAACATTCTCGATGCTTTAGCCGCAATCGCCTTAACCATAAAATTAAACATCCCTGTCTCGGTCATTTTGGAAGCACTGAGTAATTTCAACGGGACAAAAAGAAGATTTGAACGACTGGGGACAAAACACGGCGCGGTTATCGTGGACGATTATGCTCATCATCCAACAGAGATCCAGACCACCTTGAACGGCGCCAGATTATCCTATCCCAACCGCAGGATTCGGGCCGTATTTCAACCCCATACATTCAGCCGCACGGAAAAACTACTCTATGAATTTTCTCAGGCATTTCACGATGCGGACGAGGTCGTTATCGCAGAGATTTTTTCCTCTGCGCGAGAAAAAAAAGCGGGAACCCATTCCGTCTCATCGGCTAAGCTTGCGGCATTAATGCAGGAAACGGGTATTACTACACGGTATTTTTCCACCCTTGAAGAAATAAGCTCCTATCTCGATCAAACCCTTGAGAAAAATGATCTTGTGATTACACTGGGTGCCGGTGATGTTTACAAAGTCGGCCAAAATCTTGTTTGCTAAACGCAATATACTACAGCATCACGTGTGCCAAAGAGTGTAGCAAACATAATACCCAATTTTTTATCCAGGAGACATCATGAAAAAGACGCTTATCCTTATTGGTATAATTATTACCTTATTCACAAGCGGCTGTAACCAAACCACAGCGACGGATACTCCCAATTCCAGTACGAATGTCAACACAAAAACAAATCCCAACACGGATTTACCGTCCGCGCAGGACAATCCGCAAAATACCCAGTCGGCTATTCCGGTGGATACATTCCTGCTTCGGGTGGGTGCCGCTGCTCAAGGAACTATCGACTATCACGATGTGAACAGCATAGCGGTTCTTGTCAATAAGCAAAATGACCTGCCAGCCGACTATGTCCCGTCAGATCTTGTCAATGTAAATATTCCTTTCACTTTTAAAGAACAAGCTCCAAAAAGAATGCTTCGTCAGGAAGCTGCGACCAAGTTAGAGGAACTATTCAGCGCTGCTAAAGAACAAAATATTATTCTTTACGGCGTTTCCGGTTATCGCTCCTATCAGACCCAAGAAGGGCTTTTTGCCAACTTTGTCCGCCGGTATGGCAGCGAGGAAAAAGCCAATCAAATCAGTGCTAAACCAGGGCAAAGCGAGCACCAAACCGGCCTGGCTATGGATGTCACATCCCAAAGTGTTAATTTTGGACTTGAAGAAACATTTGGTGCCACAGATGAATTTTCCTGGTTGATAGCGAACGCCCACCGGTTCGGCTTTATTATCCGCTATCCCAAAGGCAAGGAATACCTGACCGAATATACCTACGAACCCTGGCACCTTCGCTATGTTGGTGTGGAACTCGCGTCGACACTTTACAAACAAAATATTACTTTTGAAGAATATCTGTTCTTCAAAATTTAGGGAGACAAAAGGGACGGGGGGACAAAGGGGACGGGAGACAGCCGGGACGAAAGGGCGGGGGACAAAGGGGACGTAGACCTTTGTCCCCTTAAAAAAGGAGACAAAGGTCTACGTCCCCTTTGTCTCCCAACGTTCCCTTTGTCCCCCCCGTTATTCTGGTAGGTTAATTTTTACTGATCCTGTCGATATGCATGACAACATCGTTCCAATTATAGCAGCGGATGACCCCATCCGGAAGATGGCCTTGGTTATAGGGCGCATCCATTAATAGTACAGGAACACCAAGGGAAGCAATCTCTGTGGAATTGGAAATAAAATCATCGACAAATACGTCAATACCGTGTTCTTTCACCGCCATTGTTTTACTAAGCCCTCCGGTGAATACGCTGGCGGCGTGTGGAATCTGCTTTTCTTTCATCCATTTCAACGTGATCTCTTCTTCTGCCCCGGTCTTTCTGGCTGTGATATAAACGATTTCATGTCCTGTTTCAACCAATGAGAGAATACTTTCCACTGAGCCGCATACCGGGTCCGGTGTAGAAAAAAGATATTCCATATTTTGATTGAAGAAGTGGTTTAACTCTTCCCAATCGACATCATAAACCTTTCCAAAGTCGTAATCGTCTATTTGAGGAATACTTTTTCCATACTTCCGATTAAGTTCTTCCGTAAAGACAGGAAAGCTGTCCGCAATAACGCCGTCGATATCCAGTCCAATCCGTAATTTCATCCAATTCTTCCCTCTAATCTCTGATATAACGAAAAATAGCTGCCACCCGCAGCGGCTTTTTTCAATAACCGTAAAAACACGCATAAATATGGTATTTTTGCAAAGATCATTTGCGAATATTACGCTAAGTTTAGACATGATAGTTAATCTTTATGATTTATTCTAAAGCATTTTTTTAACTTAATCCACAATATCCACAATTTTATCCACAAAATCCTTAACCAGCTTACGGTTTTTTTCCAGCACTCCTTGATTTCCGCCGAACATCGCAGGGTGTATTTATTTTTGATTTTTACACATTATTGTTACATTATAAGTACATATTCTTAATATATTCTTACAATGTTTTATTATAATCCATAAGATTACACAATGATTTTATATACTCGTTTTCTCGACTATATTTTACCTTTTCACCAAACAAGTTCCTGCAGTTGGGATTTACTTAAGCGGATAGATTCACGTACCATCTCCGGGGCAGGCCCTCCGATGACACGGCGTTTCTGGACACAGGTCTGCAGTGAAATTGCGTCGTAAAGATCTTCCTCAAAGCAATCGGATACTTTTTTGAGCTCGGCCAAGGTCAAATCTTCGAGTGCACAGGATCGCTGCGAACACGCTAAAACGAGCTTACCGACAATGGCGTGAGCTTCTCGGAAAGGGACATTCTTTTTTGCCAAGTAATCTGCCAGATCGGTTGCGTTGGTGAAACCTTTCTTTGCTTCCCTCTCCATGACGTCGGCATTAACTTTCATCGTAGCCAGCATCGGTCGCATGACGAGCAACGATTTCTGGATGGTATCCACGGCATCGAAGACGCACTCTTTATCTTCTTGCATATCTTTATTATATGCCAAGGGTAAGCCTTTCATCACTGTAAGCAATGTGATTAAATCGCCGTAGACCCTTCCTGTTTTCCCTCTGACTAATTCGGCAACATCCGGGTTTTTCTTCTGCGGCATGATGCTCGAGCCTGTGGAATAGGCGTCGTCGATGGTGATGAAAGAAAACTCCCCACTGGACCAGATGATTAACTCCTCACATAATCGGCTGAGATGCATCATCATGATAGCGGCGCCGGACAAGAATTCCAAGGCGAAATCCCGGTCACTGACCCCGTCCAGACTATTGAGGGTCACCCCGTCAAAGCCAAGTTCTGCTGCCACATCGTCTCGACGCAAAGAAAAAGTTGTTCCTGCCAGAGCTCCGGAACCTAACGGGGATAGGTTCAGCCGTTTGCGGGTATCACCCAGTCTCCCTAAATCCCGAAGGAACATCTGGACATAGGCCATCAGATGATGACTGAGGGTTATGGGCTGTGCTTTCTGCAGATGGGTATAGCCGGGCATCCAGGTTTCGATGTGTTTGTCGCTAAGTTCAAGCAGTGTATCCAGCAGCGCTGCCAAGAGATCCTTTGTATGATCGATCTCCTCTCGTAAGAAAAGACGAAAGTCAAGAGCCACCTGGTCATTACGGCTTCGGCCGGTATGTAGCTTTTTGCCGGTGTCACCGATCCGTTCCGTGAGGAGCTTTTCGATATTCATATGGATATCTTCGGCTCCGATTTCAAATTCTATCTTTCCTTGGGCGATATCGGCGAGTATTGCTTCAAGGCCCTGTATGATCTTTTCCGTTTCTTCTGATGAGAGAATGCCAATGGTACCGAGCATTCTGGCATGGGCTATACTGCCTTGGATATCAAACTTATAAAGACGCTGATCAAAGGATATCGATGAATGGAAATCTTCAACGAGAGAATCGGTATCCTTTTCAAAACGACCGCCCCATAATTTCATGGTAAAACCCCTTTCTGGAAAAAAATTTAGCGCAGTCCCGACTTTCTTTCCATCAGGGCACGGACCTTGAGCGGTAACCCAAACAGGTTAATGAAGCCTTCGGCATCCTTTTGATTATAGACAGCATCCTCACCAAAAGTCGCAAACTCCTCATTGTACAGAGAATAAGGCGATTTGATTCCCACCGGTACGCAGTTGCCTTTGTATAACTTCATACGGACCGTCCCGGTGACATTCTTTTGGGTCACCTTAACAAAGGCATCCAGTGCCTCTCTGAGCGGGGAATACCAGACGCCGTCATATACCATTTCCGCATATTTCAACGCAATCTGTTCTTTATAATGCAGGGTTTGGCGATCCAGAGTCAGAAGCTCCAATGCCTGATGAGCGGCATAAAGAATCGTGCCCCCGGGTGTTTCATAGACGCCGCGCGATTTCATGCCAACAAGTCGGTTTTCGACCATATCCACGATGCCAATGCCATTTTTCCCGCCAAGGTCATTCAGTTTTTCGATGAGGGCGATGGGTGAAAGCGTTTCACCATCGATGGCCATCGGAATTCCCTTTTCAAAATCGATCTGAATATACGTTGCCTTGTCAGGGGCATTCTCCGGGGCAACCCCTAAAAGGTAGAGATCTTCTTTAGGTTCGTTCCAGGGGTCTTCCAGATCGCCGCCTTCATGGCTTAAATGCCAGAGATTACGATCCATACTATAAGGACGATCCTTGGTTACCGGAACAGGAATACCACGTTCTTTGGCATAGTCAATGGCATCATCCCGGGATTTGATGTCCCATATTCTCCAGGGTGCAATGATTTTAAGATCGGGATTCAACGCTTTGACAGCGAGTTCAAAACGGACCTGGTCATTTCCTTTGCCGGTCGCCCCATGCGCAACAGCCACCGCGCCTTCCTTTTCAGCAATTTCTACCAAACGCTTCGCAATAAGGGGACGGGCAAAGGACGTACCCAGCAGATATTTCCCTTCATATACGGCACCGGCCTGCAGTGTTGGGAATATAAAATCAGTAATAAACTCTTCGCGCAAATCTTCAATATACAGTCTTTCAGCACCAGTCTTACGGGCTTTTTCATGGAGTGGTTCAAGTTCTTCTCCCTGCCCAAGATCTGCCGCCATAGCAATAACATCATAACCGTAATTTTCTTTCAGCCAGGGAATAATAATCGAGGTATCCAATCCCCCGGAATAAGCCAATACTACTTTAGCCATCTTCAATCTCCTTTTAATAGTAGAATTTTCTATACTATTTCTTAATGATTTAACTACATGACAAGTGCCATGATCGCTTTATGTGCATGCAGCCGATTCTCCGCTTCATCAAAAACCACCGACTGGGGTCCTTCAATCACCTTATCTGTAATCTCTTCCCCCCGGTGAGCCGGCAAGCAGTGCATCACAATGGCTTCGGGGTGCGCAGCTTGAAGAACCTCATCATTGATTTGGTATGGCGCAAAGACATTTTTGCGGATCTCCGACTCTTCTTCCTGACCCATGCTTGCCCACACATCGGTGTAAAGCACGTCTGCATTTTTTGCGGCAGCCACCGGGTCCTCCACAACCATGACCGATCCTTTACTTACAGCCGCATTCTTCCAAGCCATATCCAAGATCTCCGGTACGGGTTGGTAACCTTGCGGCGATGCAATGACAATATGCATTCCCATCTTTGTTCCTCCAAGGATCAGGGAATTAGCCACATTATTACTGTCCCCGATATAGGTCAGCTTCATTCCTTCCACTTGTCCTTTATGTTCCTTGATGGTAACCATATCCGCCAGTATCTGGGTCGGATGCAGGAAATCACTTAACCCATTAATGACCGGGATAGAGGCAGATTGAGCAAGATCAAGGACTTCCTGGTGACTGAAGGTCCGAATCATGATCCCGTCCACCATCCGCGAAAGAACACGGGCTGTATCGGCAATCGGTTCCCCACGGCCCAATTGGATATCTCTGCCGCTGAGAAACATGCCGGAACCACCCAGCTGATAGATGCCTGCTTCAAAGGCAACTCGTGTCCTGGTTGATGACTTCGTGAAAATCATCGCCAGAACTTTCCCTTGGAGAACCGGATGAGGAATCCCATTTTTCCTATCCTGTTTCAGTGCAATCGCAACATCAATCATATGCGCTATCTCTTCTGCAGTAAACGCGTTCAAGGTAATAAAATCCCTACCTTTGAACAGTTCCTTTTTTAACTCAATCATAGCCTCTATCTCCTTTACAGATTAATCCACCACGCTATGCATTAATATACTGACGTATTGCATTATTATACCAATGCATGCATAAATATTCAATAATTCTTTTGAAAAATTAATAACTGCTTACTATGTCTATAAAAGATACTATCCTCAGAGTTAAAACAGGATTAACTCTGAGGATTATAAGAAAAGCACGCAATTCTATGTAGTTCTTATCCATTATATCATGCCGAATATTACTGTAAAAGCAGTTACATCACAAGGTTACCCAGGAAGGAGATGATAAAATAGGCAATCGCTGCAACAATTGCTGTTGAAGGTATCGTTAATCCCCACGCCGTCAACATTTGCTGAGCGACGCCCCATCGCACTGCGGAAATACGTTTCGCAGCGCCAACTCCCATGATCGAACCGGATACGACATGCGTGGTGCTCACCGGCAGATGCAGTCCCGGTAAGGCTGTCGCCAGCCAAATGACGATTGAAGAAGACAAATCAGCGGCGAATCCGTTGATCGGTTCAATTTTAAAGATCTTCCCACCAAGGGTATGAATGATGCGCCAGCCTCCCGCAGCTGTTCCGGCTGCAATGGCTACGCCGCATAATATTTTAACCCAGAGCTGGACGTCCAAAGTGGTTTGGGCACCGGCAGCAATAAGCGCCAGAGTAATGATCCCCATGGATTTCTGAGCATCATTGGAACCGTGGTTAAAGGCCAGGGCTGCGGCAGAAACTACCTGCAGACGTCGAAAAATACTGTTTGTTTTCATCGGAGCCTTATTCCGAAAGAGGTAATACAGAATGGTCATAATTAAAAATCCTAAACCCATACCAATAATTGGGGAACATAAAAGAGCAATGATAACCTTTTTTATCCCGGCAATCTGCACAATTGCTAAACCGCCTTTGGCAATTCCCGCACCCAAAATCCCCCCAATAATCGCATGGGAAGAACTGCTGGGAATTCCAAAATACCAGGTCAGCAAATTCCATAATATCGCACTGATCAACGCCGCTACCATGACCTGGGATGTAGCGCTATTAATATCAATGATATCCTTGGCAATGGTTTTTGCTACCCCTGTACTGTACATCGCCCCAACAAAATTAAGTATTGCAGCCATAATAATAGCGGCCCGCGGCGACAATGCCCTCGTTGAGACTGACGTTGCAATGGCGTTAGCTGTATCGTGAAATCCATTAATAAAATCAAAGACAACAGCAAATAAGACAACAAGGACAAGGGCAATCGTTATACTAGACATATTTCAGCACGACCCCTTTGATCACGAGGGCGAGATCTTCGCACCGGTCGGTAGCATCTTCCAGGTGTTCCAGGATCTCTTTCCATTTGATGACTTCAATCGGATTTTTTTCTTCTTCAAATAATTTGCCGACTTCGCTGCGGTAAAGGCGGTCCCCTTCGCTTTCCAGCTTGTTCACTTTTACTGTGTTTTCCAAAATCATATCCAACTTCGTTCGAATATTGGGAAGGTTGTCTATGGATGTCTTAATGATACGATTGGATTCGTCCAACACCTGGATTAACTCTAAAACACCCGAATGGGGCGGTATTGCCTTATACATGATCATCCGTTCCAGTGCACCTTGAATAAAGTCAATAATGTCGTCCATGGTAGTTGCTAACGAATAGATATCTTCCCTGTCCATAGGGGTAACCAGAGTCTTATTCAGGTTGTCGATGATTTTTTGGGTTATGTCATCGGCACGATGCTCCAAATCATTGAGTTCTTTCATTTTTTCCGGAAAACTAGCAGGATCTTTAACTGCTTCCAGTAAAAGCTGTGAACTTTCACAAATCAGCTCAGCGCTATCTTTCATCAATAGAAAAAAGTCATTTTCTTTTTTAGGCACAATTATTCCTCCTCCATGCCTGCATATGGCCTTATACCTTCGTTTAACTGCTTTTTTTCTTGACTAATATCATTAATATTCGCTGTTTATCCATCATTATCTTAGCACACACCCAAACTATAATATACTTCATTAATGAAAAATAAGCAAAGAAACTATAGTCACTTTTTTCATTTATAATAGGGGGATGAGCCAATGCGGCAATTCAATTCCGCGTTATTTCTTACGATTTCTACAAATTCTAGTACCTTGTAACACCTAAAACATGCTTTACTCGACGAGAAAATTTCCGTATAACAAGGCTCCGGATTGAATTATTAATGCATGGTCCCCATTTTGTTATCCGGTAATACCTTTTGGCCATTTGGGGGATAGGACTTGGTAAAGGCCCTGTCGAGCATAAGCTTGATTCGGTTGATCTGATTAACTTCACTGGCTCCGGGATCATAATCGATGGTGACGATATTCAGTTGGGGATAACGTTCTTTCAATGTTTTGATCATGCCTTTACCCGTGATATGATTCGGTAGGCAGGCGAATGGCTGCATACAGACAATATTGTTTGCTCCCTGCTGGATCAGTTCTACCATCTCTGCGGTGAGCAGCCATCCTTCCCCGGTATTGTTGCATAGTGACAAGAGCGGCCTTACACTATCAGCCAGCTCGTTAATCGTTGGCGGAACATCAAACCGTTTACTTTCTTTTAAAGCTTCCCGAAGATCGTCACGATAGCTTTCAGCATAGCGGACAAAGAGATTGCCGAGGGTTGCGGTAATCTTTTTACCCGCTAGGAATTTATTCTCTATTTCCTTGCCATAGCCGCAGTACAGGAAAAATTCCATCAGGCCGGGAACGACCATTTCGGCGCCTTCTTTTTCGATGAATTCGGCCATGTGATTATTTGCCGCCGGATGAAACTTGACTAAGATCTCACCCACCAAACCCACACGTGGCTTACGGTAAGGATAAATCTGAATACTTTCAAAATCCCGGACAATTCCCTTTAGGTTCTCACGAAAAACAGGACGGTCCCCCGTGCGGAGATTCGCTTTGCAAATATGCAGCCATTTACGCAAATACTCTTCTGTCGTTCCCGCATCGACTTCATAGGGCCTGACCCGATAAAGAACCTTCATCAGTAAATCGCCGTATATGATTGCCATGACGGCTTTGTGTCCCATAGCCAGGGAAAGCTTGAACCCCGGGTTTTTCTCCAGCCCGGCAACATTCAGCGATATGATTGGAATATTTTCAAAGCCATTGGCCTGAAGCGCCTTTTTCAAAAGCCCAAGGTAATTGCTGGCTCTGCAGGGACCACCTGTCTGACTCATAATAAGAGCGGTATGTCCGACATCGTATTTACCGGATTTTAAAGCTCTCAGTAATTGTCCAATAATAATAATAGATGGATAACAGGAGTCATTATTGACGTATTTGAGACCTTCTTCGATATCTTCTTTCTCAACCTCAGAAAGAACTTCCAGTTTATATCCTTCAGAACGGGCCACCGCTTGGACAAGTTCAAAATGGATGGGGGCCATCTGTGGTGCAAGAATGGTATGCGTTTTACGCATGTGTTTCGTAAAGATTGGCCGCGTCTCTTCTTGCATTAAGGACTGCTCTGCCTGAAATTCGTGCACGCCATCTTTTTCCCGCCAGTGTGTTCTGGCTTCCATCGCTGCTTGAAGAGAGCGAAGTCTTATTCTTACCGCACCCAGATTATTGACCTCATCAATCTTTAATAGCGTATAGATTTTCCCTGCGCGATGCAGGATCTCCTGGGCTTGTTCCGCAGCAATCGAATCCGGTCCGCAGCCAAATGAATTCAGTTGAACTAACTCAAGGTCAGCCCGACGCGCGACAACATCAGCTGCTTCATAAAGACGCGAATGGTACATCCATTGATCAAGCACTCTTAGCGGCCTCCGAACATTTCCCATATGCGCAACAGAATCTTCTGTCAGCACCGCCATCCCCAGTGACGTGATCACTTGCGGGATTCCGTGATTGACCTCCGGGTCCAGATGATATGGCCGTCCGGAGAGTACGATCCCTCTGCTGTTATTTTTTTCAAGCCAAGCGATGACCTCTTCTCCTTTGTGCCGGATATCCTCCTTAAAGTGGTGATCTTCAAGCCAGGCAGCTTCCAGCGCCGTGATTACGTCTTTCCGGGTTATCGAAGACAGTCCCTTAAAATTAGGCTGTTTTTTTATTTCACTACGCTGTAACGTCTTAAATTCTTCATATAAACGGTGACTAAGCCTCTCCTTATTGTCATAAGGAAGAAAGGGATTCCAAAAAACGACCCCGTTATCTCTGAGAATATCCATATTTGCTTTGATGACTTCCGCATACCCGTTGACAATCGGACAGTTAAATGCGTTATCTACACCTGCAAATTCCTTTCTTTCCCGAGGGAGACACGGGTAGAAAATGAAGTTAATCCCTCGGTCGACAAGAGCAGCTATATGACCATGGACTAATTTGGCCGGAAAGCAGGCTGTGTCCGATGACACGGTTTCAATACCAGCCTTATAAATCTTTTGGTTGGACATCGGCGAGAGAACAACCCGAAAGCCAAGTTGCGTAAAGAAAGTGTACCAGAACGGGTAGTTCTCAAACATATTAAGCACGCGAGGAATCCCAATGGTTCCCCGATAAGCTTGTGCCTCGGGAAGAGGCTCATATTCAAATAACCGTTTAAGCTTATACGCATAGAGATCAGGAATATTCAGAGAAAGATCACGTCCTGCACCCTTTTCGCAACGGTTTCCGGTAATGAACTTACGTCCGTCATTGAAGCGATTAACGGTTAACAAACAGTTGTTAGTACACATCGCGCAGCGTTTGGCGCTCGTCGATACCCCGAATTGGTTTACTTGTTCAAGGGGTATGAGGGTCGATGCCATTCCCTCTTGCCAGGCGTTACAGGCAATGAGAGCTGCACCGTAGGCACCCATGATACCAGCGATATCGGGGCGGATCACTTTTTTACCCGTGATTTGTTCCAGGCTGCGAACCACAGCATCATTCAGGAAAGTCCCACCTTGGACAATAACCTTATCACCCAAGTCTTCCGGACTTTTTATTTTGATGACCTTGTATAAAGCATTTTTAATAACGGAATATGCTAGACCGGCAGATAAGTCACTGACTGTCATCCCTTCTTTTTGTGCCTGTTTGACTTTCGAATTCATAAAAACTGTACAACGAGAGCCAAGATCAGCCGGTTTTTCTGCTATCAATCCCTGATTGGCGAAATCCTCAACTGTCATATTCACCGATCGTGCAAATGTTTCGATGAACGATCCGCAGCCGGAGGAACACGCTTCATTGAGCATGATGTTATCAATGACACCGTCGCGGATACGCAGGCATTTCATATCCTGGCCCCCTATATCCAGAATCATATCCACTCCGGGCAAAAAATGTTCAGCTGCTTGATAATGGGCAATCGTTTCAACAACTCCCATATCAAAAGAAAGCGCGGCTTTCACCAGATTCTCGCCGTAACCGGTTACAGCAGAGTATCGGATCTGCACGTTTGCTGAAAGTTTAGCGTATATCTCTTTTAAAATCGATACCGCTGCATCGAGAGGACTTCCTTCATTATTAATATACGCAGAATAGAGAAGCTCCCCCTCTTTGTCAATTAACGCCGCCTTCGCCGTCGTAGACCCAATATCCATGCCCAGAAAACAATTACCCTTATATTGCTCCAGCCCGGCTTTTCTTGTTTTGTTTTTAGCCTGACGGGCAACAAAACGTTGGTAATCACTCTCATCAACAAAAAGCGGCTCCAGCGCAGCCGTTTCGTATTTGAACAGATTTTTATCGATCTTGAATTTTTGATGGAATTGTTCAAATGTCCATGCCAACTCCTGTGCTGATTCATGTTTTTGAGCCGAGGCGAGGGCAGCCCCGATGGCCGCATAGACCTCCCCATTTTCAGGGATAATCATCTCCTCGTCTTTTAAAGCCAGTGTTTCCTGAAAACGGCGTCTGAGCTGGGGCAGGAAATGCAGCGGACCTCCCAGGAACCCGACTTCCCCCTTAATCTTGCGCCCGCAGGCTAACCCACCGATGGTCTGATCGACCACCGCCTGAAAGATGGACGCGGCAATATCTTCCTTGCGCACCCCTTCGTTTAAGAGCGGCTGAATATCTGTTTTAGCAAAAACACCGCAGCGGGCTGCCACCGGATAGATTGTCCGATAACCTTCCGCCAGTTGATTGAGACCCGCGGCATCGGTCTTTAACAGAACCGCCATCTGATCGATAAAAGCGCCGGTCCCGCCGGCACAAATACCATTCATCCGCTGATCCAATCCGTTTTCAAAGAAGGTGATCTTAGCATCCTCCCCGCCCAGTTCAATAACGACATCCGTACCGGGCAGAAACCTGTCCACTGCTTTGCTGCAAGCAATCACTTCCTGAATAAACGGGATATGCAAATGCTCCGCAACAGCCATGCCGCCGGAGCCTGTAACCGCTGCCGTCACAACCCGTTGTCCGTCAGCATATTTTTGATAAACCTCGTCAATGAGTTTTTTCAGCGTACGCCATATATCGGAATAATGCCGTATGTACCTGCTGTACAGCAGGGTGTCATTCTGGTCTAAAAGTGCGAGTTTGGCTGTCGTGGATCCGACATCGATACCGAGGCGAAGGAGTTCAACTGTATTTTTCTGATTATTATCCTGATTGATCTGATTACTTATTCCGGTTCTGTTATCATTTATTTTTATAATTTCCGATTCAAGAATAAAGATCCCCTCCAAAGACATGATGCAAAGTTATTTTGCCAATTGGAGGGGTTATTATTCATACAATAGTGACCTTCGCTGTCTATTTCATATACCGTTTTAATTTAATGTAGAAATTCTCTCTTGTTCCGGCAAGAATGACAACGATCGGAGCTAATCTTATTCCCGGAAATAATGAACGGTTTGGCCAAAAAGCGGAAAGGACATTTATCATCCGGCCGCAATGCCAGCTCGCCAAAGGCAAACCGTATAAATTAATTATTTCTAAATTATTGCAAGCTAATAACTATAAATATTTGTAAGAAAACCGGATAAGGTCATTACCTTCACCACCGCCGAATCCCAAATTGAGGATCCGGATATGAAGGGCAGTAGCATAATCATCGCGTGACTTAACCTCCCCGCACATGGATAAGCTCCCCTTGGAAGCAGACAGTTCTAATAGCAAAACTGTTCTGACAAGGCGGAGCTTTTTTTATGTCTTATATTAATAGTTTTTAACAAAAAAATTTTGAGAATATTTTCACATTTAGAAAATTCAATTTTCTGTGGTAAGTGCCAAGAGCATCAAGTATAATAAAATGCAAAGCCTTTTTAGCAACCTTATCAACCTATGTCCATGCAGGTCTCATATAGCGCTTAGTGCGTTACCCAGATAATAATGGGATTTTAAGGGGGATAATTATGAATAAGCAATTATACCGATCTTCCCGCAATAACGTCATTGGCGGCGTCTGTGCCGGCATCGCAGAATATTTTGAAATTGACCCGACAATCGTTAGGCTGATTTGGGTTCTGGCGCTTTTTGCCGGCATAGGGATCATTGCTTATATTGTGTGCTGGATTGTTATTCCCGAGAAACCGATCAGCCCGTTTGATACTTTCCAGGATGCATCCGCTGCCGGCGATAGCTACGAATCTCAGAGAAATGCGGCTGTCAATAAAGAAAAAGGCATCCGAATCCTGGGGGCTGCCCTGATCGTTATCGGTGCGCTCTTCTTATGTGACCGTTTCTTTGGCTGGTTTGACTTTAGTGTGGTTTTCCCCATCGCGTTGATTGCTGTCGGTGTGTATGTTTTATTTGCAAAGGAGAAAAGACCATGAAGAAAAACCTCACCCTCGGGATCGTCATCATTCTGATTGGTGTCATTTGGCTGCTTGGTAATCTGGACATCTTCTCGTTTTCATACGTTAATATATTTTTCAGAGCACTTGGACAGCTTTGGCCGTTGATCCTCATCGGTATCGGAATCAGTATCCTGATTAAGGAGAAACCCCTAATCAAACTTATCGTCTGGATCATTATTATTCTATCTGTTATGGCCTATGGGATCTATGGTTATAATGCCAACAACCGATATCAAGGCGATGACGCCGGTGACAGACTCCCTCGCCATACCAAGACAATTATGAAGGATACGGGGACAAAGGAAGGTCAACTTCGCTTACCCTATGGCGCGGGTGATTTTTCGATAACAAGCACGGACCAGGGTCTGCTGAATTTTGAGACCAACTACGACCTCAAATATGATTACCGGTTGGAGAATGACAGTAAAATGGCGGTTGTTGACTTTACCACAGCAAACGATAATTTTATTACAGATTATGATTTTGACAAACTCTACTGTAAGCTTGCCCTAAACACGGACGTTGTTTGGGATATGGATATTGATCTCGGCGCTGCCCAAGGAAGCCTGGACCTGACGGAAATTCCGGTTAGCCATCTTGATCTGGGAACCGGCGCTGCCGATATCGATCTCTATCTTGGCAAGCAAAATAAGTTCACAGACGTTACTATTGAATCCGGTGCATCTGATCTGGATATTCACGTACCGAAGGATGCCGGCCTGAAGATTACGCTGAAAAGTGCTCTGACAGATAATAACCTGTCTGATCTTGGCCTGATCAAAGACGGCGATACGTATATTTCGCCCGGATTCCAAACACAATCAGTGCAAATCGTATGTGATATCAGCATGGGGGTGGGAAGTATCAAATTCTACACAGACTAATGTATCACGCCAGTTCATCGTGTGACATTTTACTGAACACAATGTCTCTTGGGCAACACACAGAGAAAATTTCATATTGACTAAGTAATCCTAAAAAACAATCACTTTGAGAATTTCTTTATCAAATTTATCATTTTGAGTTTTTTATCTGGAATTTTAATAACATCCTTTTGCAAAAAGTCCCGCATTTAATGCACTTTTCGAGTTTTTCATTATGGTTGCCTATTTTGGCACACTTCTTGCATGTATTTAATTAGTGAAATTCAAAAATTGCATAAAAGAAAAACATTGTAAAATTATTCACAATTTACAGGGGAACTTTTTATGCAAAAAATTATTTTCTCAATATTTTTAATATTCAAAAGTATTAGTATATTTAAGGAGGAAGGTATTGCAGATGAAGAAGTTAGATCATTTAGCAGCCAGAGGAGTATCTCGGCGTAGTTTTCTCAAGCTGATGGCAGCAACCACAGCTGCACTGGGACTGCCTGCCGCAGTGGGTCCAAAGGTAACCAATGCCGTCGAACAAGCATTAAATAAGCCGCCGGTTGTTTGGCTCCACGGTATGGAGTGCACCGGCTGTTCAGAATCACTGCTGGCGACGCTTAATCCATCCGCTGCAGAGGTTGTTCTGGATATGCTGTCGATCCGTTATCACGAAACCATTATGGCTGGTCAGGGCTATGTGGCAGAAGAAGCTTATCATGAGGCCATCCAAGGTGATTTCGTTCTGGTTGTTGAAGGTGCTATACCCCCCAATGAAGCCATGGACATGTACTGTATGGTTGCCCAAAAACCCTTTAGAAAAACCGTCCTTGAAGCGGCACAGAAAGCCAAAGCAATTATTGCTGTCGGCAGCTGCGCCACAGATGGTGCCGGTATCCCGGGTGCCTGTGAAGTCGGTGCTGTCGGTGTCCGCGACCTTTTGAAATTAAATAATATTAACAAGCCGGTGATCAATCTGCCCTGTTGTCCGGTCAAACCGGCGACCATGTTGGGTACGATTGTTTATTATCTTACCTACAACGACGTTCCGCCTCTCGATGATCAGGGCCGTCCTACTGTGTTTTATGGCAATCTTTTGCATGACAACTGCCCGCGGCGGGGTCAGTTCGAAGCCGGCAATTTCTTACAAGACTGGAACGATCCCACTCAGAAAGACTATTGTCTGCTTCTCAAGGGCTGTAAAGGTCCAAAAACCTATACCGACTGTGCCCAGGTTTGGTACAACGACAACACCAACTTCTGCATCAACGCCGGTTCACCCTGTTCAGGCTGTTCCGAAACAGGATTTTTCGCGAACTTCAGCCCGCTGTATCAAAAACAAGAGATGTTCAAACTACCTGGCGTCGGGCCCGTCAATGTGGATACCGCCGGCAAAGTGGTAGGCGGTGTGGCAGTCGCAGGCGTTGCGGTTCATCTGGCTGCGTCGGCAGCAACCGGCCGTTTGAGCAAAAAACATGGACACGAGGAGGAATAAACGATGGCAGCACAAAAAATAGTTATTGATCCCATTACCCGTATTGAAGGTCACTTGAAAATAGAAGTCGAGATAACCGATGGCGTCGTTTCTGATTCCCGCGTCATTGGCACCATGTACAGGGGCCTGGAGAATCTGGTTATCGGTCGTGATCCCAGGGACGCCAGCTATGTTACCGAACGAGCCTGCGGCGTTTGCGCCACCGTCCACGGTTTAGCTTCGGCCTTAGCTTTAGACGCCGCTTTTGGCGCTGAAGTCCCCTATGGCGGCCGGCTTATTCGTAATCTTATTTACGGTGCGACACTCCTTCATGATCATCCTCTGCACTTCTATCATCTGTCTGCGCTCGATTATATCGATATTATGGCTATCGCCAAATACAGCGGCAGTGACGCCGGTCTGCTCAATGTCAAAAGCAAGATTATGAAACTTGTCGCCGCCGGCGATACAGCACCCTTGACCCCGCGCTATACTCCCGATCAGTATTGTGTCAGTGACCCCGAACTGGTGACAATGGCAGTGGCTCACTATCTGAAAGCATTGGAAATGCAGGCGAAAGCGAAGAAAATGTCTGCTATCTTCGCCGGAAAACAACCGCATCAATCCTCCATTGTTGTTGGCGGCGTCACCATGCTGCCAAATCTGGAGCAGGTCTTCCAATACCGTTCGATGCTGATGGAACAAATTGATTTTGTGGAAAATGTCTACCTGCAAGACGTCTTGACCTTTGGTACCGGTCCGTTACTGCCTTTAGCCCAAGCGGGTGTCGGCGGCAGTTACGGCAATTATATGTCCTATGGCGGATTTGCCGGAGACGCGGCAGGAAAAGACTTGTTGTTCGCACCCGGCATCATTCTTGACAATAATCTGGCTACGGTTCATGCGTTTAATAGCGATAAGATTACGGAAGACATCTCTCATGCCTGGTATAAGAGCGATAAAGGCAGAACACCGTATGAAGAAGATACCGTGGTTGATTTGGAAAAGAAAGATGGGTATACCTTTGTCAAGGCACCGCGCTATGAAGGCAAACCCATGGAAGTCGGCCCGCTGGCCCGGATGCTGGTGATGCAGCCCAAAGTACTGATGGATGTCATCACGAAATACAAGATTTTACCCGGAGCGGTCGCCCGTCATGCTGCTCGTGCCGTAGAAACCCTTCTGATGGCCAAGAAGATGGTGGAATGGGTCGATTCCCTGATCATTGAAATGGGCAAGCCTAACTTTAAGATCCATGATACCGACCATTGGGAGATCCCCGAAAGTGGTCAGGGTGCAGGGTTAATTGAAGTCGCCCGCGGTGCATTGGGCCACTGGATCAAAGTGAAAGACCATAAAACAGAAAATTATCAAATGGTCGTTCCGTCGACGTGGAACTTCTCGCCCACGGATGAAAACGGTCTTTTAGGCCCCGTTGACAAATCGATGCTCGGTGTTCCTGTACCGGATCCCGAAAATCCCATCAATGTCGTTCGCGTCATCCGCTCCTATGATCCCTGCTTGGCATGTGCTATTCACCTCATCGATCCCAAGAGCAACGAAATCAAAGAATTCCGCGTCGGCTTTTAAAGAAAGAGGGGGAAAATACAATGGCTACAGTATCTGATCACCCGCTTTTTCAGCGGATTTCTCACTGGATTAATCTCATCTGCTTTATTGTCTTTATCCCGACAGGCTTTATCATTCACTCCCCTTTTCAGGGAGCGGATATGGCCTTAGTCCGGGGACTCCACTTTTTCTTTATGTATGTTTTCCTGGCTAACGGGATTGTACGTGTCTATTACGCCGTTTTTGGGAAACATAAGGATTATAAAGATATCCTCCTGAATAAACAGGATCTGAAAACCTTTATTCCCCAGCTGAAATACTATCTGTTCATCAGTAAAAAGCATCCTAAGACAGGCAAATATAATCCGCTTCAGAAATGCGCCTATCTTGCCTTACCCGTTTTAGGGGTACTACAGGCGATTACCGGATTCATTCTCTATCTGCCGATGAAGTTCGCGGGAGCTGCCATGCTGCTCGGCGGCATGGGTGCCGTCAGAGGAATCCACTATATCATTACTTGGCTGTTTATTCTGATCATTATCGCTCACCTTTATCTGGTATTTACTGAAGCTGCTGAACAGTTTATGGTGATGTTTTTCGGGAAGACCAGTAAAAAGAGCAAACAGCACCCGGCAGCAGAAGCGGAACAATCGTCTGCAAACAGCTGAAACATTTAAGGGAAAGGACTTCAGTGTATGAACTCACCAAAAATTATGATCATGGGTGTCGGCAATGTATTATTGAGCGATGAAGGTTTAGGTGTTCGCATTCTCGATGCGTTTGATAAGGACGCTCTGCCCGATAATGTTGAGCTCATCGAAGGCGGAACTGCCGGATTGGAACTTGTTCATCTGATCAAGGACGTTGATTTTCTGATCTTAGTCGATGCCGTGAACGCCAAGTCGGAACCGGGGAGCGTTTTCCGATTTCGACCGGAGGATATCCGCATACTGCCGGATGCCTTTGAAGTATCGTTTCACCAGGTGGGTATCATCGAGGTCCTGAATGTTGCCGATCTTCTCGGCAATGCACCGCAAACGTTGATCTACGGTGTTCAGCCAAAAAGTCTGGATTGGGGAATGGAAGTATCTGAAGAAATCAAAGCCGTATTTCCGCAACTAATCCAACAGATTATTAAGGAAATTGACCATATAAACGCCACAAACAGCTTTATGGATATGCCGCCGGCGAAAGACTGAATAAGCGAACCCATAGGCATTCAAAGGTAATGCGTATCTCACTGAACATCTTAAAGGGCAAGAGTATTCCGAATAGGATCTCTTGCCCTTCTTATTAACATTCATTAAGCTATTGAAGCTTATTTAAAAATGCATGCAGCCTCTGCATCCCCTCGGTGATTGTCTCGGGGGAACTGGCGTAAGAAATCCGTAAGTATCCCGGTGCCAGAAAGGCACTGCCGGGAACCACTGCAACCAGTTGCCCTTCAAGCAGCTTGCTGCAGAAGTCCATATCATCCGTGATTAATTGCCCTTCATAGGTCATACCGATACATTTTTTAATATTAACAAAGACATAGAAAGCACCTTCCGGTTCACGAAAAGCAATGTGCGGCATTGCCCGTAATAAATCGCAGATCAATCGTCTCCTGCTCTCAAAAGCCGCCTTCATATTTTTTACATCGTCCATGCTTTCTCTCATCGCCCCAACCGCAGCCCATTGCGCAATCGAGCTGGCATTGGAGGTCAAATGACTTTGAAAGTCATTGATTTTTAAGGCCAGTGGTTTGGGCGCAATAGAATACCCAATGCGCCATCCGGTCATCGCATAGGCTTTGCTGACGCCATTGATGATGATTGTCCTGGCTGCAAGTTCCGGCATCAGCTGAAGGGGATTGCAGTGCTTGTTGTCTCCATATACCAGCTGCTCATATATCTCATCCCATATTAACCAGAGATTATGCTTAAGCGCTATCTCTCCTAAGCCACGAATTGTATTTTCGTTATAGACCATGCCGGTGGGATTGGATGGCGAGTTCAGCAGCAACGCCACTGTTTTATCTGTCACTGCGGCTTCAATGTCTTCGATATTTGGTATGAAATTATTGCTTTCTGTATCCACAATGACGGTTTTGCCGCCAAGTAAATGGATCTGTTCAATATAGCTGACCCAAGCCGGCGCAGGCAGGATAACCTCGTCTTCCGGATCAACAATAGCAGCTAAGGCTTCATAAATACACGGCTTGGCACCGGAACCGACCACAACTTGCTCGGGCAGAAATTCCAAACCAAATTCCTTCTGATAATACGAACAAATCTCTCTGCGAAGCTCCGGGATACCCGGTGTCGGCGTATAGTGCGTTTTACCCGTTTCCATAGCTTCTTTGGCGTATCGGAAGGCGGCCTCCGGTGATGTAAAGTCAGGTTCTCCGGACCCAAAGGAAATAACATTTTTCCCCTGACTCCTCAATTCCTTGGCCTTCGCGTCGACAGCCAGGGTCGCAGACGGCTTCATACCCAGAATGCGCTGGGACAGCTTCATATTTTCCAATCCTTTCACTCATCATCTTTGCAGATTTATTTCTTAGCTTCTATATACTTATTATTATTCCAGATGTTCATCATCGACGTTGTTGTTTTTGTGGTGAAATCTATGGTGTCAACGAAACAATTCCTCTTTATAATAGCGTAAAGAATAAAAAATTTCATCCTTTTTCTACATATATTTTGTTATTTAGTACCTTTGTTTTCTTAAACTACGGGGATTATTAAATAGAGTACTGGGGTCTCATCAGATTGACCGCGTCACGGCAGTCATAGTATAGGGATAAATATTCGTTCGGCTGGCCACAGGATATCTGCCCTGCTGTATCGAATACGTTATGTTAGATTTTTTTAATACATAAAAACATCAGCTTCTTAGCATATTGCCTGTCAGCGGAGATATTAATAAGGTAGTACTTGTGTAGAATCACAAAGTTTATGCTTTAAGACGAAAGGATGGTTAAAGCATGAGGGAAGAAAAGAGTAATAATCTGAGAAAAATGACCTGGAAAAAAGGTGTTGCCATCGGGTTAGTGATCCTCTTGGCTGCCTCCGTAATTTACGGTATCAATAGCAACTGGTTTGGACAAAGAGAGGTTCTCGCCTCCGAGGTCACCATTAAAGCCACGGATTCCGACAGACTCGGTGTGGAAACAAATACGTCATTTCAACTGACCAGCAGTGAACCCCTTTCCGAAAAACAGGTTAAAGCCGTATTGAAGACATATCCCGAGTTTCTTTATACTCTGGATAAACAGGACAGAGGCCTTACTTATACGATAACCCCTCAAGAAACGTTAAAACCGAATACGGTTTATCGGTTGTCATACGATCCGGAAGGAACCGATCAGGAAAAGCAGAGTTGGGCTTTCCAAACCAAAGCGACATTTATGGTCTTGCGGAGTTTGCCCAGCAATCAAAGTACCATGGTTCCCATCGACACCGGTATTGAGTTAACCTTTACCGCCGATTTTGGGAATGTTGACGCTATCACCGATTATTTTGCCATTTCTCCGGCGGTGGACGGCACATTTGAAAAACATAAAAATACACTGGTCTTTGTTCCCCAAAAACCCCTGCAGCCCTCCACGGTATATACGGTCACCTTAAAAAAGGGTTACACCGTACCCGGTACGTCGGATACCCTGGCGGAGGATCACTCCCTTCGTTTTGAGACTGCCAGCACCGATTCGAACACGCCCCTGTTTTCGTTTGATCTGGACACCTCTCTGACCGAGTTCAGTACCACTGAGCCGCCGGTCTTCCCCGTCTATTTCTACAACAGTAACTATAGCGATAATGACGTTGCCTCGGATGTCCAGCTAGTACTTTACCGTTATCCCGATTATCGTGTATTCCAAACCTCTCTGGAAAAACGGGATGCACTTCCTCAGTGGTCATACTATACCTGGAACCGTTATCTGGAAAAGATCGACCCTTCCTATAAAACAGCAGAGTATCAAATCAAGCTGCTTCAAACAGATCCGTACAATAAATATGTCGTCTTCCCGGAAAAGCTCCAGGCGGGTTATTATGCTGCTGAACTGAAAGCAGGCGATACCACCAGACAGGTCTGGTTCGAAGTGACCGACTTAGCCGTCTATTTCGCCCAGGGTCAAGACAAGACGCTTTTCTGGGTGAATGATCTCCAGACAAAAAAACCGGCAGCCAATGTGGCTGTCAGTATTGCCAATAAAAATATCACCGCCAAGGGTGATGCCTCCGGTACTGTTTTGGTTAAGGAAAATCTCAATAGTGATTTCGAAAATAAACACAACTATGCCTATCTCCAGAGCGGTGGGAAAGAAATACTTGTTCCCCTTCAAAGCACAGGTGAGCAAAACGCATCCCAAAGCACCATCCCTTCCGATTACTGGAAATACCTTTACCTGGACCGCGAACTTTATAAACCCGGAGACACTGTGAATTTCTGGGGCATTGTTGCCGCCAGGGATCAAAGCAGCCAAGGAAAGAGTGTCACCCCGGTCAATGAACTCACGCTTGAGCTGTACGGTTATGAATATTATTACGATTCCGGGCGGGAAGTGGCTCCCATCCTGACCACCAAAGTCCCCGTCCAAAATAAAACATTTACCGGCCAAATCCAGCTGCCCATCCTTAAACCGGGTTATTATGAGTTGCGTGTCAAGGCCGGCGACACCGTGCTGATCAGTCGTTCCTTAAGTGTGGAGAATTACCGGAAGCCTGCCTATCAGCTCACGTTAACAGCGGATAAGAAGGCGGTGTTTGCCGGAGAGAAAGTCAACTTCCTGGCCAAAGCCTCCTTCTTCGAAGGGACACCCGTTCCCGGTTTATCTCTCCATTATCAGACAGACGATGTTCAAAACAGTATCACAACCAATTCCCGGGGCGAGGCTGCTATCCCTTACACAGCCGTCTTCCCCGCGCAAAATGACGAACCGTATCGTTATACCACTTTATTCGTCAATGCCGTCTTACCTGAAGCCGGTGAGCTCTCCGCCATCGATCCAATCTACGTCTTTAAAAGCAACGTATATATTACCGGAGAGGCCAAACGGCAAACCAATACGTATACGCTGAATGCAAAACTGTCATCCGTGGATTTAAGCAAGATCAATAACGGGGAATACCCCACGGAAGAAAATTTTCTTCAGGGCCCGGTTACAGGCAGCCGGATCAAAGCAGCCCTCTTCCAGGAAGTGATGACCAAAGTCAAATCCGGACAGCATTACGACTATATCAGCAAAAAGGTTGTCCCTTCATACTACTATACCTATTCAGCGAAGCAAGTCGCCACCTTTGATTTGACCACAGGAGCCGATGGCACCGTGACCTATACCGGAAAACTGGATCCGAAAGAGTCCTATTATCTCAAGCTTACGGCCACGGATGCCAGCGGACGGGCATTTACCCGACAGATTTTTATCGGCAGTCAATATTCTTCCGGTACACCCTATTACCACTTGGAAGATGCGCAAACCGTAGGTACCACCAACGATGGCACCACAGAGACTGCCGTTTATACCCCGGGAGAAAAAGTCACGGTGACCCTGATGGTCAATGAAGAACCACTCGTGCCAACCGGTAATAATATTCTTTATTTCCATGGCCAAAGCGTCATCGATTCTTATCAGGTCAGCGCCAGTTCCCAATACAGCTTTGATTTTACTCAGGCCTATATCCCCAATGTCAATGTCTATGCCGTTTACTTTGACGGCTATAAGTACAATGATGTCACTATGGTAAATATCCCGTTTGCGGCGAATACCAAAACCCTCGCCGTCACCGTGACCACGGACAAGAAGGACTATCGGCCGGGGGAACAGGTATCCCTCATGGCGAAGGTCACCGATGCGAAAGGTAATCCGCTCATAGGTGCACAGGTTAATATCAATCTTGTTGACGAAGCCCTCTTTCATCTACAGGATCAGTACGTCAATCTGGTGGAAGCACTTTACGGCGATTATCGCTATCTCTATGTCATGACCCGAAAATCCCACGATCACCCTGATTTTAGAGGCGGTGCCGAATCCGGCGGGGAAGGCGGCGGTGAACGCAGTGATTTCCGTGATACCGTATTATTTACGACCCTGCAGACCGATAATAACGGTCAGGCAACCACCGCGTTTACCCTGCCGGATAACCTGACTTCCTGGCGGGTCACCTATCAGGCCTTCACCTCTGATCTTCATGCCGGCAGCGGGACATCCAAAATACCGGTCACGCTTCCCTTCTTTATCGATATGACGATGAATGACACCTACCTTGCGGGGGATGCGCCGGTTATTCTTCTGCGCTCCTATGGCACCACCTTAAAGAGCAACCAAACGGTGTCCTATCGTCTCAAGCTCACCGACCCACAGGGTAATGAAAAAACATGGACAGAATCAGTTAAAGCCTTTGCCTCACTTGACTGGAAACTCCCTGTCCTGACAGCGGGTGAATATACGCTGACCGTATCAGGAAATCAAGCGACAGCCACCGATACCCTATCACGGCAGTTTATTGTCGCTAAAACCTTCCAGCAACGCACTGTTTCTGAACAAGCCCTCCTGCAAGAAGGCCAGGGCATCGCGGGGTCCGCAGAGCAACCAACGACACTTATCTTCAGTAATTATGAGAAAAGCCAATATCTCCGCGGTTTATACGAGCTGGCTTGGAGTAACGGCAGCCGTCTCGAGCAAAAATTAGCCGCTCAGGAAGCGCGCAAACTCCTGAAAACGTATTTCTCCGACAGTTCGATCTTCGGAGAGGATGCAGACACCCAATCATTGCTGGTTTACCAACAGTCTGACGGCGGCATCAGTATTCTTCCTCATGGTGAAAGTGAATTAGCCTTGACCGCCATGGTAGCGGTAACAACCCCGGATATCTTTGATCACCATGCGCTGATCGCCTATTTCGATAAGGCCTTGGCAGCAGCGGAGGAAAAGGGTGACGATCCCAGTCTGGCCCTGATGGGACTTGCCGCCCTCAATGAACCTGTTCTCCTGCAGATTGAGAATGCGCTCCAAGCGAAAGACCTGGCACCGGAAGTCCAAATCAACCTGGCTTTAGCCTTGCTTGAACTGGGAGACGGCGCCTATGCCCAAGAGGTCTATCAGAAATTGCTGAGTGCCTACGGGCAGGATCTGGGCTCCGTTCTCCGAATCAATGTTGGCAAGGATCAGGATGAGATTATCCAGGCCACCACCCGGATGGCCCTTTTGGCAGCCCGTTTGGATGAATCAACAAAAAATAAGCTCTACCAGTACTTACTGGAAAACACCGGTACGGATATTCTTAATTCTGTGGAACAACTGCAGATACTGACCTATAACCTGAAATATATGAAGACCACCCCCGTCAGCTTTACCTATGAACTGAACGGAAGCAAAGTCAAGAAAACGCTGAACGATATGGAACTGTTCGAGATGACACTCTTGCCTCAAGACCTGAATAAGATCACCTTCAGCGGGATCAATGGCAAAGTCGGCGTAATAAGCAGTTACACCGTGCCGATTCCCGCGGGAGAAACACAAGCCGGACAGGATTTGAGTATCAGCCGGAACTATCGTGTTAATGCCAAACAGACGACACAATTCGGGCGTTCCGATCTGGTGGAAATCACGATCACCTATGATATCGGTGATAAAGCACCCCAAGGCGTCTATGAGGTGGTGGATATCCTGCCGGCAGGTCTGGCCTTTATTCCGCGCCCCTATAATTATCAAGAGCAGGCTTCGAATAATGACTACTGGGATTATCCCAGCGAAGCCAACGGCCAGCGTCTTGTTTTCTATGCCTCCAAGGCGCAGGAAGATAAAACCATCACTTATCTGGCCCGGGTGGTTTCCCCAGGCGAATTCAACTGTGAAAATCCCGTGTTAAGCAATATCAGCAACCCGACGGTATACACCAGCGGCAACAAGGGCAAGGTTGTGATTAAATGATTCCGAGTAACAATAAAAAAAGAGAACCCGCCTTCTCCTTAACTTACGTTGTCTTATTGGTTCTCTTTTCCGGGATGATCGTGTTGTCTCTGACCGGTTGTGATCAACGGGACTCAGTCAATTCGGTTCAAGAACCTACTCACCCCAGCTTTATAACGAATAGCGAATGGCGGGCGGTGCTGGCAAGCGTTTCTGAATCTTCTTCTCCCTTTTCGGCTAATCCCGCGATTAATGGCCGGATCGTCAGTGCCGTTATTCCCCATCACCTGACTGCAGCCCGTCTGATCTCTGATGTCCTGCAGCTGCTAGCTCCTCAGAAACCCGATGTCATCATCCTGATCGGCCCGAATCATACCAACAAAGGGAATCCCATCATTACAGGAACCTACGGCTGGCAGACACCTGAAGGTGTCGTTCAAACCGATCCCGGGATTGTCGATCTTCTATTATCACAGCATCTCGCCGTCAAAGACGAAGAGACTCTTTCTACAGAACACGCTATTGGCTCGCTGGTACCCTTGATCCGCCACTATCTTCCCGATACCCGAATCGTACCAATCATCCTTCATCATGGTGTCAGCCGCCAGGAAGTGGAAGCACTCTTGGATGTTCTTCAGCCTGTTCTCACCGAACGCTCCGTACTGATGGCTTCGGTTGATTTTTCCCATTACCTGACCCGAAACGAGGCCCAATTAAAGGACCAGGAAACATTAACCTACATGAAACAGTTTAACTACCCGGCACTCTTTCGTTTAAACAGCGATTATTTGGATTCTCCCGCATCGCTGACGGCAGCCTTCCTTCTGGCCCAAAAGCAAGGGATTAACACGTTCACCCTGCTGGAGAATACCAATTCCGGGATCATTATGCAAAATGACACGATGGAGACGACGAGTTATTTTACGATGGTGTTTACAGAATAATATCTCTAGTATCTTTTTTAAATCATCACATGCTCAGCGGAAAGTCAATTAATTTAGTTCCAGAAATTTAATAAGACCCCGCTATGGGGTCTTATAAGTTATCAATTATTTGTTCATACTCAGACAATTCTTCTTCGATAAATTCCAGCAATAGCTTAAAAATATCTTCACATAAACGTCCAATTACAATATATTCTATTTTATCTTTGTTGAAATAATACAACTGTTCGGCTTTAATATATCCACTTTTGTTATTACCATCAATGGCTCCATAATCATCAGGAACAATTGGAAAATTTCCTGGGTAACTTAGTTTCTTCTTTTTTTGTTCTTCATTTTTGAAAGAAGACATCACGTTACATATTAGATTATAATCCAATCCTTGTATTTGTCCTGAGTCATCGCTTAAAACTACAAATGAATGCTTACTTAGATTAATTCCCTTATGCATATAATTCTCTATTACAATAATATCTCCAACATTACACATCAAGGTAACTCCATACTATTTACCAGTATCTATTCTGACTTTCTTTTTTCCGGACAGGACATCTTTAGACCAGTTAATAGGGGTAATGTCTTCTAAAGCTTTCTCAGATGAAACAATAGTAGTTTTTTTTCCATTTAGCTTACTTAGATTCAGCGATTTGAATTTTTGCTTCATCATACCATTGCCCCCTCTCTTCAATTTGATAATTTTCTTATCCATATTATACCACCTTCTAAATAGCTGCACAATATGTACTATTCCCATTTGATTTTGCTTAGAATCAATAAGGGGTAGTATATTTTTCTAATGCTATAAAATAAGCTTCATATTATTACTCATTTTATTAGGAAGATGGCAGATAGATTGATAGCTCCTGACACAAAGAAGGCGATAGTGCCCTATTGCTAAAAGAAAAGGAGTAGGATGCTATCGCTTTTACATATTAATGCGTATCAGTAGTTATTTGATACCGTTAGATCATTTTCTCGAACGCCTGCTCCAGGATGACCATCGCCTGATCGATTTCTTCGATACTCACTGTCAACGGCGGCAGGAACCGCAGTGTCTTTCCGCCCACACAGTTGATCAGCAGTCCGTTTGCGCAGCACTCGCTGACGATAGCAGGGGCCTTTTCACCAACCGGCAGGCCGAGCATTAGGCCCAATCCTCTGACCTTCGTCTGCAAGTTATATTTATCCGCGAGACTTTGCAGTTTGTTTTGGAAATAGTCGCCTTTGGTATTGACGTTCGCAAGGAATCCGTCCCCGGTCATGATTTCAATTACTTTGCACCCCACGGCGGTTGCCAGAGGGTTGCCGCCAAAGGTTGAGGCATGATCGCCGGGTTGGAAGGATGCGGCTGCTTTGTCTGTTGCCAACATCGCGCCTATCGGAACCCCGTTGCCAAGGGCTTTGGCTAAGGTGACGATATCCGGCGTGACACCCGACCATTCATACGCGAATAATTTGCCGGTTCTACCCAGTCCGCACTGAACCTCATCGAAAATCAACAGGGCGCCATACTGATCACATAATTCTCTTGCTCTCTGCAAAAATTCCTTGGAGACAGGATATACACCGCCTTCGCCCTGGACCGGTTCGATGATCACCGCGGCTGTATCGACGTTAATAATTCCTTCCAGCTCGGTCTGATCATCCATGGTTATATAGGAAAATCCCTCCGGAAGAGGAGCATAGCCCTGGTGATATTTGGTCTGTCCAGTGGCTGTAAGGGTTGCCAAGGTTCTGCCGTGAAACGAATTTTTCAGTGATACGATGTGGAATTTATGGTCCCCATGGTGTTCTTTGGCGTATTTTCTGGCCAACTTAATTGCCGACTCGTTGGCTTCAGCCCCGCTGTTGCAGAAGAATACCTTATCGGCAAATGAATTGGCGGTAAGCATTTTGGCCAATTTCACCTGGCTGGGGATCCAATACAGGTTCGACGTATGCAGAATTTCTCCGGCCTGTTCCCTGATCACAGCAACAATGTCCGGATGGGCATGCCCCAATGAGGTGACGGCTAAACCGGCGACAAAGTCCAGATATTCCTTCCCATCACTATCCCAAATATGGGTGCCCAACCCTTTGACCAGGGCCATGGGCAGCCGGCCATAGGTATTCATCACATTTTCCTTGCCCATATTAATGATATCTTCTGTGTTCATCGGTTGATTTAATTTATTTTCAATCATTTCATTTTCATTCCTTTCTGTTTATTTGATCATCGTTCCGATCCCGCCGTCGGTAAACAGCTCGAGCAGTATCGCGTGGGGCTGTCGCCCGTCCAGAACATGAACTGTGCCGGCTCCTTGTTCCAAAGCGTCTACAGCACATTCAACTTTTGGTATCATACCGCCTTTGAATATCCCGGCAGCCATCATCGCCGGGACTTCACGCCGCTCGATCACCGAAATCAGTGAATCCGGGTCGTTGATGTCCCGCATGATCCCTTTGACATCCGTGAGCAGAAGGAATTTATCCGCTTTTAACGCCCCGGCAATAGTTCCGGCCGCCGTATCGGCGTTCACATTGTAGCTTTCTCCGTCATCACCGCCGGCCAATGGCGAAATAACGGGAATATATCCCTGATCGAGCAGGCTGGTGATGATCCCGGGGGTGACTTTTTTTATTTCACCGACATAGCCAAGATCGATTTCCTCCACCTGTCCGTCTTCGTTCTCTAATTGCATCGGTTTTTTCTCCGCCACCAGCAGTTTGGCATCCTGTCCGTTCAAGCCAACGGCTTTGCCGCCGAAACCATTCAACAAGGACACAATCTCTGTATTCAGTTTACCGACAAGGACCATAGCGGCGATTTCCATCGTCTCCTTATCCGTAACACGCAAGCCTTGGATGAAGGTGCTTTCTTTACCGACACGTTTCAGCATGGCATTAATTTCCGGTCCGCCGCCATGGACAATAACCGGTCGGATGCCCACCGAGTGCAAAAGCAAGATATCCAACATTACCTTTTCTTTTAATTCTTTATCGATCATGGCATGGCCGCCGTATTTGATCACAACCGTGCTTCCTGTAAATTTCTGAATATAGGGCAGCGCCTCGATCAAAACAGTCGCTTTATCCAAGTTATTCATGTTGACAATGGCTTTTTCCACCGCCGATCACTCCTCGCTCACACGAACTATTTGCTTACGTTAATCGTTTGTTAACTTCTTGTTAACTTCTTTAGATGAATCTGTATGTGTACAGGTTAATTCCGGAAATGTTACCCTGATATCGGATCAGGTTCGGTAGTCTGCATTAATATCAATATACTTATGAGTAAGGTCACAACCCCAGGCAACAGCGCTGTAATCCCCGTCGCCAAGAACGACTTCGACCACAATGTCCGCTTTCTTTAACAGTGCGGCAGCGTCATTTTCCGAAAAAGCCAGACCCTGGCCATGGGCTGCTACTTGAAGTCCGTTTAAATAGATATCCGCTTGCTTGGGATCAAACGTCGCGCCGGAATAACCCGCGGCGGCGAGAATCCTGCCCCAATTGGCATCTTCACCATACATGGCCGATTTAACCAAATTCGACCCGCATATACTGCGAGCAATTTGCCTTGCCGCGTCCAGTGAAGCGGCTCCGGTCACTTTCGCTTCAATAAATTTGCTGGCACCCTCGCCATCCCGGGCGATGGCTTGGGCCATCAAACAACAGGCGTGACGCACCATTGCCGAGAAATTCTCCCAATCGGTACCTTCCGGCTGAATCCCGGACATTCCGTTGGCTAACATGACGACCATATCATTGGTGCTGGTATCGCCATCCACGGTGACCATATTGAAGCTTTCATCCGTGGCCTCTTTGAGCAACGATTTCAATGCAGACGCCTCAACCTTGGCATCCGTGGTAATAAAACCAAGCATGGTGCCCATATTGGGATGGATCATCCCGGATCCCTTGGCGATGATCCCCAGCTTAATGCTGCCCTTGGCACATTCGAGCTCAAACGCCATCTCCTTAACCATGGTATCGGTGGTCATAATAGCCAACGCGGCATGATGGGCTGCTTCCATTTTCGCACCGGTATCGTTGCTCCCTTTTAGTGAAGCAATCTTTTCTGCGGCTAAATGAATACCCGGGACGACCTTCTCCAGGGGAAGCGGCTGTCCAATGACGCCGGTTGAGGATACCACAATATCCTCGGGGGAAAGCCCCAGTTCCTGCGCTGTCTTTTTTACCATTTCCATGGCGGCTTGATCGCCGATCTCACCCATGCAGGCATTGGCATTCCCACTGTTGACAACAACCGCTTGGGCCTTCCCCTTCTGCAGGTGGTTTTCAGTCAATACCAACGGATGGGCTTTTACCACATTCCGGGTATATACACCGGATGCGCTGGCCGGTACATCGGACACGATCAGCGCAAGGTCATATTTATCCTTATATTTTATTTCGGCTTGAACACCGCAGGCAAAAAAACCAAGCGGTGCGGAAATTCCGCCATCAATCTGCTTCCACATAACACTTCCTCCTTTTGCGGTCTTTATTGATTTGATAGGACATTATTTTTCTGACTGGTACAACGTTCTTTAAATAAGTTAGCAAATATTCGTATATGGGGCTGGGCCGCGTACACAATACCACTTTCGGCTCTTGTGCCCTCCATGGCACAAAGAGCCGCGCTTCGCAATCCGTGCTCCGCTTGACGTCGGTATTGTGCACGCGTCCTTACTCTGGAGCAATTTGAGTAAGTAATTCAAGAATGGTCAGACTCCTAGTACAACGTTCGCTAAATCAATAAGCAAGTCTGTAAAAATAAGCGTCTGGGGTTGGACTGGTTGCCACAATTTCGCTTTCAGCAGTAAAAAGGCCAGATAAGGCCTTTTTTGCGCCCTCCATGGATCGTTGCTCTTCGCTATCCGTGCTTTGCTTGACGCCGGACTTGTTGCAGCACCCAGACTGATTTGGGGTATTAAAAAATGTAACAGGGAAGTGTACAAAGAGTTAGAGAAGGTTGTACTAGAAAGGAGACAAAAACCTACGTCCCTTTTGTCCCCCGCCCCTTTTGTCACCTACGGCCAGAGGGCGGTGTGTTGGAGGCCGGTGGTTTCGGGGAGCCCGAACAGGATGTTCATATTCTGAATGGCTTGGCCGGATGCTCCTTTAACGAGATTATCGATGGCCGAGACAAGGACAACGCGGTTGGTGCGCGGATCATATCGAAGCTGCAGATAGGCGTGGTTGCTGCCGTAGGCGTATTTTGTCTGAGGCCATTCACCTTCCGGCATCACATGGATAAACGGTTCATTGTCGTACATCAAATGCCAGCAGTTCTTCAGATCCTCTTCACTGACGCCGCTCGTGATGGCGGCATAAATCGTTGTCAGTATCCCGCGTGTCATCGGTACGAGGTGAGGCGTAAAGTTAATAACCACCGGTGAATTTACCGCATCACTTAATTGCTGTTCGATTTCCGGTGTGTGTCGGTGAACGCCAACCCCATACGCTTTAAAATTTTCGTTCACTTCAGAATAATGCAGGTTTTGGACGATCCCGCGTCCAGCCCCTGAGACGCCTGATTTCGCGTCAATAATGATGCCGTTCATTTCAATCAGCCCTGCGCGAAGCAGCGGTACGAGTGCTAACTGGGATGCTGTCGGATAACAGCCCGGATTGGCTATCAGGGTTTTGCCGGTGATTTGTTCTCGGTAAAGTTCAGGCAGCCCGTAGACAGCCTCCTTCAAGAGCGTAGGGTCCGCGTGAGCTACCCTGTACCAACTCTCATAGGTCGCAACGTCTTTTAGCCGAAAATCGGCGCCAAGGTCGATAATCTTAATACCTCGCTGCAGCAGCTCCCTTGCCCTGGCCGATGCAATGCCATGCGGCAAGGCCATGAAGACGACATCGACATCAGGTACGTCTTCTGTCTCCAGTACGGTATCCACACTATCCTGAAAATGGGGGCATATATCTGAAATACGTTTACCTGCTGAGCTCGAGGAGCCAAGGTAAGTTACCTTGACCTCGGGGTGATTATTCAATAATCGAAGCAGTTCCTGTCCTGTATAGCCGGTTACGCCAAGAATGCCAATCGTGATCATAATTATTCCCTCCAAACACCGATGGCGGCAGAATGATTGTTTTTATAATTATACATACAAACGCATAATTATTCAATATCTGTTTTGAATAATTACCCATTTTTTAATCCTGCAATAGGTTCAAATACTGTGAAAGTCTTTCTTTTACATACTCTCCGACCATATTCACCATCGGCGACGCATCATTGTCCAGATAATAACTGTCAAAACAGGCGTAATATTTTCTCCTGTCGGAAAATTTCACATCAATGGGCGGGTAGCCCGCCTGCATGAGCATGAGGTTCAATATCAACCGACCGGTACGCCCGTTTCCGTCTATAAACGGATGGATTCCCTCAAAATTCAAATGAAACAGCGCTGCCTTTTCTATGACATGCCGGTTATGGTTGGCTAACTCCGCAATTAACCGCTCCATTTGAACAGGAATAAGATAAGGTTGCATAGGTTCATGGTGTGCACCCATGATCTTTACTGGAATTCTCCTATATACACCCTTGTCTTCCGGTCTGTCAATCAAAACAAGCGCGTGAATTTCACGTATAATCCGTTCCGAAACAAGAACCTTTTCACTGACAAGAGAAACGACATAAAGGAATGCATCGCGATGTCCCACCGCCTCCAAATGATCTTTGAGCGGTTTTTGGTCAATTGTCACGCCCTCCAAGGCAAGTGCCGTTTCCTGAAGTGTCAGCGTGTTACCCTCAATCGCGTTTGAGTTGTACGTGAATTCCACGAGGAATTCGTCCTGCAAACGCTTTAATTCCCCGCTTGTCAGCGGACGCCGACGGTCAAGCTCCGCCTTCATCCCATCGACAGACGCAAAGAGTGCCGCATATTGTTCCGGAATCTCCTTGCCACGGAGACTGCGTCCGTCAATTGGCTTTAGTGTATCTGCCGGAATAAGATAAGAACGTCCTTTTCTGATTACACCGTGTATCCGCCCCTCCTCACAAAGCACGCGAACACGCCGATCGGATATGCCCCAGCGCTCCGAAGCCTGTTTTACCGTTAAGTATTCCATATCTTCACCTCCTGAGTCTTTTTTAGTATACCGCATCATCGGAATAATACCAACAATATTATTGCCTTCTTCAATCTTATTATTCCTATAAATTAAGAGCTGATAAATAGTCAATTTGTCTCCATCCATTGTCACTATTGTCAGGCTTATCCCATATTATGTCACGAAAGAACAGGAAAGTGCGGGATACTATGAGTGATTTGCTGACAAAACGCCTCAAAGGAAGCCAAAGCGCTGCTGCCGCATTTATTCTCAAAGAACGGCAGATAGGATGATGCAAATCTTCGATGAATGTGAGGCTAAACTGCAAGTCTCATCCGAAGGTCAGGAAATATCAGATTCGTCACCAGTGACGAATCTGACCTACACCAACACCCAAGCACTCATTATTCTCGGGCTCCCGGAAGAGGAACGGGATGAGTTTATCGCTGAGAATGACGCAGGCAACATGAGTAAGCAGCAGCTGCAGCAGGCAGTATCTATGAGAAACCAGGATCTTGCCGATAATGATGACCTGCAGAAAGTCTGTGCTGAGCAAAAAGATAAAATCACTAAATTATCCGATGAGCGCGATCGGGCAAAAAAAGAAGCCATTGAAAACCTGCAAGCGGTATGGGCCGAGCAGGGAAATGTTTTGTAGCTGAAGCGGAAGCTTGACATCCTGAAAAATGAAAATGCAGAAGCCAAGCACATTGCCCAGATAGAGCAAGAAAACAGCCTTTTAAAGCTTAACCTCTCCATGACCCAGGCAGATGCCCGCTTTGAGCTGATAGCCAAAGGATTCGATGATCTTTTTATCGCCATCAAAGAAATGGCCGCAGCGGACCCGGATACATGTAAATTATATATAGCACATGCCAATAAGCTAATGACTAAGACGATGAACAAGTTAAAGAGAATAGAGAAAGCGTCCCGAACAGCTCCGAAAGTACAGGAAAATATTGATCAAGATGAAAATGATGTAAAAGATTAATGCCTTTACTCATTCCGCTCTGGACTAACCATATCATCTTCCCGCACTAACCGAATAATTTTTGGTTCCGAGCTTTCTATGTACATTTGCTCTGTTTGCTGCTGAATTTCCTGTAGTTGCTCAATGATACCAGTTACTTTATTGAACAGTTCCGTGTACATCTTTTTATAATCCACCAATTTATATCACCTTAATAATCGAAGTATTTCCCAGCATCTGCGAAGCAAAGTCTAAAATATATCCCGCTAGATACCACTTGGTATCTATTTTACTTTTTCTTCCTGCTAAAATCAATAAAAAATGGATACTATATAGTATCGTAGCTGGAGGAACGCATGATGCAAAAATTATTACAAGATCTGCATATTGGGGCAAATATTCAACGTTTAAGAAAAAGCCTCAACTATTCCCAAACGGATATGGTAACCAAGCTTCAATTATTAGGCCGTTCCATGTCAAGGGCAAATTATGCCCATATTGAGCAAGGAGTCAGGAACATCTATGTCAGCGATCTGATTTTATTTAAGGAGATTTTTGATGTTGATTATGAAGAGTTTTTTAAGGGATTAACCCCAGAAAGGGTTAGCAAAGAATCCTAAAACCTCTAAAGTTATAACCTTATTAATATTTATCTATCGGGATATCCTTTATTATTATCTAGGGATAATAATTTCTATCACATCTCTTACCTGCTGAAAAGAAACCCGCTCCTGCTCTAGCCGGACACCCCTGCCCCATGAATTCCCTTGAAGCAAGCAAAGAAGCTTATACTCATCAGCCGTTAACCGAGTTAGTTGGCCGAAAAAAGGTTTTTCTTCCACACTCCATAAATGATGATGATTAAGCAGAATCCTTTCGTCCATAAGCATGGATCGAGTTTGCGGTAAAAAACTTCGAACTTGATCCAACATGGAAAACCCGTGGGTATCAATATCGCCCCAATAATAGATTTCCTTCTCTTTTAACCAGGGAACAGCCTTTAGTACATCCACACCGTAACCTAACCCGAAAATTACCATACTGCTCCTGACATCCGGAAAGCACAATCCATTGATTTCATTTTCGGTAATAAAAACTCTGGATACCGGCGGGTTCAATAGCGCTAATTGTTCAACCGGGATTATCATATCTGAAAGACCAAAAATATACTGTTCTTGATCCAACATACGCAATCTGACCGTTACTGGCTTAACCCGTAATCCATAACGCTGTTCAAAAGAAGGGACATTCTTCTCAATCACATCTTCTGGTAGAATGATATTTAATAGTTCCGTTATAATTCCTTTTCGCTGTTCAATAAACTTAGTATCTATCCCCGGAATATCTAGCTGCCGCATATATAAGCCGCATCGGGGATGATCATAGAACCATGTCAGCACTGCCAGAATTCCGCTCCATTCATTACCTACATCAAGCACTTTATGAGGATATTTACCAATCCATTCATCTAAATTTGGCCACGATGATTGAATCACTCGGGAAAGTTCCACAAACCTATTCGCTTCGTATTCTTTTTTAATCAACCGCAAGGCATCCTGCACTGTCGGAATAATAGCATGTGTAGGCATTTGGTTGCGCCCGGCTTGCCGTAGAACCATTTCTTTTTCGATTAATTCATATCCAAAACCAATTTTCTCTTTGCAATGATCTTTTAGTAATTTGATCCATCTGGAGATTTCTGCGAAATTCTCGTTAACCTCATTTCGCAGTGGTTTTTTCAGAGATATCTGAAGCGGAAATAAATCATCTTGTTCGAATATTGAGCGCAGAATACGTCCTGATTCCCATTTTTTGTTTAATTCCTCCCGAATCCACTTTGGATCAGACCACTTGGTTGACATAATGCGCTGCCTCCCGGACTTTTCGTTCACGCTCATATTCCTCAATTGAGATATTGCGAAGCATGGATTGATGCTTCACATCATCATGATGCACAAAGCCGACATGGGCAATGAATTGCGCGATCGTGGGTATCTTGAGTAACGGTGTCACGATCAGGAGCTGAAGATCGAGCTTTCGAAACAGTTCCAGCCCAAAACGTGCCGATTCATCCGAACTTTTCAAAAAGGCTTCATCGATCACAACAAAGCGGAAGGATTGCGGCCTGCTATCCTGCCCTTCCAGACCAAAATGGTAAACCAAGCTTGCCGCTAATATGGTATAGGCCAGTTTTTCCTTTTGTCCCCCAGATTTGCCGCCGGAATCGGTATAATGCTCATATTCTTCATCGGTCTCGCGCCATCTTTCCGAAGCGGCAAATAAGAACCAATTGCGCACATCAATTACTTTTTTAGTCCAGCGCGCATCGCTGTCAGTCTCTCCGGGTCTGCCTCGGAAACGCTCGATTATGGTCTTGACCTGTAAAAACTTGGCTTCAGCGTATTGTTCATCTTCTGAGCCAGTCAAAGCGCCTTCGGTGCAGGCTTTAAGCTGTACTCGAAAATCCTTAATATCGGAATCATAGGTTTCATCATATTCCAACCGGATATACCGTCCCTCATTATAGTCAATAGTGCTGAGAGATCCATTGATCTGTTCGATCCGGTTCTTAATGGTATCTTGTTCTTGTTTTAATTTTGCTTGAAATAGAGCAATCTGATTAATGGTGTTTTCATGCAGTAACTGTTTAAAGCGCAATTCAAATTTCGGCAATCCGTCTTTTTCAAGCTGTGCCAACATACGTTCATATTCTGGGAGAGTCTCGATATCGGAAACGACCTCTTTGGTTTCTTCAGGATAGCTGTTATTGTACTCCGACATCGATCTAATGATCCTACCCTTTAGCCGGTCAATCTCTTTGTCAAGTGTTTCGCGCTCTCGATCAATCCAATCAGAATAGTTTCGTTCCAGCGTTTTCGCATTTTCCGATGTCAGTTTACTATTCTGTAAAGCCGTTGCTGCGTGCTTCTTCAAAAACGGATATTCCTGTTCGCGCATACCTGGTGAAGCTTCACTGGCGATATGTACATTGCGTTCTTTCTCCTGAATTATCTCCTTAAGCTTATTTTCCAACGTTATCTCGTTTTTTCGAGCATCGTCGAAAATTGCTTCCTGGTCGGACTTTTGCTTCTTTAGATCTTTCAACTGCCTTTGAAGCCCTTGGAGTATATCACTTTCCTGCTCTAGTTCCGACTTTCTTTTCTCTTTATCTGCGATCTCCTTCTCGATTGGTCCACTATCAATGTCTGAAAAGTTCGTAATACTGTCCAAGTCATTGATGGCATTCAACCGCGTCTGCCCGGCGTTCTGGCGCTCATGAATATCGTTTGCTTCCGCCCCGTAGAATTGAACCTCTTCTATTAAATTCCGTTCCATTTCTTCCAGGGCAGCAATTTTTTTCTGATTCGAAAATCCTAAGATATAACGCTTGCGATCATTGATGTTGTGCCGGTCATCTTTTTCATGGCGGCTCCCATTGGCTTTTATCTGGCCCGCCTTGGTAATTGCTTGCTGTTCACGGCGGAATTGGTCCATATCCTCGCAGCAGATATGCGCAAAGCGTTGCTGTAGTTCTCTGGTCAGCCAAATGCCAAATGGCGAATCCGTTTTTATATTGAGTTTTTCCGAAACTGCCAAAGGATTGCGATGCCCGGAAAAAGGCTGGACCTTCTCAAATTGAACCCGATAATAAACCAACCGCATTCCCAGAGATGTTCGGTCCACCCACTGCAGGACAGAGGGATAATGCTCTTCCGGAACCAACATGGATAGACCAAAGTTGTGCATCAATCTTTCAATTGCGCCTTCCCAGCTCCCTTCTTCCGCTCTAACTTCGAGCAGTTCACCCACAAATGGCAGTTCCTCTTCGGCAATATGTAGACTTTCGCAGAGCTGTTTCCGTTTCTCAATAAATTCCCGGGGTACACTGGATTTTCGGGAACGCAGCGACTCAAGTTCTGCCGTCACTTTTTTCAATTCCCGATCTGCTTCATTCTTTTCTGTTAGAGCCGTCTCGAGGTCTTCCTTTAACGTCCCCCGTAGTTTTTCTTCGGCAGACTTTAATTCCGGCAGTTTTTGACGGTTATTCACGAAGATCTCCAAAGATGTGGGTAAAGGCAGTTTCAATACCTGAGCCAGCTTCGTATAATTTTGCAGATCCTTCCGAACACGTTCAAGTGTTTTTTGGCAATTTTCAATTTCTTTTTTTAGCGCTTCAAGTGCACTGCCGCCATTTGAATAAATTTCTTTCTCAATATCACTAATATTTATCTCAATATTGCCCTTGATCACTTCTGCCTGTTCACGTGCTGCCGTGGCCAAAGCCAACTCTCGCTCAAGATTGGTCATCTTTTCAGTCAGTAAGACAACCATCTGCTCGGCAAACCACGGTCCCAGTGCACGGCGTGCGCTGGTTAGCAAATTCTGTTTCTGATTCAGCTGACCGTAAAGGCCGCCCTGTTCAACAATCGGGTTTAACTTCTGAATCTGATTTTTTGCTTTTATCACAGCTTCATGCGCACAGTTCAAATCATGAAAGTGATTAATCAGTTTTTCTACATCCTCATTTGTATTAGGAGCCTCCAGCATATTGGCCCGCACAAAATCTGTCAGCGCCTCAACCTTCTTCATGGAAATCGTCTGTTGGAACAAGTCCAAAGCCTGCTCTTGCTCAATGCCAAATTTCCGGCGAAATGATTCAGCATACCGGGTATAATCCTCAAACACATACACCCTGTCACTATTCTTAAGACGCTTTTTCAGAATCCGGACATCCTTATCAAACTTCGAAAAATCTTTAGCAATTGCCATTTCCTTATCTGCTACGACATAAAAACGAACAGGAAGTTTTTGCGGGTCCTGAAACCAGAAGAATTGCGCTAACGTAACATACTGAGACAAACCTTGATCCTGAAATGTGGCTAAGATGACCGTATAATGATTGGGATCTCGCAAGGAATCGGGTTGACCCGATCCTTCAGCACTTCTTTTCTGTCCGAAATAGCCGCGTACATAAGAAGTGATCGACCGTTCTTTCGCACTGGCATCGGCTGCTTTGTTGTAGGCGACTTTCCTTGGTGATACCAAAAGCGTCGTCAAAGCATCGACCAGCGTCGATTTACCTGAACCAACATCACCGGTTAACAGTGCTGTTTGTCCTTGTGGGGTAAAGCACCAGACTTTCCCATCAAAAGTACCCCAATTGAATACCTCAAGCTTGGATAAACGGAATCCTGGCGTAGCTCCGAATAGCATTCCTGGATCTTGTTCAAGATTAAACAAACTCATGACCGCTACTCCTCTTCCTTGAATTCACCGCCGGCATACCGTTGATACGCACCCAGCCGCTCGTTGAAATTGTTCAGCCACTCAGCATTGACAAAACTACGGAGAATACGTTGCACTTCGAAACTGTCTTCGCTGCCTCGCAAGCGGCGTAAGAAACCCATCTTTTCAACACGCTCCATATGTTTATCTATATCTCCTACAAGTTTCGCTTCGTTCGTTGTGTCCTTCAAGAATAAACTCATTCGTTCGACGATTTGCTGCTTGGTTACAATGAGTCGCTGATCTCCGGTTGTCGAATCAAACTCCAACAATTGTTTCCGCAGCAGAACTAACAGGAGACTAACCGGATAACTCAGCGCGTGACGGGGCACCAAGCGTGGGATCTCCTCTTCACCTTCTCCATATGATCGCTGCTTCAAATACCCGTAACCGTCCATCTCGTCTACAATCAGTGTCAACCCGATCTTGCTCACATAATCTTCTATTCTGTTTTTTTGATCAGTAATCACTTTCCAGTGTTCCGGCTCCGCTTCTTTAAACACGACATTTTTAAAAAGTGCCACCAAAGTCCGTGAAAACGCGAAATCATCCAATTGACTCATATTGATAATCCTCCAAAAGACAGGCTTTTAAGCGCGTCTAAAAAGTATTTTGGCCATTCTTGCCATCCGCACTCTCCCCTTTTCATCCTTCCAGCATACTTCTTCCAAATCATCAGGATAAAAATCCACTTGTGGACTCTCGCTGGCAATCACCAAATAAGTTACCAGCTCGCTGAGACCTAACTCCAAAGGGTAATGCTCAATGATTTTGGACAGCGTGATCCCGTGCTGAGCCTGCAGCAGATAAGCAATTTGGCTCTTTAACTTTTCCTTATCTACATAAACCTGGGAAAAGAGCGCTTCGGCCGGAACATCCTCCGTTCCAACATCTATCGTATCATCAATAATTACAGGCCGCTGAGGCGGTGTAAAGAGCGGTCTGTCCAGCGGCAATTGAATATCAGGCTTCACCCCGTCAATGTCTATTTCCCATTCTATCGGGGGATTGTTACGGACAGTAACAGCTTTTCCTTCGATCTCCCGTACAATTTGATTGATCCGGCGTTCTTCTTCCAGAAAATTCTCATCCACATAGCGTCTTAATTGCTGAGATAAGGCTGCTACTGTTTCTTGAACATGAGCCCCGGCATTCACCCAGTCATGATGAATATGACGAATATTCCGGCTCGCGCCCATTTCCTGCACCGGTCTTAATTGCACAACTCTTGCCAGTGTTTCCTCAAAGTCATCTTGGTAAGATGGAGACATAAGAAATTTCCAGAATGCTGCAAAGCTTTTTCCTTGCTCCGACTGGGAAATCCCATCTTGTTCTTCAAAGATCGCTTCCAACAATTCCCCTTTCCCTCTGTTCCAAGTAGCAATCTGTTCCCGCATGCCACGATCCAATTCTCTAAAATTCTGTTCAACTTCCCTAAAATCAGCAAGGATCTCCCGCGCTGTTGTCATCGCCTGCCAAAAGCGTTCTTTGATTTGCGTTTCATCCAATAGTTCTACTTGCCCGTTTTTTACCTGGGTAATTTCCTGATCGATTTCAGCTTTTCGCCGCTCAAGTTCCACCAGACGAAGCTTGGGATCCGTCTCGGACCGCTCTACAATTTGGTGAAGGAGTTCAAAAACAGTAATCAGCCGTGATTCCGTGCCGATAAAGGTTTGCTGCCTTAGATTCAGCAGCCATTCAATTGCTTTCTGAGCCAGTGAGGTTACATCAAAATGGGGCTCGTCCTGTCCTGAAGGATAGAATTTGCGCAGCCATCCATGATGATCATTTGCCCATTCATCCAGGTACTCCCGTCCTGAGCGTGGAAACAGGTTATCGCTCCGACCCTGATTCAACTGGTCAATAAAACTTTCCAGTCGGCCAATTAGCTCTTGCTCAGCGATTTGACGCCGGTTTTCCGCAATAAACTCTTTATATAGGAAGGCAGCAATCAGGGGAGCCTGCGGTGAAGCCAATAAGCGCCAGGCCGGATTCTTCTTGCGCAACAACTCCAGGAATTCAAAAGACATATGTTCTGAAAACTCATTTTTTCGCTGTGCCATTTTACATCCTTCAATTCTTGAAACAAATAAATACTAAATCAAATGTAATTTCGACATATTCCATCTTATTCCTTTACAGAATTTGTAATGATTCACTAATTACCATCTATTAATTTAATGATTTTTAATGGCAAGGTATAATGTATGAGTTTCTTAACTGAAACAAAACCTCCCGAATATTTTTTTCAGGAGGTATTACATAATATAATATTAAATTGCTTCATCTGCTATAAAACAATTCGTCCATGAGCGCCGCAGCCCATACTTGCTGTTTATAAATGCGCTCAAAGCCAAAGTGTTTAAGAAAAGTTTGCATCTGAGATAATGCCTTTTTGTATTCCGAAGTTCCTTTGATGTAAGATTCATCTTTCCTTAGTTCTCTTACCATATCATTAATTGGTTCAGGAATAATAGTAATGAGCGATTCTTTTCGTTTGGATAAGACATCAACTAGTACAGGAAATATATAATATCCAAATTTTTCCCCCTAAATTCTGGTTTAAGATAAAATCTATCAATATTTAAGATTCCAGAAGAATACTCGTATAATTCCTTCCATTTCTTCGAATGTTTAATAGCTCCGATAGCTAAGCAAAGATCACCATCAATTGAATCGGCTGAATCAAGCATATCAAGAAAATTTCCATCTGGGTCACAATGATAAAAGTAATGACTACGGAAATCTCCGATAACTTCTGAATCTTTCGTTTTATATTCTTCATCATGATGCTCTAGCACAATCTTCCCACATAGATTATCAACATAATAGTCATAACTTTGATCATGATCCCATCATATAGGGTCTTCCCGCGAAGAGAGTTAAGATATACTCTCCTGCTTTAGCCGTACTGTCAAGGTTGGGTCCGCTTCCCCAGCAATCCTTGAAATAAATTCGGGCCAAAGATGGCATTAATGACAGCAAAACAGCTGAGTTTTCTCCCAAACCCGGCGTAGTGGTTAATTCATTAGGATCAGCATCAAAGACTTTGGACAAAGAGCCATACTTCTCGATTAAAACATGTGCAAGTTCATTGGTGTCTTTGCACGGAATGGCATAGAATAGCAACAGCTCTAAAATTTGATGATCTTCAAAGCTATCGAGGCCTTCTTCAAGAAAGCGTCTTTTCAGGCGGATTCGGCGTCCTTCGTGCATAGGAGTACCCTCGAATCATAAAACTATCTCATCATAATTGTAGTATCAATAGAATTTAAAGAGCTAACAAGAGTGTCTAGTATTTATATTCTAAAATTACAATCTATCTTTAATTTTATTATGCTCGATTATATATTTGTTCAACTTGTTTAAATCCAGCTGCCAAATAGCTATAGCATGACTGAAATCTTTTTGTTTTATCCTACTTTTCTGTTCGATAAACCATTTCAGGTATTGGCATACCCGTTGATAACCAAGCTTAGGTAAAGCACGATGAACCAGAACATCCCATCGTTCTGAGCTAGATAAAGATGTTCTATAGCCTAATTTCTTAAGGTCAGATTCTTCATTCCATTTATCAGTATAGCATCCATCCACAGTGTTTTCTTGACTTGGATCTTGTTTTGGGAATACAAGATCAAGGCTATCCAGTTCATACATATCAAATAACGTTTGGCTCTCATCTTTTTGATTTTCTTGCTGGGGAAGGTTTATTTCAGTTAAAAACTTGAATTTGAGCTTTTCGAGCATCTGATCATAGACTTTTTTTCTTAAAGACTTTTCAATAACCGGTGGTTCATCTCTAAGACTTTGAATGGTATCAAGAGCCTGTTGGATATTCATTTGCCGATTGACTGCTTTCTGGTAAGCCATATAGGCTTTCAGTTCAGATAAGTGATTATCAGCAGTAGTCTCATTTAATTCCGGGAAAAATTCAAGCACTTGTTGATCAAGTTGATAGCAGAATCCAATATATAGAAATTCCAATTGTGTTTTGCTATCCGTTTCCGCCTCGGGAACCATGTAGGTGAGGATTCTTTTCAACCACATCTTAGCTTCATCATTTAAGGTTAGATCGATATATACTTTTAACAACGTAAGCGGTTCCTTGATCGTAAATGAAAAATCCTCGATTCGAAAGATCAGATCTTCAAGGATACCCATTGAATGCTGGACAAATCCGTTTTCTTTGAGCAGGCTCGTCCAATTCTTTATGTGAAGTGAATTAAGGAAATAATAAATACCCGATGGAGAATAATATTGTTTCTTATACTGCATATCCAGATAATCTCTTATTATATCTAGCAACACTGGAACTTCAGCTGGTTTTAGTTTATCCAAGCAGGAATCACAGATATAATAGATGATCTCGTCAATGGTTTCACAATCACCAAACTCCAATAAGCCCTTGATAGCCGCTGAAAGGTCCTCAAAAGATAATCTGGAAAAATCCACTTCATTAAAATACCAACGTATAATGTGACGAGGATAACTAAAAATATCTTGAGGCTGGTAAATAATGATCAACTGACTATCCGAAGTCGATAAATCGGCTATTTGTCGCTGCCTGTCTAACTCAAAATCCTGACTGGCAATAATATTTTTTAGTTCTTTATTCTCTTGCAAGGCCTGTGCTAATTGATTGGAGAGATTTTCAATATCTGCATCCTTTTTTAGATTGGTTTCTTCATTTTCCTTCACCTTTGCAAGCAGATGTTCAGTAAAATCAACAAGTTGCGTCTTTATATTATTAGAAAATCGTTCTACCGATTCTTTCATTATGATTTACCTCCGAGTAAATACCAAGCTGGACGATTCTTGGTCGTTCTGCCGCCTTCCGGCTTTAACCGAAACAGATATTCGAACGTCTTTAATTTCTCAATTAATGGGGATAAATCTTGGTTACCGATTATCCAGACTGTTCCGCCTTTATGACGATTATCAATAAATTCTAAGTTGTGTTGTTGAAGAAAAGAAATTAGCTCAAACGGTGTGGATACAGTTTGAGGTATTTCAGGCTTCACCTCTTCTATAGCTTCAATTTTCTTTTCTTCTATTATAGGCAGCTTTTCTTCTAAGGCTAAATCTTCTTCCTTTTGCTGTCCTAATATAGGTTCAGTTTTTTCAACGGTTACCAATTCTATCAAACAAGAGTCAGGCTTATATTCGTAAGTATCAGACGTTTCTGATGGTTTAGCTATCTGCACCGCTTCATTAGTTGACTCAGGTTCTCTTTCATCAATTTCTCCTCCGTTCCAAATGCTACGAATTTCGGCGGCTCGCCGGATAACACGATCCTTTAATTCGTTATCGTTTTCTTTAACATCATTTTGTTCATCGTCTGTCTGAGTATTTTCCGGAAAAAGCTCAAAGTAAGCTAATTTATCGTAGACGTACTGCATTACCATTTCAGGATCTCTGAAGAATTCACTTCCTCTAATCCGAATGAAGCGCCAACCAAGTCTTTCTAAGATTGCCTGCCGTGACATATCTTCAGCTAGGTTATCCGGCGTATGCCATTTATCACCATCACATTCCAACGCGATACGCTTACCTTTATTTTCTACCACCATATCAAGCCTGTAACTGCCCACTTTCCATTGCGGATGAACTGTATAACCTTTTTGCCGCAACCGGAAAAGTACAAGCTTTTCAAATTCGGATTCAGTCTCTTTCCCTGCAGTATCCAGCAGGCGAAGAATTGCTTGCGGGTCTTTCGCATGCTTAATCAATTCCCCACGAATATCCCCCGGTTTAAGATCCCGTTCCGGATCCATGGAATAGACCACCCACATCTGATCTCTAGCTCGGCTGGCGGCAACATTGTATCGTTTCTTATACATATCATTGGCACCTTCAGCCCGCTTACTGAGCGGTCCTTCTTCCATAGCCGTATCAACCAGAGAAAGGAAGATAATATCCCTCTCATCTCCCTGAAATTGGGCAGCATTCCCGCATTGAATTCGCCTTCTTTTATAATCCGCAGCCGAAAGCTGGTCTTGCAGGAAGCGGTCAATGATAACCGCTTGTTCCTCTCCCACTAAAGAGATAACTCCGATCGTTGCGTTCTGATATTCTGGTTGTTCAGTACAAGCAACAACTAAAGATGCAATTTCCTCTGCTTCTTTTTCATTTACTTTCCTCTGGCTAAAGGCGTCCTTGACACGGTAAGCAATCGTCGGCGGATGAACCATTGACGTACTATCGTCTCTTAAAGGCTTTATTTTTTTACCTTCGTAAGAAAGGTAATTACTGAATTGAATAATGGGAGCCACACATCGGAAATGCTCGCGGAGGCAAAGGGGCTGGAAGACAGTACTTGCTAAATCATATATGGAAAAAAGCCCATCATATAGTTTGGCATTGGGGATTCCTTTTAAATTTTCTTCAATTAGCTTATCGGTTTCTTCTTGTTTTTGTCCAACAGCCGAAGGGCTTACTTGTTCATTATCCCCGACAACAATAACCTGCTTGCCCATATAAAGCACAGATAAAGCTAAGACATCAGCTTGACTGGCTTCGTCAATAATGACAACATCAAAAGAATTTGTCCTTGGATTAAAATTTTCTACAACTCGGCTCAAGGGCATAATCCAAACAGGAACAGCACTTTGACAAGCCGGCATTAGCCTTCGAGCTTCCGCCATTAACTCTGGAACCCGTTTGCCGGTTCCTTTACCTATTCGTTGCATCAGAAGTCTCCAGCCGTTAAGTGCCTGTCTTTGGGTTATTGTTGTTCTGCGGACCTGCTTGGCCCACGCCTTCTTATCAACAAGCACTGCTGTTTTCTCCCGCAAACGTTTGGCAAGTTCTACAATTTGCCCTTGGAGCTCTTCCATCGATTTTTTGGAACGATCAGCTAACTCATCTTCTAATTGCCGCCATTGCCAAGCTTCACCTGGATCTCCAGGCAGTAATCCTGCGCCATGACCCTCGAACCGTTGTGTGATGGCTGAAGCCCAAGCCGGGGCGTCTTTTTCCAGTTTGGCCAAAAGTTCCCTTCTTACCTTTAGGTCAGAAGCACGGTTTTCTATGTCGACAAGCCGCTGAAAAGACTGTCGGTAAAGAAGCGGTTCTAAAGTTTGAATTGCTTCTAAAAGTCGTTGAGAGATATGAGAGGATGTACTGCTTTCTTTCTCCAGCCTTATCCTTAATTCATGGAGCTGTGTTTCGATTTGTTTTAGCTGCAGGCGCCGGATTTGTGTACTCATTATTTGGATTAAATCCTCAGCTGCAGCATTTCTTAACCGCAACAGCTCCCCGTGTTTCCCAAGCTGAACTTCGGATTGATTATAGAAAGCAGTCCAGAAAAAACTTAAATGCTCCATTTTTTCGATTAAAGTAAGCCAGCTTTTTGTATGCCAATTAATTGATTCCTGAATATGGGAAAGGTATTGATGGCAAGAATACTCTGGTTCAAAACCTAATTCCTGTAGGCTAGGTCCTTGCACTACAGTAACTTGTCTTTCCCAACGTTCCATTAATTTCTTCCGACTAATCTTTAAGTCATGGTACTTTTGGAGAGCTTCAAAATGGTCGATGATGCTCGGCGGTTTGTCATTGATCTTAACCTGATTAATAAAAGTTTTCCAATGCGCTTTGGTTAGCAGTTTAAAGAAATTCAGTGATCCTCCCTCTTTTAGATGATCAATTATTTCTTTAATCGTGGTTTGCATCTCTTCAGTGATTGAATCTTCAGGAATATATGGATTAAATTCAAGGATAAGTTCTTTAGCTTGGGACGATTTTCCATAGGTACTCTCAATTTGAGCGCAGAGGTTTTGCCAGGGAATAATATGTTCAGAACCTAACATTCCAGCTTCAATCATACTAAACTGCCATTCCGTAGCTTTTTGCAGAATCTGAACTCCCGTCCGTACTTCTTGGAATAGGGCTTCAAGTTCTTGAACATCCGTATTTCTATTTGTATCCCAATATTCCTTGCCATAACAAAGATCTTCCTGAGAAAGAGCTTTATAGAGATTAACAATTTCCTCAAATTCTTGAGGGGTTAATAGTTTCTTGAAGTCTGGCAGAATCGTATTTAATTCAGCTTCATCCTCTACGGATACAGCCGTATTGGTACGATAAAGCTCAATCAATTCCCGTTCTGACAAGGGCAAAGCTATCCCCAGTTGAACAGGCCCAGGAATCCAACTTAGTTTTTCTTTATTATTTCCTACCCAGCGTGCAGCCTGAGATGGATCGTATTCTTCGCCAGCAATAATGATTTTTCGATACTCATCTGATCGTGCTTGCAGAAGTTTTTCACGTGTATTCCGGAGCTCCTGCAATAATTTAATTCTTTCTTGTTGCAGAGTGGCAGCTTCCTGCTCCAACTGTTCCGGATTACTATTAGTAAGACGTTCCGTTATCGCATCCAATGCGCTTTCCAATTGCTTGCGACTGTCGTCTTTTAAGACACTTAAACAAAGAGGCTGTATGGGTTCAACGATCTTTTCATGGAGAACAGAAAGGGCTTTCGACGTATGGCTGGTTACTAAAATGCTTTTGCCCTGCGCCAAAAGATGACCAATCAAATTGGCAATCGTATGTGTCTTCCCTGTTCCAGGTGGGCCTTGAACAAGTACAGCACTCGAATGATTCAAGCGATCAGCAATCAGTAGTTGCTCGGCGTTAGCCGGTTTGCTTAATAGAATATTTTCATCTTCACCGTTGGGGTCCATGGTTCTTATGGTATCTTCAAAGTCCTGGGGCTTTTCTTCATACTCAATCCCAACAACATTTTTCAAAAATCCGGGGAGTTCTTCATTCTCTGGAATATCTTGAATAATTTCTTCAATGGCTTTGCTAAAACCAAGAGACCGTTTTCTCATAAATACCAGAGGCTCGCGAATTATCCAAGGCGTGTCTGAGGTTTGGGTTCTCTCTTCTTTTTCAAATAATTGTCCATACGGAGATAGCTGCGTAACAACCCGTTTTAAATATTCTTCGGTCTCCTGTGCACCTAAAGGATGGAACTGACTATGTTCCAACTCCTCCTGTAAATGATTTAATGCTATTCCGGTAACCTCAGAGATTGAACGAAAGAGTGCTGTATATATCTCGATCGGCTGCTCTGATTCCAGCAGCGAAAATTCCGGTACAGAAGGGTCAAATTCCAATTTAAGTCCCATTAGTAAGATGGGATGATGAATCTTCCCAGTCGTGTGGTTCCAGCTTAATAACCCATCACCAAGAACTATTTCATACTGTTCGGCTTCTTTTTCCAACCGTGCATATAACTCAAAAAGCCGGTTATAGATACTCATAGCTTTCCGGGCCGAAATTTCTTTTTCCACCCATATTTCTCTTCTTTTATACCATTCTTCAAATGAAGGCTCTTTTAAGTACGTATGAAGTACCTTCGTATCGGTAAGCTCTTCCTCTTCCTCTTCGCCTGTTAGCGCAATACTCTCTAAATGAAAATGAATAGTCTGGTCAGGCTTCTTCCAAGAATCTTTAAGGATTGAGCTATATTCTTTTGGTGGCAGTGGTGCATCCGTTAAATCTGGCCGCTGGACTTTTAGCACATAACTGTTTGATTGTTCGATACTATTGGAAACCGTATCGGAGTCATTATTTTCAAATTGACCTCTACCTATTGTCTTATAATCTGGAAGATCCTTAAACCATAAACACCACGGTTGAAGATCAATATCCCGGATAACAGGATTTCTTAACTGATTTAACGCCTGTAAATATTTAAAAATCTGAAGTATCCGTGTCTTGGCTAAATTATGCTCAGTTACTTCCATTTTCTGTACCGCCTTGTAAGAAGATTGCTAAATAAACGTTTAGATAAGTTACATTGATATTAATAGAATTTAATTTACTAAATTATACACATTTGTTAATTCTCTCTTATTTTCAAGTTTCCTTTTTAGTTTCCAATAATATTTGAACTTATTACGAACCAGTAAATAGCAGTTTATCTTAAGCAGCAGAATTCAATTATATAATTCAAAGCTTTGTCCAGACTTGCAAAACCCAGGCTGAAAAATGAACAGAAAAAAACACCGGGACAGATTCTATGACCTGCTTTCCCGGTGTGATAAGGAAACCTATGTTAGCCGCCAGTACTATCAGCGGTGTTATTTGGACGCAACCGCTATATCAATCAGGTATCTTTCCTAAGAATTCCGAGATATTCCTCATAAGCAAAAACGCGGCTGCGACGAACATTTTCCGTTTGCTTTAGTATTCCGAGTTCAATGAGCTTGTTTACGGCATTGGATACCGCATTAAAGGAGAGATTAAGTTCTTGACTTGTCTTTTTGATATCAATAATTGGGCTGCGTTCCAGGTAATCAAATACCTTGATGACTGTCTTGGCGGATTTTCCCTTGCCTTTGATGATACCATGATTTTTTTCATGCAGTTTAATCAATTTTTCCATCGTCTCAATGGCGTCTTTTGCCGATTCATAGGCAGCTTGGAGAAAGAACTTTATCCACTGCTCATAATTACCTTTTGCTCTGACCTCGGTTAACCGATCATAATATTCGATTCTGTTTCTTTTCAAAAAGTAGGAAATATAGAGAGTCTCATGGCTCATTATTTGTTTATCAATCAGGTAAAGCGCAATCAATAATCTTCCGATCCTGCCGTTGCCATCCAAGAACGGATGAACAGTCTCAAACTGATAATGAATCAATCCGGCTTTAATCAATGGTTCCAGGTCGTCCTCTTCGTTAATGAATTTTTCCAGGTCTGACATCGCTATTGTCATATCCTCAACATTCGGAGGGATATATCGGGCATCCTTCAATGTACTGCCTGCGGGCCCAATCCAGTTCTGACTGTTTCTAAACTCCCCCGGGTTTTTCTCACTTCCGCGGACATTCTGCATCAGGATCTGATGCGTTTCTTTGATCAGCCGGTTGCATATTGGCAAATCATTTAGACGGGCCATTGCAAATTGTGAGGCTTTAATATAATTAATAACATCTGAAACATTCTGATTGGTGTTTTCCTCAATATTGGGGTCAAGTATGTCATCCAATGTTGCTTGGGTCCCTTCAATTTGCGAAGATAAGAGTGCTTCCTTGCGGACATACATCGAAACAAACAGTTCAATATTCGGGATCTGTCTGGAATACCCTTCTAATATGCCGATGCTTCGATTTGCGTTGACTAGCATTTTGATGGTTTCTTCATCCAACTCAAGGGATGGGACAGGTGGTAACGGTCTAGGAAAATAGGATTTATATTGGAGCTCGCCCGTTAAATTAGTTTTGAATTCCCCGGCGCGGTTTTTCATATCGCACTTCCTTTACCTGAAATAACGAACATAGAATAACATCGTTATTTCGTTTTGTCAATTAAATATGAAATAACTTATCATATTTCTTTATACTATTTCATATATATACAATAAACGAAATAATATCCTCTGTTATCCCTTTTTTATTTCTTCTATACCATCATTTTGCAAAAATCCCGTAGCTCGCATGTGATATAGAATTTTTAAGACATACTCTTTATCAATTTCAGGCCACTCAAAACCGATTTGACTTAAATACGTGAGAGTTAAGGATGAACCAATCTCCACGTTAGAATCAAGGCCAATTGTGCCGCTAGAATTAATACTGGGAATAATTCCGCTAAGAATCTCTTTACCATAGTTAGTCACAGCAAAAGATGTTAATAGATCATCAAACGCGTTTTGTGACAAAACATTGATATTAACTCCGATGGTTTTTAAAAATTGAAGCATTTTATTGGCACTAATCATGTGATGATTAAAGACATGATAAACCGGTAAACACTCCTGAAGTGCTTGCAAGCTAACAATAGCATGTGCACAATAATCTACCGGGGTAAATTCCAGAGACTTTCTTAGGTAGTCCTCTGGCACAGATTCTAATAAGAAAATAGCTTTTAATTGCCGATAAAAGGCATTTTGGTGGATGTTAATCTGGAACTGCCCATCAGTATATCTTCCGGTTAAGACCCCAACCCGAAAAATAGTGGCATTCAGCCCATTTTCAGCAGCTTTGAAAATGAGATTCTCCGCCTCAAATTTAGATCTTACATAAACATTGGCTTTATAATCCTGCCCGATATAAAAGTCTCGCTCGGTAAACTTTTGGTTTATGTGATCATAATTCCTATAGTTCCCAGCCACGCTGATTGTCGAGATGTGGTTTAACTTCTTGGCATGATTCATACAAAATTTAATAACTTCCTCTGTTCCTTTAACATTAACCCGATAATATGAATCATAATTACCATAGTGATTAACCAATGCTGCCGCATGAATAATTCTATCAACGTTTTGGCTCAAATGACGATAATCCTTCACCGAAAGCCCAAAATTCTCGTGGGAAACATCCCCATTGACGACGATGACTCTGCCAGGCAGCAGCCTTTGGGCGAAAAATGGAAAGTAATAATCCAGTAGTTGATAAAGGTTCTTCTCCGGGTCTTTACCGCGAATTAAACAGTAAATGGTATCCCTGGTCGTAGCAAGCAGTTCATACAGGATATGAATTCCTAAAAACCCGGTCGCCCCTGTTAAAAGGATATTACCCGTGTTAATATTTGAGAATTTCGATTCAATGCTAACTGCTTTAGGAAATTCTTGCTCGTTTGTTTGTACACATACCGGAACTGAATTGTACCCTGTGATCTTTTCCGATAGTTTTCGGATAGTTGGAAAATCATAGAAGTCCTGAGCGGATAATCCCCAATCATTGGGAAAAAGACCGGATAGAACCTCCAATACGGCAAGGGAGTCGCCGCCCAGCGCAAAAAAATCATCGTCGATTCCCACTTGCGTTATTTTCAGCGTTTCCTGCCAAAGAAAGGCCAGTTTCCCTTCTAATTCATTGCGGGGGGGAATATAGGCAAGCTTGTGTTCAGCCCCAATATCCGGTTCAGGCAACGCCTTTCTATCAACTTTTCCGTTTGAGGTCAGGGGAAGGCTGTCAAGTATAACAAAATGCGCCGGAATCATATAATTGGCAAGATTCTTTGCTAAATGTTCCTTTAAATCAGAGCGTGATAGGTAACTTTGAGCATGCTTCGTGACATAGGCACAGAGGTACTTCTTTTGGTGACGGTCTTCATTGCATAAAACAACGGCTTCTTTCACCTTATCGTACTTTTGCAGGGCGCTTTCGATTTCCCCTAACTCAATCCTTAGCCCTCTTATTTTAACTTGACTGTCATTCCGGCCCAAGTATTCAATTTCACCATTGTTCAGCCAGCGAGCAATATCCCCTGTCTTATACATTTTACAACCGGGAATAAAGGGATTCTCAATAAATCTTTCTCTGCTTAACCCTTCGTTGTTAATGTATCCCCGTGCCACACCGTCGCCGCTTATGAAGATTTCTCCTGATACACCAATCGGAACGGGTTTCAGTTTTTCGTCCAGAATGTATATTTGGGTATTGCCTAAAGGTTTGCCGATACTTACGGGTTCCTGTTCCTTGAGGTGTTTTATGGTCGCACAAATTGTACATTCTGTTGGTCCGTAACCGTTGAAGATGTCGGCTTGCGTAATTCTTTTAAGTTCACTTAATAGTTGTTCCGGAAAACTCTCTCCGCCAAGAATAATTGTTGTCAAAAACCGCAACTTATTTGCGTTTTGGTCATTAAGGATTAATTTCATTAAAGAAGGCGTTGTTTGCAGAAAATCGACATGGTGATTTTCGATGAGATTAAGCAGCAAATAGGGAACGACAGCTTCTTGCCGGTTAGCTAAGATAATACGCATCCCTTTTACCAAGGGGAAAATTGTTTCGACAAAGAACATATCAAATGAAAATGAAGAAATCGCTAAAACCGTCATGTCGGAGCAGTTTATTGATCTTAAAAAAGAATGGATCAGGTTGTTCAATCCCCTGTGTTCGATCATTACCCCTTTGGGAGTTCCGGTTGAGCCGGAAGTATAAATGATATTGGCTAAATCCGTCGGCTTCGGTCCATCATCCAGCTTTGCTATGCCTTTTTTAAATATTTCCTGATCATGAAGGTTAAATGTAGGCGATTTCAATAGTAGGTCAGGATTATCTATGGTGTAGGTCAATACCAGCCGGCAATGACTATTCTCCAGCATGTAATTGATTCTTTCCATTGGATAAACAGGGTCAATAGGCAAGTAGGCCCCTCCGGCCTTTAAAACAGCCAAAATGGCGACAAGCATTTCCACGGACCGATCCATTACCAAACCGATAACCGCGCCTTTTTCTACTCCCTGCGCCCGTAGTGCCCCGGCCAGTTGATTAGATTGCTGATCCAGTTCCAAGTAAGTTATTGCCCTATTCTCAAAGATCACCGCAACTTTTTCAGGATTTAAACTCACTTGTTTCTCAAACAAAGTAACAATAGTCTCTTCCCTGGGGTATTCCTGACTGGTATCATTAAATTTCCACAGCAAATCAGCTTCCTGCCCAGCGGATAAGATCCTGATGTCCGAAAGCGGCAAATTCGGACTATCGATAGCATTACGAAGGAGCGTCACAAAGTATTGATGCAATCGATGAATATCTGTTCCCGAGAAGACATCGGTTAAATAATCATAGTCCATCGTGTAATTTCCGCTGTCTTCACGGTCGCTGATGTGGAGGGTCAGGGAATCAAGCTGCGACCCATTGAATAGCCATCTTATGTCATAATTAATATTGCCAATGTCGAATTTGGCATTCTGAAAGGATAACGAAATATCAAATAGTTTATCATGTCTGGCATGGGTTTCATGGACATACTTGACAATCTGTTCTAAAGGGTATTTTTGATGTCGTAGCAACATTCCCCATTTTTGGCTTACTTTTTTAACCAAGGATCCAAAATCGAGATCATCATTCAATTCCATACGAAAAGGAATCGCACTGATAAACATTCCCATGGTATTCTTTTCTTTGACACCGCTGCGGTTAAGGACGGGAGTCCCAATAACAATATCTTTTCTGGAAGTCAATTTCCAAATAAGTATGGCTAAGATGGCATAAAGAATGCAAAATGGAGAAACCTTTTCCACACTGCTGAATTTTTTGACCATAGCGGTCAGGTCGCTCGGCAAAATAAAGGTTTTCCGTTCAGCGGCCGTCGGATTCGGAACGGCTTTATTATTGAAAAGAGTGAATTCCGGAGGATCCGAAAATATTTCATTCCAAAAGGCTTTATGCTTTTGATATCGATCCGAGCCATAAAATTCTATTTCAGTCTGAATACAATCTTTATAGGAAGGTCTTTCTTCGCACACGACTTCTTCCTTGTCCCGTAATTTACAGTAGTTCTGCAGGATTTGACTAACCAGATTGGTCAGACTCCAGGCATCAGCCGCAATGTGGTGGACCTTACCGAAAAAAGCGCCTTCGTGATCGCTAAGCCGAATCATTACAAAGTCATAGAGGTCAGAATCTAATAACTTGAAATGTTCACGGCTTCTTAACTTCTCCCAATAGCTTAATTCCTCTCTGCCATTTACATAGCTAAAATCAAGAAGCTCAAATTGCCGCTCTATGTATTCTGAAAAATACTGCTGAGGCTCTTTGCCGTTTTCCACGATACGCGTGCGCACCGCGTCATTATTCTTAATAACAAGATTAATTGCTTTATTTAACAGAATGTAATCGATGCATTCTTTTAATTCGACCATAAATGATATGTTGACAAATGGTGTGTCTGTATAAAATTTTTCAATAAACCAGATGGATTTTTGGGCATTGGTAAGAGGATATAAGATTTTATGGGAAACCATAAATGCACCCCCAATCGCAGTAAATATGCGAGTTAACCTGGAAGTCTAGGCTTGGCCATACTCTAGTTGATTATCTTCCTCTAAGATTTTTTCTAATTTAGCGAAATCTATTGGCTTAGCAACGTGAATATTAAAGCCGGCTTCTAGGGAGCGTTCAATATCCTCCGGCTGGGCGTACCCCGATAGGGCAATCAAATAGACGTCATGCAAGCGCCCATCCCTCCGCAAATTGCGTGCCACTTCATATCCGTTCATACCGGGCAACCCAATATCGCAAAATATGATATCCGGCTGAAATTCTTTTGCTTTGGCCAATCCCTTTATGCCATCGGAAGCAGAAACAACGTCATTGCCTAAGTAACGCAGCAAGGAACACAAGATCTCCGCCACATCCGGAATATCATCAATAACCAATATCCGTCGTTTGCCGGATTTTTTCCGGTCTTTTTGTTGCTTAAAGCTCGTTTGAGGCTCTCGATTAACCGCAAGCGGAAGTTGGACGATAAACTGAGCCCCCTTTCCTAAACCATCGCTCCGGGCTGAAACTTTCCCGCCGTGTAATTCTACCATCCCTTTGACAATAGCTAAGCCCAAACCGATCCCTCCGCTGCTGTGGTCCAGCGAAATATCCGCTTGTACAAATGGCAGAAACAAATCTTCCAGAAGTTCTTGCTTAATACCAATCCCGGTGTCTTTAACACTTATCACAGCCTCGCCCTGGTCTTCATCTTTCGAAACAATAACCTGAACGCCCCCTCCAACGTTGGTAAATTTCAAGGCGTTATACAACAGGTTCTCGATAATTTGGATCAGCCTGGTTGAATCAGCAAGTATATATACCGGTTGAAAATTATTTTCAACTTCAAGCCTTATCTCTTTTTCCACAAACATATGCTTATAGTCTTCCACTGTCCTTATAACCAGGCTATTAAGCTCGATTAAGTCTATTTTAAGTTTAATCTTGTTCTGGGTGATCCGGGTTACTTCCATGAGGTCATCGACTAATCGAGTGAGTTGAATCGTCTGCCGCTTGAAGATCTCCATAGCTTGAGCCACCTGCGCAGATGCGGGATCTGCAAGTTCAATAATAGAAAGGCTCATCATCATTGCGGCTAATGGGTTCCTCAGTTCATGGGAAAGGCTGTTAAGAAATTGGTTCTTCTGATGGTCTATTTTTTTGAGATCTTCGACCAAAGCCAGCGCTCTCTGTTCACTTTGCTGGAGAGCTTTCTCCGCTAAGAAGTCCCTTTTCTTAGCGTAATAAAGCATGTTGGATATAAACCATGCTAAGATGATTATGACGGTGCTATTGAAATAATAACCGCGTAAAAGAAGGGCGTTAGTCTGTAATTCGGTTATTCCCAGAATGAAGATTATATGGGTTGCCAAATAGATCGACAAACTCCGTACAGGATGGTGGTAATTAACTATGGCAATTACATATATTCCAAGGATATAAAGCGTTATTTGCCCGTCTATCCGCTGATCGTTAACCGAAAACAACGCACAAATAATTGCAATATTAAAATTGAAGAGGAAATTAAGCAATTTATCCCACCTGGTGAACTTGGTAGATTGCAGCCTGAGCTTTCGCCAGGAAAAGCCGAAGAAAACAAGCATAGATAGTCCGGTGGATAAGTGCAAAAAGAAAAGTACCTTGTATTCATTGCCAACGGCTTCGAAGCCCTTTTGCAAGTTTGGCAGATCAATAATGAACATAAGAATTATCATAACAGCAATAATTATTAAGCTAAAAAAGCGCATCCTGTAATAATTTGTATATGTGAGTTCCTGACTAAAATATTCCTTTTCTCTAAATTCTCTAAAACTTTGCTTTTCGCCGTGTGCAAATATAGCCATTTTTAACTCCTCTCACGAAACAGAAGCTGGTAACACAAATAAGTTCCAGCGCAAATATAGGCTAACTGCATAGCAAAGCAAGAAAAGTTATCTTTAGTTATATCTCTAATCCGATAAGATCAGTAACGCTATTTCCTTGGTCGCAGCAGTTCTCGTTCAGCCCTAACTCCTTGCTTATTATGGCACACAATTCTTGTCGAATACCCGTAAAACCTGTCAGTTACAAAAAATACCTTCATAAAAATGGTAAAATTGAGAATGTAAACCATTTTTCGTTAAAAAGACAGGCTCGGCAACGGAAACATCGCGCAAAACCTCGTTGTAATTCCTTAAATCTCTCCGAACTAATGAATATGCACTTTCGTCCCCTGAGGGATCGTCTCATATAGCCATTGCGCGTTTTCTACTTCTAATCGGACACAGCCATGCGAAGCCGGGGTTCCAAGTTTAGCGGCTTCCTCAGGGATGATGTTCTTATTTTTGTCCATCGGGACGGAATGAAATAAATACACACCCCAGTCTTTGAAGGAAACCCAATATTTAGCACCCTGTTGATATTTCTCGGAGAAAAACCATTCGCCCCGGTTCTGGATCTCAAAATCACCGCGCGGCGTTGAATCATTCACCCCGGTAGACGCTGTGAACTGTTTAACGGCATTGCCCTGAAAATAGATCGTGACAATTTGTTTAGCCAAATCCACATCGATTCGATAATCTCCGCTGGGATTAGTCTCCTTATCCCCAGCCTGTACTGTTCCCGGTTGTTCCTCCTCAGTCCCTTGTTTGCTGTCTGCTGCCTCCGGATTATTCCCGTTCGTGTTTTCCTCAGTACCCGATGATCCATTTGGTTGGTTTTGGACGGCGGAAGCGGTGTCTTGCGTGTCTTGCGCGTTTTGTACTTGGCTTGAATCGTTCAGTGAAAATACCCCGACGGCTTCCGGTCCGCCAAAAAAAGCCATCAAACTGGCAGCAACAAATAGTATCGCTATCACAAAGAATCCTACCTTTAATGGTTTACGGGATCTGTTATTGTTAGTTCTTCTTTTTCTCAAGACGATCTTCTTCTTTCTAACGCATTTGTTTAGTATTTTGGTTAACATGAACCAATTATTTACATTGTGAACAAGGTGAACACATGCCTAGTACTAGTACAACGTTCTCTAAATATGTCATCAAATGAGAATTCTCGGGTTGGTCTGTGTGCCTCAATTCCGCTTTCGGCTGTTGCGCCCTCCATGGCGCAAACAGCCGCGCTCCGCCTCCATGCTCCGCTCGGCGCTGGAACTGAGCCACCCAGACCTACTACTGGGTCATTGTGAATGAATTTAAAGAATGATGTACCTAGTAGACTATTCTCTCATTAGTTACTCAAATTACTCCATAGTAAGGACGCCTGCACAATACCGGCGTCAAGCGGAGCACGGATTGCGGAGCGCAACGGTCCATGGATGACGGACCATGGATGGTCCTAAGTTCAAATTCACCACGGATGGTAATAGAATTTGAACTTCCTGTTAACGATTGCAATTCGCCAAGGAGGGTAAAAGAATTTTAACTTCCTTAACGCAAATTCATGGAGGGCACAAGAGCCGAAAGTGGTATTGTGCAGGCAGCCCAGCCCCAAATACGAATAATACCTAACATATTAAACGAACGGTGTACTAGGAGTCTGACCGACGAAAGAAAAACCAAGAATATTTATTCAAAACAGCATGAATTATGCACGAATAAGCCATGTTCTGCTCATCAAAATGCATAGATATTCAACGAAAACGTTTCGTCGGTCAGACTCCTAGTTTTTTAGAATACACTGTACCATTGCCTTGCCCTCGGCGGCAATCTAAGTACAGCCTTCAAGTATCCGCTCCGGTAATCACACTCGAAACCGATACCCCGCTCCCCATACGGTTTCAATATACTGCGGGTTTGACGGATCGCTTTCTATTTTATCCCGAAGACGGGCGATATGCACCGTGACCGTCGCTGAATCACCAAAGGCCTCAAGTCCCCATACTCTTTCGAATAGTTCGTCCCTACTGAACACCCGATTGGGGTTCTCAGCGAGGAATAAGAGCAGTTCAAATTCTTTCTGGGCAAGATTCGCCTCCCGGTCATGCATAAATACTCTGCGGGCGGCTTTCTCAATCCGCAGGCCTCGGACTATAACGGCACTGCCTTCAACGCCGCCTGCATGGTGATGTTTATTGAATTTTTCCTTTAGCTTTTCATAATTAAGCAGATGGGCTTTGACCCTGGCCACCAGTTCTCCCGGACTGAATGGTTTGGTGATATAGTCATCGGCACCGAGATTGAATCCCTTTATTTTATCGATCTCCTCTTTTTTAGCGGAGACAAGAATGACCGGGACTTCTTTTTCTTCCCGCAAACAGCGCAGAATCTCCATGCCGTCAAGATTCGGAAGCATGATATCGAGGATGAGGAGATCATAGCTATTTTCCTGAAATTGTTTCAATCCGGCAGCGCCGTCTGTACAAATATCAGCCGCTAACCCCTCAACCTCTAAATAATCCTTCTGAAGTTCCGCAATATTCCGGTCATCTTCAATTATCAGTATTTTCTTCATAATGCCTCTTCGAAATCGTATTATCTACAGAATACCCGATGTGTTCTCTTGGTTCAAGCATCTTTAAGATAGGCTAACGAAATCAGGATACTGGTTCCTTCGTCACCATGGGATACAGCCCAGATACTCCCCTTGTGCCCTTCAACCACCTGCTTGGCGATCGCCAAGCCAAGCCCGCTGCCTGCGATGCCTGTTCTGGCCTGATCGGAACGGTAAAACCGGTCAAAGATATGGGGCAGATCCTCTTCTTTGACCCCGCACCCGTTATCCTGAAACTCAAGGATAACCCGGGAGGATCTTTCTCTTAAATGGACCCGGATCAAGGCGTGGTCTTTATCCATGTACTTACGGGAGTTATCAACGATGTTCATAACGACTCTTTTCATGCGTTCCTGATCCAGCAATACGTCCCTTGGCTGTTTAAGATCGTTGACTACGTCTATCGTGATGCCGTGTTTTTCAAGTTCCGGATCGCTTTCCAGCACACAATGTTGAATGAATTCTTGAATGTCAGTCCTTTCGAAATTAAACGGGAGTTGATTCACGTCCAGTTTCGCATATAACAGGAGATCATCAATCATTGTATCGACCTGCTCTGCTTTCACATAGATCGTTTTTAGATATTTCTCCATCTTTTCCGGAGTATGTGCGACCCCGTCTAAAATACCCTCGACATAGCCTTTAATTGACGTTACCGGCGTTTTGAGATCATGCGAGATACTGGATATGAGCATTTTTCGGTTATCCTCGTATTTAAGCTGGGTGAGGATGGATTCCTTCAGCTTGATTCGCATCAGCTCCATATCACGGCACAATGCTTTTATTTCATGGTCGCCTTCCTCAGCGATGGGACTATCCAGGTTTCCGGTTCGGATATCCGCTGCCGCTTTCTGCAGGTGATTAAGCGGCTTCAAGATAGCTTGTGAAAACCCGTAAGAAATGAGGATATTGGTGATCACAAAAGAGAGACAAAATGTCAGTATGATTACGGTAAGAAACGAAATGAGTCCTTGGGAAGAGGCGTCGGCCGGCACCAGCAGCAGCACGGTAATGTTATCTGAATTAGCTGTGTTAGCCAAGTTACCGGAGTTACCCGAGTTGCCGGTGCTGTCAGCGTCGTGTGAATTCAGCGCAATAACATGAACCTTAAACGACCGGTCGGCTATATCTATGGTATTACTGCCTTGTTTTCCTTGCCCCGCCTCCACTGCCTTAGCCAGGTCGATTTTGCTGAAAACCGCATTGTCTGCCGAAGAATAAACCAGGCTACCCTCCCGCAGGATCAGAACTTTCCCTCCGATCTCACTCATTTTATCGCTTAACTGCTGCCGAAACAGATCATTATCGATGGCCCCGGCACCCTTCTGCTGAACCATCCGCTCTGAATCCAGCCGAACAGCTTCGACCCGTGATGCGTGTTGGTATTCTTCCCAGGAATAAAGATTGCCATAAAGTGCACTGTAGATAAACAAATAAGCCCCAGCGACCAGTACCGTTATCAGTAACGGTATGGCCACGGTGGCTGCATTGGCTGCAATTAAGCGTTTCTTTAGATTCATGTCCGATCCTCTTAAAACTCTTTTTTATCGAACAGATAAAAACCGGCGGTAAAAAACATCAGTGCGTAACCCAGCATCAGCCCTATGTCCCGTCCAATTTTAGACAATGAAATACTATGTGAGAGCCATAAACTATACCAATCCAGCTGCGAGGTAATCAACAAGCTTGAATACTGGGAAAAGAATATGCCAAATGCCTTAATGGCCAAAAATGCAATGATGGCAATAAAGAACACGGAGGTACCGCTTTTAAATATGTTCGCCAGAAGTACGACCCCTAAGGCCAGCGTCAGCAAGGGAAATAAGCTGATGACGTAGGCCAGCGCCGTTCGCCCAAAGCTCGCTAACGATGCCGAGTTCGCGTTAAACAGAAAACCCGCCAGCATCGATAAGACCATCAAGATCAGCAGATTAGCCAGGATAAACACGGCAATAGCCGTCATTTTGGCTGAATATATTTTCAATCTGCTTACGGGCCGTGTCAAGGTGACCCGCATCAGATTATGAGAAAATTCACCTGAAAAACAATCGATGGCAATCAGCGCAGTAAATAGGGGCAATATGGTGTTGACGACCACAGATAGAACTAAGACGGGGAATTCCAGACTGCCTGTCCCTCTAACACCAAAACCGTTTCTGACGCCGACGACCACAAGCTGCCCTATGACGATCACGGCCAGTGAAATGATGACGATGGCGAGGGCTTTCTTTTTTTTGCACAGCTTTTCGATTTCATTGATCAAAGCAGCTTTAAACGCGGCCATTTTGTTCCACCTCGCTGACAAAGTAGTTTTCCAATGTGGCGTAATTCTTGAGGATATTCTCCGTTGTATCCACATTCAGCATCTTTCCGTTATAAATAACCCCAATTTGATTGCAGGTCAGTTCCACATCATGAATCAAATGGCTGGATATAAAAAATGTCGTTCTTTCCTGTTCGGCCATATGTTTAATCATATTACGGACATCGATCATTCCTTCCACATCCAGTCCGTTTAACGGCTCGTCCAGGATCAGGACCTTTGGTCTGGACAGAATTGCCGCAGCCAAACCCAAGCGTTGCTTCATCCCCAAGGAAAATTTCTTTGGTTTTTCCTTTTTATACTTCAGCATTCCTGTCAGTTCCAGGACCTCGTCAATCCTCCGGTTATCGATTCCGGGATAATAGCGCGCCTGCTGCTTCAGGTTTTCATAGGCTGTCAAAAAGGGATAGGAGTCCGCTATTTCAATAACACAGCCAACCTCTGCCATGGCCAGCTCATAGGCTTCGGTAATGCTATGGCCAAAAATTCGGACATCGCCGCGATCCGGTCGAATCAAACCGGTCATGATCTTCATTGCTGTTGTTTTCCCGGCACCGTTTGGGCCAAGAAAACCAAAAATATCACCTTGATAGATATCCAGACAGATATCCTCTATACCACGGCCATTCTTATATTTTTTGGTCAGGCTGACGATCTCAATTACCTTTTCCATTCAGTTTCCCCCAATATACACCTCGAGGAGCCTACCGGGGAATCCCCGGCAGCTCCTGTTTTCATACGGTGAGTGATTTTTTCGTTGTGTTTCCTTAAGTCCTTCATTCCAAAACCGGCATGAATACCGGGTCATAGGAATCACTCGGGATATTGAGATTGAAATAGATCTTGGCGGTTCGTTCATCCAGGTAGATACTCCCTGTCCGGTTCAACCCTGCGCTGTCTATGAATTCAAACATGGCATCCTGCTTTTCAGGCTCAGAGGTATTGGCATCAAAGGTAAAGGCAAGCGCATTCTGAGCATACGTTTCATAGCCTTCTTTATATTCTTCGTAATATCTTCCGGCAATGGTTGTGTTATCCGCATGGGCTATCAGGAGATACCGTTCCCCAATCTTGATAAACTTGCCGTCCTGCTGAATGATAATGGCATTACTGTAGGTACCGGCAAACATCTCCGGATTGGAAATCTGCGGACCGGAACTGCTTTTCCCTGTTACTTTCTCAACTTTTTTACCAGTGAGATCCGGTTTTTGAGCTACCGTGGCATTGACATCCGTTAGTTTAACAAGCACTTCCATGGTAATTTCATGGACCTGCCCCTGAGCGTCTTTACCGGAAAGAATTAAGGTTGCCAACAGATAATTCATAGCTCCGTCCGGGTCAATGGTTGCCGAACCTTCGATTTGTTTGACATAGATATCTTGGGTTAGGGCAGGAATTTTAGCTCTTAAGCTATTATCTCCGGCAAAGGCCTGTTTAACCTGCAAGGAAGCCACAGCATTCACCAATGCCGGAATCTGGACTTCGGATAAGGATCCCGAAAGGGATTTACTGCCGTCGGCATTCTCCTGTACCACAACTTGGTCCTTCAAACTTCCCACAACGGCATCCACGATTTTCTCAATATCCGCGGCTTCACTCTGTTTGAACGGATTGCTAAAGCGATCGGTATCGGTTTCCCTTCCCTCAGTATATTCCGTATAAACATAGCTTTCATTGCTCGTACCGATGTCATTGCCGGTGATCCATGTGCTTTTATCCATATAATAATACGATCTGTAAGTAGTGCCATCCGGATTCATTCTATAGGAATTATCTTCGGTTGCCCCATTCTGGCGATCATACTTTTTAACCTCATTTTCAGAGCTGATGGTTTCGCCTTTATATTTGACGGCATAAGAAAAATCCAGGGTGAAGTTGTTAAAACTCTCCGAACAGCTTGCCGCTGTTTGTTTCACGCCATCTTTCAGTGTATCATAGCCGCTTTTATTGACGATGTCCGCAAAAGCTGTCGTGGCAAACAACAGAATCCCCGCGATAAACACAGCCGGCAGTACCACTTTTTTTGATATTCTCATCTGTAATTACTCCTTTTCATAAATTGGAAGACTTCCAAGTATAATCATACTCCCAATATCTTGAATATCCGTAAACAGAATCTAAACAAATTATTAATAATTGAATGTCTATTTACTTAGCGTTCGTTAAATAGTAGATCATTCTCGAATTAGATACTTAAATTACCCCAGAGTAAGGTCGCCTGCACAATGCCGACGTCAAGCGGAGCACTGATTGCGGAGCGCAACGGTCCATGGATGGACCTAAGTTAAAATTCGCCAAGGAGGGCAAAAGAATTTTAACTTCCTAAATGCAAATTCATGGAGGGCACAAGAGCCGAAAGTGGCGTTGTGCAGGCGGCCCAGCCCAAAATACGAAAGCATTATATTGCATGCTTTAAAAAAAATCTTTCTTGATCTGCTCCAGAAGCCGACGATCGGTAAGCACATCCCAGCCGGTCAAAGCAAGTGCTTGGACCGCAAGCAAAAGGACTTTTTCCCCCGGTTCAGATACTGCCGCTTTCGCAAACTCCGATGTATGCTGAATATCCTTTCCTTCGCCCATCTTTAAATAAGCGTGCAATGCCGGTACCACATGACTGACGTTGCCCATATCAATTGATCCCAGAATGGATTGGGGCGATTCGATGTCGGTTACCCCTAATGTCCGCAAATTATTCGCAAATGTATGTGCCAGCGGTTTATTCGTCACCATCTCATGATAGGAATGCTCGTAGAAGCAAACGTCCAGCCGAGCACCTTCCTCATCAGCGGCTTTTTGGGCTGCATTAATAAACCGTTGACGAAGTATCTCCAGGTCCTCACGCCGCCCAGACCGCAGATAAAATCGAGCAACTGCTTTATCCGGGATTATATTCGGTGATTTCCCTCCTTCGATGATGATACCGTCGATTCTTTCATCTTTTGCAAGCCAATATTTAAGCCGCTTCACTTTCTTAAATAGATTTAAGACGGCTTCAAGGGCATTAATGCCATTATGATTAACGAGGGCCGCATGGGAGGACTTACCGTAATAGGTGACCTCTATCGCATCAAGCGCCAGGCTGCCAATTTCCGGTACGTTGGCGTTTCCGGGATGAAACATCAATGCCGCGTCCAGTCCCTGAAAGGTTCCGTTTTCGATCATGGTCACTTTAGCGCCACTGGTTTCCTCGGCGGGGGTGCCAATAACACAGACCTCTCCGGGCATTTCCGGTATCATACTCAAGACAGCCGCTGCACCCGTGCTGGCAGCGCCGATCAAATTATGTCCGCAGGCATGCCCCAGGTCCGGCAAGGCGTCATATTCCGCCAGAAAAGCAATTGTCGGGCCCGGCTGCTTTCCTTTATGACGCGCGAAAAAAGCAGTAGCCATACCATTCAGGCTGTGCTCAATAACAAATCCTCTCGTTTCAAGATAAGAAGAAAGAAGATGTGAGGCCTGATATTCCAAATAACCTTGCTCAGGATGAATCCCGATCCGGTAAGCAAGATCCCAAATATCCTGATGCCTATCTGCGGCGGCCTTTATGATGTTGTTCTTCACATGTTCCATTGAAGTCCCCATATGTATTCATCGTTCATTAATTTAGGCATACTATTCGGGATTCATCTGAAAACTTCCTTTTTTTAATTGAATTTTTCCGCGATTCAATCATCTGCCACAACCGGACGGTCATTGCTCAAGTAGTTTCCCACTCCTTCGAAAATAGCCATGGCTAATTGCTGCTGATAAGCGCTGTCAATTAACTTATTTTCCTCCTCCGGGTTAGAGATAAAACCAACTTCGATGGTTACCGCAATCATATCGGTCTTCTTTAAAATAAAATAACTTTGGTTCGCTTTGGCCTCTCGTTTCTTCGTTGCAATTTTATTCATGCTATCTTGGATGGATTTTGCCAGAAACTTCGCTTCCTCTGAATCGGGATGGTAAAATACCTGGGGACCATGCTGCCGTTCATCCGGGAAACTATTCGCATGAATACTAAGGTATATCTTTGCTTGGGAGTTTACAGCTGTTTGGATCCGATAGGCCAAGTCTTCCCGCTTGCGCTGCATCAGGCTCGTTGACGTCCCAAAATCCCTGTCCGTTTCTCTTATCATAATAACATTACTTCCTGCTTGTCGTAAAAGCAGCTGCAGCCTTTTTGCTACTTCCAAATTGATATCTTTTTCCAACGAATGCGCACCGACTGCACCCGGATCAACACCACCATGGCCGGCATCAATTGTCACGGTAACCCCTCCGAGCACCCAACTCCATCCGGGGATATCACCCGCAGTCTTGTTTGTGTTGACCGCCGTATGATATAGGCCTAAGCATATGGCGATCACCAGAACCCCGGCAGCGACGTATAGGACAACCGGCCTGGGTTTATTTCGATGGAATAATCTATCTATTCGCATGTTTTATCCCCCTTCCCTACAGTCTATATCTATGGCGTTAGGAATAAATACATTCGTCTTGACCCTTTCTTCAAAAAACAAATCTGTGATGGCATATTAACAATGGAAATGCATTTTCAGAATAGCATATTTCCTTAAAAGTACATTACCATTTTGAAAATCTATGTTAAAATAGAAATAGGTTTAAAATTCATAGCACGCTTGTGTTTCAAAATAGAAATAAAGTGGATAGAGGAGACGACATGGTAAACTTTGATGACCGTCCAATCATTGATTACGAGACCACCCCGGAAAATCTGAACCAGATTGTTCTGGCTAAAAAGCGCTTCATAGAAAATGATGAGGATCCAAGAAATAATGCGTATATTGCCCCGGAAGTCGCCGAATCGTGGATCCGTTCCCGGGCATACGGAATCGATCCGCATCATGAGAAAGAGCACAAAACACCTGAGCCAAAGGAAATCCGTGCGTTACTTCAAGCCAATAAGCTGCTCCTGCAAACAGCTATTCCCTTCATTCGAAAATTCATACCCTTGTTGACTATTTCCAATTATCTGATGTTACTCACGGACAGTACCGGTGTGGTTCTATTTATCATTGGGGATCGTAACGAAGTCAACTCCGTTAAGAATGAGAACTATGGTATCGGTACTTCCTCTTGCCGCGAAGAGATTACCGGGACGACGGCGACGTCGTTGAGTATTTTGCATAAACGCCCCGTTCAACTGGTAGGTCCGAGTAATTATCTGATGGAACGGGTAAACAACATTGCGTCTTCTGCCCCCATTGTCAACAGCAACAACGATGTCATTGGTACTTTGGGTATCATCCAGTCTTTCGGTGCCTGGAGCCAACCGGACAGTACCCGGGCTCATTCCTTGGGCTGGGTTTCATCCATGGCCAAGGCAATCGCGAGCCAACTGGAACTCAAACAGAAAAATGAACAGCTGGAAACAGCTTACCAAACGCTGGAAGCCACCTTGTCTGTTATTGAGGAAGGATTCATTACCCTGGACGATCATGGCATGATCTCCAATATCAATAAAGAAGCCTGCCGCATATTCGGTATTAACCAAGGCGATGATTTCCGCCATCACTATACCAAGTATTTTGGCTATGATCCGAATATCGAAAATGTTATCCGGACGAGCTCTCCTGTTCACGATGTTGAGGTTTCCATGAGCAATGACTTTATGGAAAAAAGATATATCATGTCCATCGAACCCATATCCAATTATGAAAAGACCCGCTTTAACGGCGCGGTGATTCGCCTGACCCGATCTTCCCGGATTGACCGGTTAGTCGGTCATCGGGGCGGAACAAAAGCCAGTTATACGTTCACGGATATCAAAGGCAACAGCGAACCTCTATTACGGTCACTGAATATGGCCAAACAAATAGCTAAAACAAATGCCAATATCCTCCTGATGGGAGAGAGCGGTACGGGTAAGGAATTATTCGCTCAGGCTATTCATAATAGTTTCTGCCCGGATGGCCCTTTCATTGCCGTCAACTGCGCCTCAATGCCCCGAACGCTGATCGAAAGCGAATTATTTGGTTATGAAGGCGGTACCTTTACCGGCGCTGAAAAAAAAGGACGTCCGGGAAAATTTGAGCTGGCCAATGGCGGTACGATTTTCCTTGATGAAATCGGTGATATGCCCATCGAAATTCAGCCTGTTCTCTTGAGGGTATTGGAAGAAAAGCAAGTGATGCGGCTCGGGGGCTCAAAATACATCCCCGTGAATGTTCGAATCATTGCCGCAACCAACAAGAACTTATATAACATGATCCAAACGAGCCAGTTCCGGGAAGATCTTTATTTCCGCCTGGCCGTATTCAAGGTCACTATACCGCCATTAAGGGAACGCAACGCGGATGTTTTGGTATTAGCCAATTATTTCGTGGAAACGACCTGCCAGAAAATCGGAATGACACCGCCGGTACTCAGTAAAGAAACACTTCATGTCCTTATTGATTACACGTGGCCCGGGAACGCCAGACAATTGGAGAACGCGATGGTGTTTGCTGTCCATATGTGTAACGGAGAGACGATCACACCCAAAGATTTGCCGGACGAAATAACTGCCCGGGATGACAATCCGCTTGTTACCAGGAAAGCCCTGGCTTCGCTGGCGGAATTGGAAAAGGATGCCATCGAAATGACCATGAACAGCACTAACAATGATACTTCCAAGGCAGCCAAGATTCTCGGCATTGGGCGGACAACGCTTTATCGGAAATTAAAAGAATACGAGATCGATATTCCTTAAACAAAACCAAAAACACGGCTCTTCCATTTTCGTTTTGGCAACCATTTTCATCTTGGTAACATCCCCTGAAGGCAAATGCATGTCTTCAGGTCTTTTTTTATCCATAGATAGACGAATAGCGCGGTCCGGATCTCTATGGTGCCTAATGGCATAGAAATTGCATTAGATAATAGAGACTGCAGTAATTCATAAAAGTATCCGATTTAATCTAAGGTAAAGGAGGAACTATTAATGACTAAGCCTAATTCCAAAGACATCACCATCAGATTCAAGCATTCCGGATTATGCGGTAATGGCAGCGGGACGAATACCCAGCAGGTCGAAATCTGCGATGGGAAAATAGTACGAACCCGCCCCCTCTATTACTTCGATAAATACACGGAGAAAGATGTAAATAAGTGGCGACTGGAAGTCCGAGGCAAAGTATTTGAACCGAAAGAAAAGACACTAAATGCACCCTATAGTTACGCCTATAAGAAGAGGGTCACATCCCCCAACCGGATTAAATTCCCACTGAAACGGGTGGACTGGCATCCGGAGGGTGAACGAAATCCCCAAAACCGCGGCATCAGCAAATATGTCCGGATTTCCTGGGACGAAGCAACGGAGCTCATTGCCAAAGAATTAAAACGTGTGTATGCAAAATATGGAGCAACCACTGTTCTGGCGCAATGCGACGGCCATGGTGAGAGTAAAGTCGTTCATGCACCCCACGGTTGCCAAACCCATTTGCTCAATCTTCTGGGCGGATTTACCGTTCAGGCCCGTCAGCCGGACAGCTGGGAAGGCTGGTACTGGGGAGCCAAACATATCTGGGGCGGAGACGGCACGACTTTGGGTCAAGGCCGCCAGCAAAACCTCTGGATAGACATCGCCCGACATGCGAAGAATCTGCTCTTCTGGGGCTGCGATCAGGAAACCACACCCTGGGGTTGGGGAGGTCAGACAGCCAGTCGTTTGACCTATTGGTACGCTGACCTGGGTATTAAACAAATCTATATTTCACCGGACTTGAACTATGCTGCCGCTGTCCATGCTGATCGCTGGATTCCGGTTAAACCCAATACCGACTCGGCATTACAATTGGCAATCGCTTATATTTGGATTACTGAAGACACCTTTGAAAAGGATTATGTAACCAGCCATGTCCACGGCTTTGATGAGTTCAAGAAAGTGGTTCTGGGTGAGGATGACGGTATCCCTAAGACACCGGCTTGGGCTGCGGAAATCTGCGGTGTACCTTCACGCAATATTAAAGCACTGGCTCGCCGTTGGGCTAAGGAAACCACATCCATTGTCCATGGGAACGGCGGCTCCTTTATCCGCTCTGCTTTCTCACATGAACCCGGGCGCCTGGAAGTATGCTTACTTGGCATGCAAGGTCTTGGCCAGCCTGGAAAGGGCCAGCTTAAAATGCTGGAGTGGGGCTTCTTCGGCATCGATGTGGCTAACCCCGGTCCCGCTTCTGTCATATCGCCTTCTGCGGGTGCAGCCTATAGCGGTGCCATGCTGGAACCTAACGGGCAGTTCATCCCCAAGACTCTTGTCCCCAAAGCGATTTTAACTAACGAAACATTAAGCTGGTATGGCCGGGTCGTGGCATCCATGCCCCGGGAAGATCAATTTGACCGCTATCAGTTCCCCATCGAGGGCGGTTCGCGGATCCATATGATCTGGAGTGACTCCCCCTGCTGGACAACCTGCTGGAATGGCGGAAACTCATTTATCGAAGCCTTACGGAGCACGGAGATCGAATGCGTTGTGGTCCAGCATCCTTGGATGGAAAATGACTGTTTAATGGCGGATATTATTCTGCCTACCAATACCCGCTATGAAACAGAAGATATTGCGGCGGATACCCAGTGCGGGCAATATGAAATGCTGGTTTATGAAGGACAATGCGTCGAGCCCGTCGGTGAATCCAAGAGCGACTATGAAGCCGTCTGCGAAGTGGCCAAGAAACTTGGCTTGTATGAACAATATACCCAGGGAATGTCCATTGAAGATAAAATTATTCTCGGCTTTATGAACTCCGGGGTGGAAACCATGATCAGCTATGATGATTGGAAAGACAACCAATATTTCGTTGTTCCGATCCGTGAGGGATGGGAAGATCGGGCTCCCGGCTACAGTGAATTTGCCAATGACCCGGTCAACTATCCCTTACCGACACCCACCGGTAAATTGGAATTCTTCAGTGTGGGATTAGCCGAACACTTCCCGGACGATGAAGAACGCAAGCCTGTTCCCCGCTGGATTTCCCACAATGAACGCCATCAGGAACGGACCTATCTGGAACGCGGTAAAAAGTATCCGTTCCTGCTTGTCTCGAACCATCCCCGTTGGCGCATTCACGCCAACATGGACGATATTACCTGGCTGCGTGAAATTCCCACCTGTAAAGTCAAAGGTCCTGACGGTTATCTCTATGAGCCCGTGTGGATTAATCCGGTTGATGCAGAAAAGATGGATATCCATAACGGTGATGTGGTCAAACTCTACAATGAACGGGGCGGTGTCCTCGGCGGCGCCTATATCACCGAACGGATCATGCCCGGCGTTGTTTATCAGGACCACGGTGCGCGACTTGATCCCATCGTGCAGGGAGAACTTGACCGCGGCGGTGCCAATAACCTGATCTGTCCGACAGAAGTCACATCAGGCAATTGCGTAGGCGAAGTCACCAGCGGCTTCCTGGTCGGCGTAGAAAAAGTAGACCTGGATGCGCTGAAAGCACAGTACCCGGATGCGTTCTCCCGCGACTATGATCCGGCTTACGGTCTTGTCTTTGACAGCTGGATCGAAGGAGGTAATAAATAATGAAGGTATTTATATTTGATGTTGCCAAATGCAACGGCTGCTATAACTGTCAGATCGTCTGCAAAGATGAGCACGTCGAAAATGATTGGACACCGATTGCCAAACCCCAGCCGGAAATTGGCCACTTTTGGATGAAAGTCAATGAAAAGACCCTCGGCAGTGTTCCGAAGGTCAGAGTCAGCTACACGCCGACACCCTGTATGCATTGTGATGACGCACCGTGTATCACGGCGGGCAGCGGTGCCGTCTATAAACGCCCCGACGGCATGGTGATCATCGATCCGGAAAAGGCCCAAGGAAATTCGTCTTTGGTAAATTCTTGCCCCTACGGCGCGATTTACTGGAATGAAGAACTTAAGCTGGCTCAGAAATGCACCGGCTGCGCTCACCTCTTGGATGAAGGCCAAATTCCCCGCTGTGTGGAGGCGTGCTGCACGGATGCGTTGCTCTTCGGGGAAGAAGAAGATTTTGCGGATCTGATCAGCCAGGCAGAAGTTCTGCTTCCGGAGTCCGGATCCAAACCCCGTGTCTACTATTTAAACCTGCCAAAGAATTTTGTATCGGGGGAGGTCTGGGACGCACAAATTGATGAGGATCTGGAAGACGTCACAATCACCCTGATTGACAAAGCATCAGGGGAAATACGCGTAACCAAAACGGATGATTTTGGCGATTTTTGGTTTAATAAATTACCGGATGGTGTATATTCTATTAGCATGGAAAAGGGAGGATATCTATCCTACCAGATCGACGAAGTACACGTCAATAAGAGCATCAATATCGGTGATATCCAATTGAAAAAGGCGTGATACACCATTTTCCTAATCCAATGGACCAATTGAATTCCTGGCGTCATTGATTAGAGACTAAGGGGACGTATAACTAAATGATTGTGCGTCCCCTGTCACTTTATCCAATCTGATTCAAGAGCAATCGATCACACGCAACGCTGTTTCTGGAACAGAAAGTCACTTAGAGTTTTTCTGATATACTAAAAAAGACGTTTTGATTAGAAGTCTCTTGCTAAAACTATAGAAAAGAAATCCATTGAATTTCTTGCAGTTAAGTACACTTTTCCTTTGATAGATTATATTGTCTTCTTTCTATTATTAAAATAGACATCGTACTCATCGGTCCAGTGCATAAACCATACAGAGTACTATTTTTGGGAGGAAACTATCATGACTGACACGGTTTACAAGGGTATAAGAGGTGTTCTACTCAAAGCGTCGTTACTATTCAGCAGTGTTGACGGCATGGTGGCCAGTGCATTAATGATTCCGTTATTAGGGAGCATCATGCAAGAGTTTCCTGATGCGTCTCCTGTTCTGCTCAATCAGACAATATCCCTGCCATCGCTTTTGATGATACCGGCGATTCTGATCACCGGTTATTTGTCCCGTTTCATCAGTAAAAAGTATATGCTGATGTTTGGCAGCTTCATCTTTGTTGCATCCGGTTTCGGCAGCATGTACTCTCCCAATCTTGAAGCTCTGGTCATTTTTCGCGCCTTTGAAGGGATCGGAATGGGTATCGTTTACCCCTTAGCCCCATCGATAATCGCCCACCTGTTCAATGGCAAAGAGAGAGCCCAGATGATCGGCTGGTCCAACGCTGTCGGCGGCATCTTCTCCTTCTTTTTAAGTATCGCAGCTGGTTATGTTGCCCTTACCAACTGGCGGCATGCGTTTTATTTTTACCTGATATTCGTTGTTGTCATTGTCATGCAGGCCATTCTGCTCCCGGCTTTTCCACCTGAAAAGAAGGATCGTTCCATTACGCAGGCAGCCGGATTCACAGTGCAGAAGACCCGTCTTGGCTTACCTGTCTATTTAACAGCCGGGGCCATGCTGATCTTCATGACCGTCGCTATGGTCAACCTTTATTATGTCTCTATCTTCGTGGCCACTGAAAAGATGGGAAATACTGCCCAAGTGGGACTGGCGACTTCCTTAATTACCGTGGCTTCCATAACCATGTCGTTTGCTTTTGGGTATCTCTTTAAACACTTGAAACGCTATTTAGCTTTATTAGGTCTGGTGATGTTTGCTTTTGCTTATTTCGTTTACAGCACAGCGCACAGCATGCCGCTGATCTATATCGGATCGATTTTTACCGGTGTCGGCTTGGGTTGTATGTTCCCCTATATGATGACCCGGGTTGCCCAAGTGGCTTCAAAACCGGCCAAAACGATGGCCGTTACCTTGTTAAGCCTGTCAATATATGCCGGTCAATTTTTATCCGGATATTTTACCCCATGGCTCGGTTCGTTAGCCGAATCGACACGGGATGTCTTTACTCTCGCCGGCAAAATTTTTGCCGCTTTTGCTGTCTTTGCACTCATCTATATTTTTGTAACCCAGAAGTATGAAAGCAAAATCATTATCGGCGATAATGGATAAACGCATAAATGATAGAACGCCATTCGATTCCTTGGCAGGAAGGCTGCGGTTAATTATAGAGAAGAAGGCGGTGCCGTAATCCTACTTTATAGACAGTAGTCATACAGCACCGCATTTTTTTATATATTTATTTTTTAGTCTTTTTGTTTTGCTTATTTGTTAAGGGTATACAAGCAAGAGATGAAGCATCTCTTGCTTGTATTCATTCTTCTGGTTTATTTCGGGGCAAATAAAACCATTTTGGGTTTACCGGCCATTTTCTGAGCTAATTCTTCAATGGGGCCGTATTCCATGACCAAGGACTGACAGTGCTTGACACAGGTTGGTTTTTTGCCTTTAGCCACACGGTCAGCACAAAGATCACACTGATCCGTCGGGATCGGTACAAATTCATACTGCCATTTTTCTTCACTGATCTGCCATGGGCCAATTTCCGCTAATTTGATTCCCCATTGGTCGACAGGGAGTTTATGCTCCATTTGACAGGCTACTTCACACGTGTGGCAGCCGGTGCAAAATTGATAGTTGATCAACAAACCGTTTTGCGACATTTTTTTATCTCCTTCCTATGCCTTATAGACCTTGCAGATTAATGATTTGCAGTTTGCACCGAATCCACTGCGGCCGAATGTAGCCGGAACTAACAGGTTTACATTGGCTTCAAATACATCGTACAGCTTTTCAGGATCTCTTTCCGGATACCACCAAGCATGGTCACAATTGACAACCTTCGGTGAAATCCCCAGGGTGAGATGGGCTCTCATTTTAACTTTATTCATGGTATTTTCGATCCAGCACCAGTCACCTTCATTGATCCCCAGTTCTTTCGCGGTTTGCGGGTGAATCTCGACGAGGGGATCCGGATGGATTGCCCTCAGTCTGCTGATTTGACGATGTTCCGAATGGAAGAAGGACCAACGACGCGCGCCGGTTGTAAGCACCAACGGGTACTCTTTCATGATCTCCGGTGTGCTGACAGGGCTTTGATCCGGCTCTTCAAAGAACGGAAGCGGGTCCATGCCCCATTCTTCAAACAGGGTAGAATACAGCTCGATCTTGCCTGTGGGTGTATTGAATCCGGGGATACCATCCGGACGTTGCTTGCCTTCTAAGTATTTTCCGTAGTTATATTCCGGATATACCCAGTTTTCCTTTCTGACTTCTTCAAAGGTCATTCCCATCTCTTTCATGGTGTAGCTGAAGAATTCGGTCAAGGTGTCACCCGGCCATGCTTCCGGATTAAAGCGTTTGCCTAATTCATAAGTGATCTGCATATCCGACTTACATTCGCCGACGGGCTCCATGGCTTTATTGGTTGTTTGGACATAGTAATAGACTTCGCGGATTCCGTCTCTTTCCGGGAAGGTAGCGACAGGAAGTACGATTTCTGCACAAGCCATCGCGGTGGGTGTCATAAACATATCCACGACAACATTAAACTCCGCGTTAAGGAAGCCGGCCAGCATGCGGTCCTTGGCGTCTTGCGCGGTGCAGGCAATGGGATTGGTGGATTGAATCCAATGGGCTTTGATTTCATAGGGTATACCGGTTAACATGGCGTCAACGGTTAAATCCGGCTGGGTCAGTACGACACCGCCGTAATCATACATCGGATATTCTTTACCGCCGATTCTCTTAGCGCAAACCTCAGGCGGCAGCATTTCTTGAGGATCGGGCGGTGCCCATACCTGAATGTTGAATGGGTGGTGAACCGGGATCATACCGCCGGGGATATCCAGGTTTCCGGTAATACACCAGAGAGCGGCTACGGCAAGGGTTCCGTTGATGGCTTCTCTGGTCTGGTCCAGGGCAAGTCCCCATTGAACCGATACGGGCTTCGTGGCCATCATTTTGGCGGCTCGAATAATTTTATCTTGCGGAACCCAGGTAATTTCTGCGGCTCTTTCCACCGGATATTGGGCAACTCTTTCGGCAAATTCGTCGAATCCGTAAACGAAGTTCTCAACAAATTCTTTATCGTAGAGCTTTTCTTTGATAATGTAGTCGTTCATGGCCATGGCCAAAGCAGCATCCGTTCCCGGACGCAACTGGAGCCAGAGATCGGCTTTAGCAGCCAGCCAGGTCAGACGCGGATCGACAACCACCAGCTTGGAACCCCGTTTCATACAGTCAACGATCCAGTGACCCATATTGCCGTCAGCGTTGGAAATAATCGGGTTATTACCCCAGATGAAGATAACTCCGGGTGCTTTCCATTTCGGATTGTCATAACGGTCGATAAAGTATTGGGAACAATCCGGGCAGGTATAGGTACCCATCATGGTCATTGAGGCAGAGATTCTCGGTACATAGCAGGCGGCGCCGCTCTGAAAATAGGCATAGTTGGGGCTTCCAAATGAATAGCAGAGTCTGGTCATGTAAGCGGAAGTTCCGCGACCGGTACCAAGACTGAATACGACGGATTCCGGCCCGAAATTTTGCTTATACTCATTGAATTTTGTTTCAATGATATCATAGGCTTCATCCCAGCTGATGCGCTGCCACTTGTTCTTCCCACGATCAGCCTTATCCCTTTTCATCGGATAAAGCAAGCGATCCGGATGATACTCCACTTCAGGCAAAGCGAGACAACGGATGCAGAGACGACCATTGTAGAATGGGTTTTCCTCGTCTCCTTCTACCTTGACTAAGCGGCCGTTCTTGTCGGTATAAACCAAGGCTCCGCAACCATCATGGCAACCGGGAGCCGCCCATGCTGCTGTCCGGGTGACTGTTAATCCGTCTTCTTCCCAGCGCCATGGTAAATTACCTGCCGTAATTTTCTCTTCGCTCTCCTTAAAATAATCGGGGCGCTGAAACTCTTCGTCATTTTTGTTTTTGATTTCTTCAGCCATAGTTTCTCTCCTTCCTAATATTTTGACACTTCTATTTCCCACGATAATTATCTAATGCATATAACGGGCCAGGTATGTCAGTAAAAAAAAAGGTGATTTTACCGACTTTTTGGGGCACAAGAAATAACGATAAGCGGAGATTACTTATCGTTTTGGCAAGCATTTTCATTATGGAAATTAAGCTTACCTTCTTCGATACCGGAGTACCTGATCCAACACGGTAAAGGTCTGAGGACCGGCTACACCATCTTGTTTAAGCCCATAATCTTTTTGAAAGGAAATCACGGCGGCTCGGGTCTCTGGTCCAAATACGCCATCCGCTAAGCTCGGACCATAGCCTAATTCTCTCAGCGCAGACTGAATGGTGGCTACCTCCGGACCTCGAGAACCCACTTTAAGTAAAACGGGTTCTGTCAATGCTTTATTCAACGCCAGCAGCGTGGCCGGACCCACAATGCCATCCTGTAATAGCCTGAAATTACGTTGAAAGGCCATCACTGTTAATTGGGTGCGGGAACCAAACACGCCGTCAAGCGTTCCGGGATCGTACCCTAAGTCGATGAGTGCTTTTTGCAGCAGTTTCACATCGTCGCCTTTCATGCCAATTTTAAGCGTTCTGTTTAACTGAAGGCTCATCGCATTTTCCTCCTCAATTTCTGATTTGTTATCATCATCTTATGCCAGGGATGAGTTACTTCGTGAAAAGCCCGAGAAGCCCGTTGTGAACCAAGACCGTATTTTCGCAAGGTGCTCTCGTATTATGATCTTTGAATAATTAGACAAATATATTCTTTTCGGGTCCGGTCCGCGCACCACATTCCGCTTTCGGCTCTTGTGCCCTCATTAAGAATGATCTTTGTTAAACTTGAAATACTAAGCTTAGCGGATATTCGTTTAAATCAGGAGGTTTATCGATGCCCAAAGACAGTCAACCGGATAATAAAAGAGCGCGAATAGAAAAGGCAAATGGTCAAATTCCTCTGACTCAAGAAAACCAAAATCAAAATAAGAATGCCAAAAAAAAATCGATTAAGCATAACGACGTGTAAAGGAGGACATTCCTATGCCCAATGGTAACAATAAGCGAAACACAAAAAACAATAGAAAGGAGGATGGAGAGTTTCATTCCAAAAACATCAAACATGATCCTCAAGCGGAGAGTGCCAGAGCTGTGTTTGGATTAAAGAAGCCGGAATAACGTGATTATAATAAATACCCCCAACAACCATGTTTGAGGGATTCTGAATATCCGGGGTATTAACGTTTTCTGAATTAGGAGTCCGCTCTGTATGCGGGCTTCATTCTATATAATGCATATTATTATAAATTTCTACCATGATAATAACGAAATATCTTTAGGAGGAAATCATGAAGAAATTTAACGACTGGTTTTTTGCCGGAATAATTGCAGGATTATTTGGAGGGATTGCACACCTACTGTATAACGCGTTATTACTTGCAGTAGGTATACAATATAAAACGTTTTGGCATGTTATGGCAGGAGTTTTCTACGGGGGAAAATTAACAATGATGCCTAGTGCTCAAATCCACGGGATGATCGATGCAATCGGATTATCCGTCGCCACTGGCGTATTATTAAGTCTTACTCTATTCTTAACTGGAAAAGACTATTTATATGCAAAAAGCATTACAATGAGTGCATCGGGGCCTTATTTTGTCTTTCTAATAATTGTTTCACAGGGGGATAAGAATTCCCTAATTGTCCCTTGGGTTGCATTATTTGGATATATAGTTTTTAATGGAATACTTGAAGGTTATCTTCTGAACAAAATATGTACTTATAAAACTCGAATTGAATGAGTAATTAAGTTTTTTACAGTTATAACTCATAGTTGTAAAAATCCCCCAACCATGCGTGTTTGAGGGATTCTGTATATGCGGGGTATTACGTTTGCTGAATTTGGAATACGCACTATAAGCGGACTTCCGGCGTTTTTGTGTCATATGCGTGTATTATGTATAGAGTCTAGTAAACACTTATATGAGTTTATCCCAGCTATAACCTCTCGCAGATGGTTCAACGCATCTTATCCATAACCTTATACTTATACTTATTAAGTATAATTTCCAGAAATATTATGACTCCCAATGGAAAGAATAGTATCAATTAAATAATACGGGAGGAAAATCTAGATGGCAAAAATAAAGGATCGTATTACTCTTGGAATTATATCTAGCCTTATTGCTGCTATTCCTGGAACTGCACTTGATTTAATAGCAAACAAACTAAGACTGTCCGATTATTACTATAATCATGCCGCAAGTTTATTTGTGGAGAGGTCAAAATCAAATACACTTTCTGGCAAAATTGTATCAGCCTTGGTTAATAATATATCAAATTGTATTATGGGAGTCTCAGCAAGTTATCTATTATCTGCTACTGGACGTGATAAACCGATATTAAAGGGAATAGGGGTTTATGCATTGTCTTGGTTAACTTTTAATGGGCTGATATATAAAGAGGTCTTGGATACAAAGGCGAAAAGAGCTCATACACCTATATATAGTTTTATAATACATACTATTTCAGGCTCTGTATGTGGTTATTGCATCTCAAAGCTTGGAGATGATAGTATCTTTCCAGATATTAAGATAAATTCTAATAAAACAAAGCTACCTTTAATCGGCAATAATTTATGCAATAATACAAACCCAGATAATAATGAATTTCCACTGAGATACTCTTGCTCTTCTTATACCGAGCAATGAGTAAGAATACCACATAAACCTCCTAAACTAATATAATCGATAAGACTGAGAAGTGGTGTAAATTTTGTCCAGGCTTATTGCTTAGTACTTAATCTTGAAGCAACTCCATAATAGAACAGCCATGCTGATGTAGTAACTCCTACACCTTTGATTACCGCTTTATCACGACCTGTAGCGGAAAGCAAATACGATATTATTACTCCTGTTAATCCAAGGTTGATCTGAGTAATAATGTAACCTATGAACTTACCTTCTCTTGTATCAGTCTTAATTTTAGGAAAGAATAAATTGGAGGCCATTTCACCATATTTTGTATCTGTTAGTTTTTTATGATATTCAAAATTATTTAATACTTTATTAACACAAAAAAATCCCCCAACCATATACGGCTGAGGGATTCTGTTTCTAAAGTCCTAGCGTTTGCTGAATTGCGGTGCTTTACGGGCTTTTTTGAGTCCGTATTTACGGCGTTCTTTCATACGTGGGTCACGTGTCAGGAAGCCTGCACGTTTTAATGCCGGACGAAGGCTTTCGTCGGCTTTGATCAATGCTCTGGCAATGCCGTGTCTGACTGCGCCTGCCTGGCCTGTGGTTCCGCCACCGTGCACTCTGACAATAATGTCATATTTTCCGAGGGTATCGGTGATTTCCAGAGGCTGCTGAACAATCATTTCTAAGGTTTTCTTGCCAAAGTATTCGCTTAAGCTGCGTTCATTCACTTTATATTGTCCGTTGCCGGCCAGTAATCTGACCCGTGCAACTGCATTTTTTCTTCTTCCTGTACCTTGATATTGAAGCTGTGCTGCCATGCTTTAACCTCCTTCCAATCTATTTCAAATTCCATGTTTCAGGTTTCTGTGCCTGATGCGGATGTTCCGGGCCTGCGTATACTTTGAATTTCTTATACATCTGGGCACCAAGCTTATTGTGAGGAAGCATTCCTTTAACAGCATGTTCCATGGCCTTTTCCGGTGTTTTGCTCATAAGCACCCGGTAGGTTACTTCTTTCAAGCCACCCGGATATCCGGAATGCCAACGGTATTTTTTCTGATCGAGTTTATTGCCGGTGAGCAGTGTCTTCTCAGCATTGACGATGATGACAAAGTCACCGGTGTCAACGTTCGGTGTGAAGATTGGTTTATGTTTTCCTCTGAGCAAGCGGGCGGCTTCTGCTGCCACTCTTCCCAAAGAGACACCGTCTGCGTCAATGACTAACCATTTACGGTCCACCTCATGGGCTTTCGCAAATTGTGTGGTGGTCATGTTGTTCCCTCCATTTTTAATCGCGTCCATTGCCATTAATTTTTGGTTTTCAGTATATCATCACCTGACGTGAGGGCTCATTCACGTTTTGGTAAAAAGACTACTAAAAAATTTTATCGAAAATAAACGTTGAAGTCAACTTTTTCTTTCATGTTTACAGGCATCAAGGCTCAATTTCCGGGAAAATCGTTATGGGATCAGTCCCGTCATATTCGACAAACGTCAGAGTCAGACCCTTAGCCAGCGCGGTAGCACCGGCTTTGGTACGATCCTGAGATTCCAGGATCATCGGGATAGCATTTGGGTCGATTCGTCCTTTACCTGCATCCATGAGTGTCCCGGCAATGATTCTTACCATATTGTAAAGAAAACCATTGCCTATGCATGTAATCATGATTTGCCCGTCCATACGACTGACTTTGCAGTGGTACAAGGTCCGGACAAAACTTTTGGCCGAAGATCCGGCAGCGGCAAATGCTCTAAAGTTATGAGTCCCTTCGAGAAAAGATGCTGCCATTTGCATGGCCTTGGTATCCAGTGGAATCGGCTCGTGACAGGAATATAACCGTCTAAATACGTTTGGAATTTTCCCGTTGTCAATCCGATAATCATATCGTTTCCATTTAGCGCTTTTTCTAGCGTTAAATTCTGCCGGGACATCCCTGGCTTCCAGTACCCGAATATCACAAGGTAAGATACTGTTCATCGCCTTTGGTATTTTATCCTCAGGTATACGGGCCTCTGAGCTCAAATTAACAACCTGCCCCGCAGCATGGACACCGGTATCAGTCCTGCCAGCTGTGATGACCTTAACTTCTTCGGCAAAAAGCTTCTTCCAGACCTTTTCCAGTTCTCCCTGGACCGTTAATCCATGTTCCTCCGGTTGGCGCTGGAATCCATGGTAGTTTGTACCATCGTAGGCTAATCGCAGAAGGATGTTGCGCATGTTCTTTCTCCAGTAAATCGATTACTTTATGAAAGCAGATTGAGCACCTTGATGCAAAGACAGAGCGAATGATCCAATGTGAAGTTCGAAGCCGAACATCAGGTATGTTCAGAGACTTCCGACGCCAAGCCTCGGACTCGGACCTCGATTATTGCCTCAAACTTCGAACTTCGGTTATTGAACCATCAATTAGTCTACAAGCTCAATTATAACCATTTCGGCAGCATCTCCACGACGATAGCCGGATTTCATGATCCGGGTGTAACCACCCTGCCGATCGGCGTATTTTGGTGCAATCGTATCAAATAGGTCTTTCACGACAGTTTCATCCAGCAAATATTCCATTACCTGACGTCTGGCTGCCAAATCGCCCTTTTTGCCAAGGGTAATCATCTTCTCTGCCAGCGCATTCAGTTCTTTTGCTCTTGCTTCCGTCGTTTCGATCTTCCCGTGTTTCAACAGGGAAGTAACAATATTTCTTAACATAGCCCTTCGGCGGCTCATGTTAACTCCTAGCTTACGGTATGCCAACTGTGATCCCCCCTTTAGGTCAATCTTCAGGAGTACGGAATCCCAGCCCAAGTTCTCTGAGCTTATGTTCGACTTCTTCCAGAGATTTGCGCCCAAGATTGCGTACTTTGATCATATCTTCTTCTGTTCTTTGCGTTAATTCTTCTACACTGTTGATGCCGGCGCGTTTCAGGCAGTTATAAGATCTGACGGAGAGATCGAGTTCTTCAATAGTCATCTCCAGGATCTTGTCTTTGGCCTCTTCTTCTTTTTCCACCATGATTTCAACATTACCCAGATTATCGTTCAGTCCGATAAAGAGCCGCAGATGCTCACTCAAAATCTTGGCTGCAAGGCTTGTGGCCTCTTTCGGAGTAATGCTGCCGTTGGACCATACTTCCAATGTCAGTTTGTCAAAGTCCGTCATCATTCCGACACGGGTGTCTTCAACAGCATAGTTAACTTTATAGATTGGCGTAAAGATAGAATCGACAGGAATAACACCTATTACCTGATCTGCTTTTTTGTTCTTCTCAGCTGAGACGTATCCGCGGGACCGTTCGACGTTCATTTCCATGAAGAGACGCCCGTCTTTATCCAACGTGGCGATCTTCAAGTCAGGATTTAAGATCTCAATATCGGGACCGGTGATAATGTCTCCAGCTGTGACAACCCTTTCCCCTTCGCACTCCAGACGGAGCACACGCGATTCATCGGTAAAACCTTTCAGCGCAAGGGATTTGATATTGAGGATTATCTCTGTTACGTCTTCTAAGACTCCTGGAATGGTTGAGAACTCATGGAGTACTCCCTCAATTTTGACTGAAGTAACTGCCGACCCGGGTAGAGAAGAAAGCAGGATACGACGCAGGGAATTCCCCAAAGTAATGCCATAGCCTCTCTCCAAAGGTTCAATGACGAATTTGGCATAGGTATTATCTTCTGATCTCTCAACACACTCGATATTGGGTTTCTCGATTTCAAGCATCGGAATACACCCCTTCTTTCCCGGAAAAGTTTAACGAGAATATTTCTCGACAATAAGATGTTCTTCAATCGGAATCTGGATATCTTCACGGGACGGCAGATTAATGACTGTTCCGGTCAGACTGTTGGCATCCATGCTCAGCCAAGCAGGAATTGCACGATCCTTGATGGATTCTGCCATTTCCTTGATCCGATTATTGTCTCTGCTGGTTTCTTTGATAGAAATTGCTTCGCCGACACGTACCAGATAGGAGGCGATATCGACCCGTTTCCCATTGATGGTGATATGACCGTGGGTAACCAGCTGACGTGCTTCCGGTCTGGATGCAGCAAAACCAAGTCGGTAAACAACATTATCCAAGCGGCGTTCCAATAAGCGGAGCAGGTTTTCCCCTGTCATCCCTTTTTGACGGGCAGCTTTATCAAAATACCCGCGGAACTGTTTTTCCATGACGCCGTAAATCCGGCGAACTTTTTGTTTTTCACGAAGCTGGATACCGTACTCTGTCGGTTTCTTGCCTCTATTTTGTCCATGCATACCAGGAGCATAAGCCCGGCGGTCAACGGCACACTTATTGGTATAGCAGCGATCCCCTTTCAGGAACAACTTCTGACCTTCGCGCCGGCACAGACGACATACTGAATCTGTATATTTTGCCATTCTTACACCCCCTATACTCTTCTGCGCTTGGGCGGCCGACATCCGTTATGCGGAACCGGTGTTACATCCCGAATAAGATTAACTTCCAGACCAGCGGCTTGCAATGCTCTGATTGCAGCTTCACGACCTGATCCGGGACCTTTTACAAAACACTCGACAATTTTAAGTCCATGTTCCATAGCTGCTTTGGCAGCGGTTTCTGCAGCCATCTGAGCGGCATAAGGTGTGCTTTTACGCGAACCTTTGAAACCCAAAGCACCGGCGCTGGACCAGGAAAGTGCATTTCCCGTTGTGTCGGTTATGGTAACGATCGTATTATTGAAAGTGGATTTGATATGCGCTACGCCGCTTTCAACATTTTTACGTTCTCTTCTTTTGGTACGAACAATTTTACGTGCCATGCTTCAATGCCCCCCTTTACTTTTTCTTCTTCCCGCCAATTGCTCTTGCCGGACCTTTCCTTGTACGGGCATTGGTTTTGGTCCTCTGTCCCCGCACCGGGAGTCCGCGACGATGGCGAAGGCCACGATAGCTGCCAATTTCCATCAATCGCTTAATGTTGAGGGACACTTCGCGACGCAGATCGCCTTCAACCATGTATTCTTTATCAAGTAGTTCCCTGATTTTAGCGACTTCATCGTCTGTAAGATCCTTAACCCGGGTATCCGGATTGATCTGGGTCTTTGCCAGGATTTTTCTGGATTGAGATACTCCGATGCCATAAATGTAGGTCAGAGAAATCTCAACGCGTTTGTCCCGAGGTATATCCACCCCTGCGATACGTGCCATCTAAGTTTAACACCTCCGTAATCGATATTCGATATTCGTGATTCGATGTTCGAATCCTGTTTCTGAGTTACAGTTCTGCAGTTAACAAATAGCTACTGCGTTGTTTTTCGCATCTGCTGATGACATGCTGTGAATATGCTTCACCTTCTGGCTTGGCATCTACTATAATTCGTTGCGATTCGCTGTACGTCGCGCGATATTCTTAATTCGCAGTCTCTGCCGTTCTGACATGCAGATTATCGAACATCGAACATCGAACTTCGAACCTCGACTTAGCCCTGACGTTGTTTATGCTTAGGGTTTTCGCATATAACCATAACTTTGCCGTGCCGTTTAATGATTTTACACTTTTCACAAATCGGTTTCACAGAAGGCCTTACTTTCACTGTGATCCCTCCCTTGTTCCTTACTTAAATCGATATACTATTCTTCCTCTGGTCAAGTCATAGGGAGAAAGCTCCACAGTGACTCTGTCTCCCGGCAGGATTTTGATAAAATGCATCCTGATCTTGCCCGAGACATGCGCCAGTACCTTATGACCATTGTTGAGCTCCACCGTGAACATGGCGTTCGGCAGCGGCTCCAGTACTTTACCTTCGACCTCAATAACATCTTCTTTAGACATTCTTGTATCCCTCCTTTGACATTTTTTTATCGGGTCAGCCTCAAATTCGAGTTAGTATTTCAGGGCCATCTTCAGTAATAGCCACTGTGTGTTCAAAATGCGCCGATGCTCGGCGATCTTTGGTTACTACAGTCCACTGGTTCTCAAGAGTTTCCACGTGATAGCCTCCTAAGTTGACCATTGGTTCTATTGCCAGGACCATCCCTACCTCGAGTCTCGGCCCCCTCCCGGGTTTGCCAAAATTGGGTACTTGAGGTTCTTCATGCATTTTTCTGCCGATTCCGTGACCGACATAGTCCCGTACAACCGACATAGTGTTATCTTCGACATAGGTCTGGACAGCATGCGAAATATCGAAAAGCCGATTTCCCTTATGGGCTTGAGCAATTCCCTTTGCCAGTGAGTTTTTTGTTACCACCAGCAGATTCTGGTGTTCGGTACTTATTTTACCCACTGCCAAGGTGATTGCCGAGTCACCGACGTACCCGTCAATGATTGCCCCACAGTCAATACTGATAATATCTCCACTTTTTAAAGGCCTTAAACCAGGGATCCCGTGTACAACCTCTTCATTAACAGAGGTACACAGTGTTGCGGGAAACCCGTTATAACCCTTGAAAGCGGGGATCGCGCCGCATTTGACGATATATTCTTCTGCTGCCCGGTCCAGATCTTCTGTTGTTACTCCGGGAGCTACAAGTTCTTTCATTAGTTCCAGAGTTTCAGCTACGATCCGTCCTGCTTTACGCATCCGCTGCAGCTGTTCTTTGTTTTTAAGCTCAATCATAATAGACTACTCCAGAGCACGAAGAACATCACTGAAAACCTGTTTGATCTCTTGATCGCCGTTAATCTGCTTGAGTAAACCCAATTTGCTGTAATAGGCAATCAGAGGTTCCGTTTGGTCATTATAGACCTTTAACCGGTTCTGAGCTGTTTCGAGTGTATCGTCACTGCGTTGGTAGAGTTCGCCGCCGCACTTGTCACATACGCCGTGTTCTTTAGACGCATTAAAGACCGTGTGGTAGGTAGCGCCGCACTGTTTGCACACCCGTCTCCCGGTAAGTCTTTCCAGGAGATCAGACTCGCTCAGTTCGATATTGATGACACCGTCAATCGTAATGTGCGTATCACTTAGGATCTTCGCCAAAGCATCCGCCTGTGCAGCCGTACGGGGGAACCCGTCCAGGAGGAAGCCATTCTGACAGTCAGCCTGAGCCAATCTGTCTGCGACAATCCCGATAGTTACTTCATCCGGAACTAAACCACCGGCATCCATATATTCCTTTGCCTTTAGTCCCAGAGGAGTTTGTTGTTTAATCGCAGCTCTGAACATATCGCCTGTAGAAATATGTGGGATCTTGAAATATTCGATCAGCTGCTCCGCCTGAGTTCCTTTGCCTGCGCCAGGAGGACCCATGAGTATAATTTGCATTCTGTTTTGCCTCCTACTTTAAGAATCCCTGGTAGTGTCGCTGCAGCAATTGGTTTTCCATCTGCTTCATAGTATCCAAGGCAACACTGACAACGATTAAGAGCGAGGTTCCGCCCAAATAGATGTTAGTAATATTCGTGAATCCCATGATCAGACTCGGAATAACTGCAATGATCGCCAGGAAAATCCCGCCTGCTAAGGTAATCTTGTTCATGATTTTAAACAAATAATCCGAAGTCGGTCGACCGGGACGAATACCGGGTATGAATCCGCCGTATTTCTTGAGATTATCTGCGACATCGATGGGATTAAACGTGATGCCTGTATAGAAGAACGTAAAGAAGATAATCAGCAGGGCATACACCACCAGGTACGGGATCGATGTCAGTTCGCCGTTCATTGTCATCCATTTATTAGCGAAGGTGGCGAAACCGGAATCACTTGGGAACCACGTTGCGATCGTCGCCGGAAAGGCTACCAGCGATACACCGAAGATAATCGGAATGACGCCGGCCTGATTGACTTTCAACGGGATATGCGAACTCTGTCCGCCATAGACTTTTCTCCCGACCACGCGTTTGGCATATTGGACCGGGATGCGTCTTTGCCCTTCCTGGATGAAAATAACACCAGCGATAATGGCAGCTGCAATAATCGCAAGCCCCAATACCGCAAACCAGTTTAATTCGCCAACCTTTAAAAGGCTAACCATATTTTTAACGACGTCAGGTATCCCAGCGACGATACCGCAGAAGATGATCAACGAAATACCATTGCCGATGCCCTTTTCGGTGATTTGTTCACCCAGCCACATCAAGAACGCCGTTCCTGCAGTCAGTACCAGCGCAACCATAATGTAAATAGGGTAACGCAGGTTTTCTTGAGGAATCGTCAGCGCATTTCTTAAGCCGATGGTGAGACCAAATCCATTGATAAATCCGAGCACGACCGTCGCATAACGTGTCAACTGAGCAATTTTCTTTCGTCCCTGTTCGCCTTCTTTAGACAGTCTCTCCAAATAAGGAACAACCACTGTCAATAGAGTGATAATGATTGAAGCCGTAATATACGGCATGATGCTTAAGGCAAAAACAGAAAAACGTTTGAGGGAACCGCCGGAGAATGTATTGAAGAAGTCAAATAATCCACCGCTGCCCATCATATTTTGGAGTAAATCCCGGTCCATAAACGGAATTGGAATATGGGATCCAATTCGGAATACCAAAAGCATGAGCAGGGTGAAAGCTATTTTTTTTCGAATGCTCGAAACTTTCCAGGCATCTCTCAGGGTCTCAAGTATCAATTTATTCCACCTCTACTTTTCCGCCGGCAGCGATAACTTTGTCTGCTGCAGTTTTGCTGACCTTATGAACTTTAACAGTCAATGGTTTTGTCAGTTCACCGTCGCCAAGAAGTTTGACTCCGTCTTTGACTTTATTGATCAGCCCACAAGCGAATAATGCTTCGATGGTTACTTCGTCTCCGTTTTCAAATCTTTCTTCCAGGTCGGAAATGTTAATGACCTGATATTCTTTGCCAAAGATATTTGTAAAACCACGTTTAGGAAGTCTGCGGGTAATGGGCATCTGACCGCCTTCAAATCCCGGGCGAACACCGCCGCCGGAACGGGCTTTCTGACCTTTACTGCCACGACCGGCTGTATTTCCCAGTCCGGAACCGTTTCCTCTTCCAACGCGTTTGCGTGATTTCGTCGAACCTTCTGCAGGTTTGAGTTCATGGAGTTTCAAAATGGACACCTCCTTACTTGGTACTGCGCTATTGTTGTAAGTTTGCCGCTCCTTTCCATCCGTGGAACCGCGGCATTTAGACCATCCGTGGCCTTATCGCTCCTGCACCGTCCATGGTGCCCGCGATATTAGGCCATCCGTGGCCGTTATCCGATAATTTCTTCCACTGCTTTGCCACGAAGTTTGGCCACATCACCTTCACGTTTCAAGGCTTTAAGTCCGGCCATAGTGGCGTTGACAACATTATGGGCATTGGAAGATCCCAGTGATTTTGTGAGTATATCTTTAACCCCTGCTACTTCGAGCACGGCACGTACAGGTCCCCCGGCAATAACACCGGTACCTTTGGAAGCCGGTTTCAGAAGAACTTCGCCAGCGCCAAATTGGCCAATAATCGGATGTGGGATGGACGTTCCTTTTAAGGGGATCGCGATTAAGTTTTTCTTGGCATCTTCAACGCCCTTGCGGATCGCTTCCGGGACTTCGCTCGCTTTGCCGAGTCCTGCACCGACGATTCCGTTACCGTCGCCAACGACGACCAGTGCACTGAAGCTGAAACGTCTTCCGCCTTTGACAACCTTAGCAACACGGGCAATATGAACAATTTTTTCGGTAAGTTCCAATTTGCTCGGATCAATGTTTGACAATGATTTTCCCTCCTTTTCTAAGGTTTAGAAGTCGAGTCCTGCTTCTCTGGCGGCTTCAGCCAGAGCAGCAACTCTTCCGTGATAGAGGCTTCCGCCGCGGTCATAGACAACTTGGGTAGTACCTTTTTCTAAAGCTCTTTTGGCAATAAGTTCGCCAACTTTCTTGGCGCCTTCAATATTTCCACCAGACAACTCAGCTGCTTTAAACTCTGCGTCAAGCGAGGAAGCGGCGGCAAGTGTTATTCCGAGATCATCATTGATGATCTGAGCGTAGATATGGTTTAAGCTTCTGAAGACGGCCATGCGCGGTCTTTCAGCAGTTCCGTAAACTTTTTTGCGGACACTTTTATGCTTTTGTTTTAAAGCCAGTCTGCGATCTTTACGATTAATCACGTAGATTCATCCTTTCTATGCAGCAAGAGATTTTGCCCTTACCTTACTTTTTACCGCCGGTTTTACCTTCCTTGCGGCGGATGACTTCTTTTTCATATTTGATACCTTTGCCTTTATACGGCTCAGGCTCACGTTGCTTACGGACGTCTGCAGCAAAATTGCCGACTTGTTCTTTATCGATCCCTTTGATGACGATTTTGTTCGGGGCAGGGACTTCGATTACGATCCCATCTGGCGGCAGCATTTCCACAGGATGAGATTTACCGACTGTCAGGGCAAGCTTTGTTCCCTGGAGCGCAGCACGATAGCCAACACCCACAAGGTCCAGGTTTTTGCTGAATCCGTTGGACACACCTTCTACCATATTGGCGAGAAGGGTGCGGGTCAGTCCGTGCAGCGAACGGTAGAAAGGTTCGTCATTGGGACGGGAAACTGTGATTGTATTTTCTTCGACCTGGATCGCGATCTCAGGACGAAATTCTTTTGTGAGCGTTCCTTTGGGACCTTTTACGGTAACGATCTGGCCATCCATCTTTACTTCGACACCACTGGGGATAGCGATCGCTTTTCTACCAATTCGAGACATATTCTACACCTCCATCCTTTACCAAATATAGCAGATGACTTCTCCACCCAAACCTTCAGTGCGAGCCTTTCGGTCAGGCATAATGCCCTTGGAGGTAGATATCACAGCCACTCCCAGACCACCCAATACTTTCGGGATCTGGTCTTTTTTTGCATATACGCGCAGGCCGGGACGACTGATTCGTTTCAGTCCGCTGATGACTCTTTCCCGGTTGGGGCCATATTTGAGATATAACCTCAGAACCCCCTGCTTGCTATCATCAATATATTCATAATCCTTGATGAAGCCTTCCTGTTTCAACAGTTCGGCCAAATCCTTCTTAATACTAGAGGCAGGTATTTCGACTTTATCGTGATAAACCATACCGGCATTCCGGATCCTGGTCAGGAAATCGGCGATAGGATCTGATACTATTGACACTTGGTTTTCCCCCTTTCTCCAATAATGCTTACCAGCTAGCCTTGGTTATACCGGGCAGTTCGCCCTTGTAAGCCAATTCTCTGAAGCATATCCTGCATATTCCAAATTTCCTCATATAAGCGTGAGGACGGCCACATATCTTGCAGCGGTTATGGGCGCGAACACTATATTTTGGTTGGCGCGATTGACGAACTTTCATTGACGTCTTGGCCATAGTTTAAGCCTCCTTCTTATCTAGTCACGGAATGGCATCCGGAACCCCTTAAGAAGTTCTTTTGCCTCTTCATCAGTTTTCGCCGTTGTCACGAAGACAATATCCATACCTCTGAGCTTATCGATCTTGTCGAAATTGATTTCCGGGAAAATCAGCTGTTCTTTGATACCAAGGGTGTAATTACCCCTTCCATCAAAGGCTTTAGCGGATACTCCCTGAAAATCTCTTACCCGAGGAAGTGCAACGTTGATCAGTCTGTCAACAAACTCATACATCCGGTCACCTCTTAAGGTCACCTTTACTCCAATTGGCATTCCTGCACGAAGTTTAAACGCAGCAATAGACTTCTTGGCGCGTGTTACCACAGGTTTTTGTCCTGTAATGGTCATGATGTCATCAACAGCTGAGTCAATCGCTTTCGGATTTTGAATCGCTTCCCCTAATCCGATATTGATCACGACTTTATCCAGCTTCGGTGTCTGCATCACGTTCGTGTAGTTAAAATTCTTCTGCAGTGCCGGGGTTATTTCATTTTTATAATAATCTTTTAAGCGGGCCACCAGAGTACCTCCCTTCCAGAATTACTTCTTATTTGCGTCAGGTAAATTGCTTCCGCATTTTTTACAGACGCGAACTTTTCCTTCGCCGGTCTCTTTTATACTTTTTCTGGTTACAGAATTACATTCTGTACAGAACAACATGACATTTGAACTATGGATCGGCGCTTCTTTGTCCATGATTCCGCCCTGAGGGTTGTCCTTGGTCGGTTTCTGGTGCTTTTTAACGACGTTGACCTTTTCGACCACAACTCTGCTTTTTTGCGGAAGGACTTCGAGCACTTTACCTTTTTTCCCGGCATCCTTACCGGTAATAACCATCACCATATCGCCTTTTTTTACGTTCACTTTTGTTTTTTCGGCGGACATTTATCATTCACCTCCGTCCGGATTTATTAGAGTACTTCCGGTGCCAGCGACACAATTTTCATGTAGTCTTTTTCTCTGAGTTCACGGGCTACCGGCCCAAAAATACGCGTACCTTTCGGACTTTTATCATCTTTGATGATGACAGCGGCATTTTCGGAAAAACGGATATACGAACCATCCGGTCTTTTTATTTCTTTCTTAGTACGAACAACAACAGCTTTGACAACATCACCTTTTTTGACAACGCCGCCTGGTGTTGCTTCTTTAACAGCAGCAACGATCACATCACCTATTGTTGCGTAACGACGTTTAGAACCACCCAATACACGGATACATAATAATTTCTTTGCACCGGTATTATCTCCCACTTTAAGGGTCGATTCAGCCTGAATCATTGGGCGGAACCTCCTTTCTTAGCTGCTTAAAATTCTCGAGATCTTAGAGAACAACTGCTTTCTCAACTACTTTTACCAAACGCCAATTCTTTTCTTTGCTTAAGGGTCTGGTTTCCATAATGAGGACAGTGTCACCTGTTTTTGCCTCGTTATTTTCATCATGCGCTTTGTATTTTTTTGTTACTTTAACCGTCTTATGATAGATCGGGTGCTTTTTACGGGTTTCAACAACGACAACGATGGTCTTATCCATTTTGTCGCTGACAACTTTTCCAGATTGGGTTTTACGCTGTGATCTTTCCAATGTTTCTGCCTCCTTTCCTGCCTTAAGCACGCTTGAGCTCGCGCTCACGGAGAATGGTCTTGCCTCTGGCGATTCCTTTACGAACCTCTCTGATCCGCATCGGATTGTCCAGCTGTCCCGTAGCCATTTGGAAACGCAAATTGAATAATTCCGTTTTCAACCCGTCAACTTGTTTCAGAAGCTCTTCATCGGTCATGTCACGGAAATCTTTATTCTTCGCCATCTACGCCACCTCCAGCCTGTTCTCCGACCTGATCCTCTTTACGGACGAACTTGCATTTTATTGGAAGTTTATGCATTGCGAGTCTTAATGCTTCGCGGGCAACTTCCTCAGAAACCCCGGCCAGTTCAAACATGACCCGGTTCGGTTTTACGACTGCAATCCAGTACTCGGGAGTACCTTTTCCGCTTCCCATTCTGGTTTCAGCAGGTTTTGCCGTAATCGGCCTGTCGGGGAAGATATTTATCCATACTTTACCGCCACGTTTGATGTAACGGGTCATTGCAATACGTGCTGCCTCAATCTGACGATTGGTGATCCAAGCACTTTCGAGAGCCATGAGTCCATACTCACCGTAAGCAACCTTGTTGCCCTTTTGGGCTGTTCCTTTTAAGCTGGGACGATGTTGTTTACGATGCTTTACTCTGGTTGGTACTAGCATTTTATACTCCTCCTTCCTCCTGGACTGCCTTCTTGGTCGGAAGAACTTCTCCACGGTAGATCCATACTTTTACGCCAATTTTGCCATACGTGGTATTGGCTTCAGAAAATCCATAGTCGATATCCGCGCGCAGAGTATGAAGCGGCACTTTGCCTTCGTTATACCACTCGGTACGCGCAATTTCCGCACCGCCTAAGCGTCCGCTGCAGGAAATCTTGATTCCCTGAGCGCCGGAACGCATGGTACGACCCACGGTCTGCTTCATTGCTCTACGGAAGGAGATACGTTTCTCCAGCTGCTGTGCAACACTGTCAGCAACGAGTTTGGCATCCAGTTCAGGTTTTTTGATTTCAACAATATTGACTGCAACTTGTTTACCGGTCATTACTTCCAGTGCTTTACGCAGGTTTTCTACTTCTGCCCCGCCACGTCCGATAACGATACCCGGTTTGGCAGCATGTACAGAGACTTTGACCCGGTTTGCAGCACGTTCTATTTCTACTTTAGGCACTCCGGCTTGTTGGAGTTTTTCGATAACAAATTTTCGAATCTTTAAGTCTTCGTGAAGGAGCTCACTGTAATTTTTATCAGCATACCAGCGGCCTTCCCAGGAACGGATAATGCCAATACGAAGACCTTTGGGATTAACTTTTTGACCCATGCTTAGTCTAATCCTCCTTCTTATCCCCGACAACAACGGTAATGTGACTGGTCCGTTTACGAATCCTGTCAGCTCTACCCTGCGCTCTGGGCATGATACGTTTCAAGGTTGGTCCCTGATCAACGAATACTTTGGTAACAAATAGATCATCCGGACTCATTTCCAGGTTGTGTTCAGCATTGGCAACTGCAGATCTGAGTACCTTGCTCACCGGCTCAGCGGAGATGTTCGGTGTAAATTTGAGGATCGCCATTGCTTCTTCGACCTTTTTGCCGCGAATCAAATCGACAACCAGGCGCACCTTGCGAGGAGAGATACGGATAAATTTAGCTACTGCTTTTGTTTCCATTTTTCTTTACCTCCTCTCAACTAGCGTAAGCCGCTCGATTTTTCGCTTCCGGCATGTCCTTTATACGTCCGGGTCATTGCAAACTCACCAAGTTTGTGTCCAACCATATCTTCAGTAACATATACCGGTACGTGTTTCCTTCCGTCATGAACCGCGATCGTATGACCGATCATCTGCGGGAAAATGGTGGAACGTCTGGACCACGTTTTTAATACTCTTTTTTCGCCACTCTTATTCATATCTTCGATCCGTTGCAGCAGACGAACTTCGACAAACGGTCCCTTTTTTAGAGATCTGCCCATTATGAGGTCTCCTTTCGCTTACTACTTATCTCTACGCTTTACAATAAATCGATTGCTCTGGTTTTTCTTCTTGCGGGTCTTTGCCCCAAGGGCAGGTTTACCCCAAGGAGTGACCGGATTACGCCCGATCGGGTTACGTCCCTCACCACCACCGTGGGGATGGTCTACCGGGTTCATAACAGAACCACGAACCGTCGGACGAATTCCCAGCCAGCGGTTTCTTCCGGCTTTACCAATGGTGACATTTTCGTAATCGAGGTTACCGACTTGACCAATGGTAGCCCGGCACTCGATATGGATCATTCTCATTTCACCCGAAGGAAGTCTAAGTGTCGCATAACTGCCCTCTTTCGCCATCAGCTGGGCCGAAGCACCTGCAGAGCGTACGAGCTGACCGCCTTTTCCCGGTTTCATTTCGATGTTGTGAATAAGCGTACCGACCGGTATGTTTTTAAGCTTCAACGTGTTACCGATTTTGATATCGGCCTTTTCACCACTTTCGATTTCCTGACCAACCTTCACACCGTTTGGTGCAATGATATACGTTTTGAAACCGTCGGCGTAGTTCAGAAGAGCGATATTTGCGGAACGGTTCGGATCGTACTCGATGCTGGCCACTCTGGCCGGTATGCCATCTTTATTCCGTTTGAAATCAATCAGACGGTAGCGTCTTTTATGACCGCCGCCCTGATGACGAATCGTCAGACGGCCTTCGTTATTCCTTCCGCCCTTTCTGCGCAGGGGAGCGAGAAGGGAACGTTCAGGTTCTGTCCTGGTTATCTCCTCATACGTGAGCGCAGTCATCTGTCTGCGTCCAGGTGATGTTGGTTTGTATGATTTAATTGGCATTACTTTCCCTCCTTTGCTTACAGACCTGCAAATCCTTCGATTTTGTTGCCAGGCTGTAAAGTCACGATGGCCTTTTTCCTATCCGGAGTCTTGCCAACATAACGGCCCTGGCGTTTTTCTTTTCCAACTACCTTCATGGTATGAACGTCAGCAACTTTGACTTTAAACATCTTTTCAACAGCAGCTTTAATTTCAATCTTATTTGCAGCCGTGCTAACCCAGAAGGAGTATTTATTTTCTTCAACCAATCCGACAGATTTCTCAGAAACGACCGGTCGAATCAGAACGTCACGTGCATCACGCATTGCTCAGCACCTCCTCAGTCTTCATCACAGCCGCCTTCGTAAATACGACATAATCATATTTCAAAAGATCAACAACATTTAACGTATCAGCACGAGAGATAATGACACCTTCAATGTTGCGTGCTGAAGTCATCACATTGTTTTCGTCGCAGCCTTCTAAAACAACCATCGCTTTTTTACTGACTTTAAGCGCTTCAAGCATTTTGACCATTTCTTTGGTTTTTGGCTTTTCAAAGCTAATTTGATCAACGACAATCAGGCTGTTGTCAATAACCTTGCTGGACAGTGCGGAGCACAGCGCCAGCCTTTTTACTTTTTTGGGAAGCTTTTTGCTGTAATCTCTCGGTTTCGGTGCAAAAACGATACCGCCGCCTCTCCAAAGGGGAGAACGAATCGTACCGGCTCTCGCACGGCCAGTACCTTTTTGTCTCCATGGTTTGCGTCCGCCGCCCCGTACTTCGCTCCGGGTTAATGCGGATTGAGTACCAACCCTGGCATTGGCTAACTGAGCAACAACAGCAGAGTGCATAACGCTGTTATTGGGTTCGATCCCGAAAATCAACTCATTTAATTCAATTTCTTCAACAGGAGATCCCTGCATATTTACAACTTGTACCTTAGGCATTGCATATCCTCCTTTCCGGCGAATTATTTCGCTTTTACCGATTCTTTCAGTATCAGCAGGCTCTTTTTAGCACCTGGCACACATCCTCTGACCAGGATATAGTTTTTATCAGTATCAACCCGCACGACTTCCAGGTTTTGAACAGTTACACGCTCGCCACCTGTGCGGCCAGGTAAATTTCTTCCTTTAAAAACACGAGCCGGCCCTTTCGCGCCCATGGAACCCGTACGATGATGATACTTGGAACCATGACCCATCGGACCGCGGCGAGATCCGTGACGCTTATGCATCCCAGCAAACCCTTTGCCTTTGGATGTGCCGACAACATCGACTTTATCCCCTACCGCAAAGACATCCGCCTTGATCTCCTGACCGATTTCATAAGAATCTACATCTGCAGTCTTAAACTCTCTTACAAAACGTAAAATTTTAATACCGGACTTCTTGAAATGACCTTTCTCAGGCTTCGTTGCGAGATTATCTCTTTTCTCGTCATACCCAACCTGAATGGCATTATACCCATCCGTTGCTGTTGTTTTTTTCTGCAGAACAAAGCAAGGACCGGCCTGAACGACAGTAACCGGAATTACCTTTCCGTCTTCTGCAAAGATTTGGGTCATACCCACTTTTCTTCCTAGAATTCCTCTAGACACGACGCCACCTCCTAGACACTTTGAAGTGCACCGCACAAAACGGAGCACAATAGCGTTATAAATTTATTTTCTGTGCAACTGCGATTCCCCGGATGTTCCACACCCCCGGGTGTTTCGCGCCACAAACATATCTATTATACCACAAATGTTTGGCAAATACCAGTAGAATTATAATTTAATTTCGATATCTACACCAGAGGGAAGATCTAAGCGCATCAATGCATCAACGGTTTTTGATGTCGGATCAATGATATCGATCAATCTCTTATGAGTCCGCATTTCAAACTGCTCGCGGGAATCCTTATTCACGTGTGGAGAACGCAGAATGGTGTAAATACTTTTTTCTGTTGGCAGCGGAATCGGGCCGTTAACACTGGCACCCGTTCTCTTCGCCGTATCAACAATTCTTTCTGCCGACTGATCTAATGTCTTGTGATCAAAAGCCTTGAGTCTGATTCTGATTTTTTGATTCATGATTATACCTCCTAAATTTTGTGCCTGTTATACAGGCGATGAGCGCAAAAATTCCCTGCTCTGCAGCGGAGTCACTGCAGGCAGCAACCTTTTGCGTAAAATCTGACATATCAAACTGGCGATAAGCGCCGGAAGGGAAGCTGCTTTGATTCTCCTCTGGCAGCTCCCCATTTCGGCTATCAGCAAACCATATTATTCAACAACTTTGGCTACAACGCCGGATCCAACGGTACGTCCGCCTTCACGGATAGCGAAACGAAGTCCTTCATCCATAGCAATTGGCGTAATCAGTTCGCATTCAATCGTGACGCGGTCACCAGGCATAATCATTTCAACGCCTTCCGGCAGTTTGATCACACCGGTAACGTCTGTGGTTCTGAAGTAGAACTGAGGACGGTAGTTATTAAAGAACGGTGTATGACGTCCGCCTTCTTCTTTACTCAGAATGTAAACTTCTCCGGTAAATTTGGTGTGCGGTTTGATGCTGGCTGGTTTCGCCAGAACCTGACCACGCTCGATGTCTTTACGCTCAACACCGCGGAGCAGCGCACCGATGTTGTCACCGGCCTGAGCCTGATCGAGTAATTTACGGAACATTTCAACGCCTGTGCAAACAGTTTTGCGGGGTTTTTCTGTCATGCCGACGATTTCGATTTCGTCGCCGACTTTAAGGATACCACGCTCAACACGGCCGGTAGCAACCGTACCACGTCCGGTAATTGTGAATACATCTTCTACAGGCATCAGGAACGGTTTATCAATAGCACGCTCCGGCTCTGGTACATAGCTGTCAACAGCATCCATCAGATTCCAGATCTTGCCACACCATTCGCAGTCTCTCTGTCCGCAGCCGCATTCCAGAGCTTTTAAGCCGGAACCGGGAACTACAGGAATGTCATCACCGGGGAATTCATATTCGCTTAACAGTTCACGAACTTCCATTTCAACCAGTTCGAGAAGTTCCGGATCATCTACCATGTCAACTTTGTTAAGCCATACAACGATGTAAGGTACACCTACCTGACGGGCTAAGAGGATATGCTCACGCGTCTGCGGCATCGGGCCGTCAGCAGCGGAAACAACCAGGATAGCGCCGTCCATCTGGGCAGCACCGGTGATCATGTTTTTAACATAGTCAGCGTGGCCTGGGCAGTCAACGTGCGCATAGTGTCTGTTAGCTGTTTCATACTCAACGTGGGCTGTGGAAATGGTGATGCCACGCTCACGCTCTTCAGGTGCTTTGTCGATTTGATCGAAAGCAGTAGCGACTGCGCCACCTACCTTAGACAATACAAATGTAATCGCAGCAGTCGTGGTCGTTTTACCATGGTCAACGTGGCCAATTGTTCCAACGTTAACGTGAGGTTTGGTGCGGTCAAATTTTTGTTTACCCATTTTGTTTCACTCCTTAAAAAAATTTATACCTTTTTAATTTTTTCGTCTGCAGAAAGCGTTATTCTTCCTACAGGCTAAGTGCAGCTTATTTACTAAGCCCCCTGCCGCTTGGCGATGATGCCTTCGGCGATATTTTTGGGCACTTCATCATAGTGGTCAAACTGCATGCTGTAAACGCCCCTGCCTTGAGTACGGGAACGCAATTCTGTGGCATAACCAAACATTTCTGAAAGCGGTACAAAGGCCCGGATGATCTGGGCGCCCGAACGTGCTTCCATCCCTTCGATTCTGCCTCGGCGTGAGTTCAAATCACCCATAACGTCACCCATATACTCTTCCGGTACAGTGACTTCCACCTTCATCGTAGGCTCGAGGATACACGGATCTGCTTTGGAAGCAGCGGCTTTAAAGGCCATTGAACCGGCAATTTTGAAGGCCATTTCCGAAGAGTCAACATCATGGTAGGATCCGTCTACAACGGTTGCTTTGATATCCAGAACCGGATATCCGGCAAGTATACCATTTTGCAGGGCCTCTTCGATGCCTGCGCCGATCGGGGAGATGTATTCTTTAGGAATAACACCGCCGACGATTTTACTTTCAAATACATAACCTGTGCCCTGTTCGAGGGGTTCGAATTCAACCCAGCAATGACCATACTGTCCGCGTCCGCCGGACTGACGGACATATTTACCTTCGGCTTTGACCGATTTGCGGATCGATTCTTTATAAGCAACCTGAGGACGGCCTACATTGCAGTCTACTTTGAATTCTCTCTGCAGTCTGTCAACGATAATCTCAAGATGGAGCTCGCCCATCCCGGATATAATGGTCTGCCCGGTTTCTTCGTCTGTCCGCATTTTAAACGTCGGATCTTCTTCTGCCAGCTTGGCCAGTGATCCGCCAAGTTTCTCCTGATCGGCCTTGGTCTTGGGCTCAATGGCGATATGGATAACCGGTTCGGGGAACACCATGGATTCAAGAATAATCCTGCTCTTTTCATCGCACAGGGTATCACCGGTGCTGACTTCTTTGATCCCGACAGCGGCGGCGATATCGCCGGCCCGGACTTCATCCACATCTTCACGGTGATTCGCGTGCATCCGAAGGATTCGACCAATTCTTTCCTTCTTGCCTTTCGTCGAGTTCGTAATATACGTACCCGCACTCAATGTCCCGGAATAAACCCGGAAAAAAGTGAGTTTCCCGACATAAGGATCGGCCATAATCTTAAATGCCAGCGCAGAAAACGGTGCATTGTCGTCCGAGTTACGAACATCCTCTTCACCGGTATCCGGATTGACACCCTGAATAGCAGGAACATCGAGAGGTGAGGGCATATAATCCACGACAGCATCAAGCAAAGGCTGTACGCCTTTGTTTTTAAAGGATGACCCACAAAGTACCGGAATGAATTTCAAACCGATAGTACCGATACGGATCGCCCGTTTGATCTCTTGCTCTGTAATTTCTCCGCCCTCAAGAAATTTCATCATGATTTCTTCGTCGACATCGGAAACTGCTTCGAGGAGTTTTTCGCGATATTCCTGAGCGAGTTCTAGCAGATCAGCAGGAATATCACTGGTGTCACTCGCGGTTCCAAGGTCGTCGGTGTAAACAGTTGCTTTCATGGTAACTAAATCAATAAAACCTATAAACTTATCTTCCGCACCGATCGGAATTTGGATAGGAACAGGATTGGATCCCAATCGATCAACAATCATGGAGACTCCACGGAAAAAATCCGCCCCAACTCTGTCCATCTTATTGATATAGGCGATACGGGGTACCCCATATTTGTCGGCTTGGCGCCATACTGTCTCTGATTGAGGTTCAACACCGCCAACCGAACAGAATACAGCAACAGCACCATCAAGAACACGCAACGAGCGTTCAACTTCAACTGTAAAATCAACGTGTCCGGGTGTATCGATGATGTTAATATTGTGCCCGTTCCATTGACAGGTAGTAGCAGCAGAGGTAATGGTGATACCACGTTCCTGCTCCTGAACCATCCAGTCCATAGTCGCTGCACCATCATGTACTTCACCGATTTTATGAACGCGGCCAGTGTAAAACAAAATGCGCTCTGTTGTTGTGGTCTTTCCAGCATCAATATGGGCCATGATACCGATATTCCGAGTTTTCTCCAAGGGAACTTGCCTTGCCACTTATTATCAGCCTTTCTCCAGAAAATAAAAATCTAAAAGTAACACCCCAAACACTTCTCTGTATGATTACCAGCGATAATGTGCAAATGCCTTGTTTGCTTCGGCCATCTTATGGGTATCCTCTTTCTTTTTGAACGAACCGCCAGTACTGTTCGCTGCATCCATCAGTTCACCGGCGAGCTTCTCCTGCATGGTCTTTTCTCCCCGTTTACGGGCATACTCCACCAGCCAGCGAATGCCGAGGGTCTGACGACGGTCAGCACGGACTTCGATGGGCACCTGATAGTTGGCACCACCGACTCTGCGTGCTTTGACTTCCAGTACGGGCATCACATTTTTCAATGCTGCTTCAAATACTTCTATCGGGTCCTTGCCTGTCTTTTCCTGAATAATTTGGAATGCATTGTAGCAATTCGCTTCCGCAACGCCTTTTTTACCATCTAACATAATCTGGTTGATAAATCGGGAGACAGTCTTATTCTTGTAGATCGGATCAGGCAGGATTTCTCTTTTAGCAATATAACCTTTTCTGGGCACTAGTATTCCTCCTTTCTCAACGTACTACGAGCATAACTACTCTATAGTTGCCATCTTGCTGTCGAATTATTTCTTCTTGGGTCTCTTCGCTCCATATTTGGAACGGGCCTGATTGCGGTTTTGAACACCGGTAGTATCCAATGCGCCGCGAACGATATGGTAACGTACGCCCGGAAGATCCTTAACACGACCTCCGCGAACAAGAACAACGGAGTGCTCTTGAAGATTGTGGCCAATTCCAGGGATATACGTGGTTATTTCAATGCCATTTGTCAGACGGACACGGGCTACCTTTCTCAGGGCAGAGTTCGGTTTTTTCGGTGTTGTGGTATATACTCTTGTACATACCCCTCTCTTTTGAGGCGAACCACCGGATGGGAAATCTTTGCGTTTCAGCGAATTATGACCCCATTGCAGAGCCGGAGCGGTAGATTTCGCAATAACTTTTTCTCTCCCTTTGCGGATAAGCTGGTGAATTGTCGGCATAGCTGCACCTCCTTCCAATAAGATTATCATTTTTTGATGTTTTTATAATGTTAATGAACCAAAAAAATGTCGAAGGCATACTCCGTCTCAGCTTATCAGCACTGCTGCGACGGCAGCTCCCACTTTGATGCCACAGGCTTTGCCTAGTTCGGACATCGTCGGCACTTCTTTGATTTCGATCTGTCTGGCGGCACACATTTCCCGAATAGGGCGAATCATTTTTGCATCGGCATCTTGGGCAAGATAAACCCAGCTAACTTCGCCTTTTTCCAGGGATCGTATGGTTTGCTTTATGCCAACAACCACATTTTGTGCCTTTTTAATAGATGCATCAAGCATTTAATAATGCTTTCCTCCCCTATTTTAAAATCAGACTATACTATTTTAGCAGTAGCCTTTTTCCGTGTCAAGAATACAAATTTCGTACACACGGTATATCTTTGGGTCAGGGCACCCCTCTTACGAGGAGTGCAAGACCCCTTCTTCGGTAATTTTTACGTTACGGTATTTGTTCATCCCTGTCCCGGCAGGAATCAATTTCCCTATAATGACGTTCTCTTTGAGACCGATCAAGGGGTCAACCTTCCCTTTAATAGCAGCTTCCGTGAGGACACGGGTCGTTTCCTGGAAGGATGCAGCCGACAGGAATGAATCGGTTGCCAAGGATGCCTTGGTGATTCCGAGCAGCACCGGACGTGATTCAGCAGGTTCACCGCCCGCAGCAATGACTCTTTCATTCTCCTCATCAAACTCGAAGATATCGATCAGTCCGCCAGGCAGCAGGCTGGTATCGCCGGATTCTTCGATTTTGACTTTTCTCAGCATCTGCCTGACCATGACTTCAATGTGTTTATCATTGATATCAACCCCTTGCAGACGATAAACACGCTGAACTTCACCCAAGAGATATACCTGAACACCGGTGATGCCTTTGATCTTGAGCGTATCGTGCGGATTGACGCTGCCTTCCGTCAATTCATCACCGGGGGAAATTACTTGACCCTCCTTGACTTTCAGACGGGAACCAAACGGGATCGTATAGACTTCCTGCTCACCGGTTTCGGTTGTGACTTCGACTTCTCTGCGCCCCTTGATTTCCCTGATCGCGACCGTTCCGCCAACTTCAGTAATGATCGCTTGGCCTTTCGGTTTGCGCGCTTCGAATAATTCCTCAACCCTCGGCAAACCTTGGGTAATATCATCGCCGGCAACTCCGCCGGTATGGAATGTACGCATCGTAAGCTGTGTTCCGGGTTCGCCAATAGATTGAGCAGCAATAATCCCGACGGCTTCACCGATTTCAACTTGGCGACCGGTAGCAAGATTCCGACCATAGCATTTTTTGCATACGCCGTAACGGGTCTTGCAGTTCAGCACTGAGCGGATCTCCACTTTTTCAAAGGCGTCGGCTATCGCCTTCGCTTGCTCTTCATTAATTTCCTTATCCGGTGAAGCTAAAAGTTCTCCTGTTTCCGGATGAATGATTTCTCTGACCAAGTAACGTCCAACCAGACGCTCTTCCAGTTTTTCGATCATTTCGCTGCCTTCTTTGATGTCTTCAACCATGATCCCTTTATCCGAGCCGCAGTCGTCTTCCCGGACAATGACGTCCTGTGATACGTCAACAAGACGGCGGGTCAGGTAACCGGAATCGGCTGTACGCAGTGCCGTATCAGCCAAACCTTTACGAGCACCGTGTGATGAGATGAAGTACTCAAGAACGGTAAGTCCTTCACGGAAGTTTGCTTTAATCGGCAATTCGATCGTTCTTCCGGACGGGTCAGCCATCAATCCGCGCATCCCCGCCAGCTGACGCAGCTGCTGGATGTTACCACGGGCACCGGAGTTAGCCATCATATAAACAGGATTAAACTTATCCAGAGAATCCATCAATGCTTTGGTTACGGCATCATTGGCTTTCGTCCATATCTCGATAACCAGAATCTTACGTTCCTCATCGGTGATAAGACCGCGGCGGTATTGCTGTTCTGTCTTGGCGACAGCAACATCGGCTTCTGCCAATATAGACCGTTTCAATTCGGGGACCTGAATATCGTCAATACCAACGGTAACACCGGCTTGTGTCGAGTATCTGAAGCCTAAATTCTTAATACCGTCCAGAAGTAAGGCTGTTTTCTCATAACCGCAGAAACGATAGGTCTTGGCAACAATTCTATCCAGTGATTTCTTTGTTACCATTTCATTGATGTAGCCGGCCTCTTCCGGAATAACCGTATTGAATATCAAACGGCCAACCGTTGTCTCGAGCAATTTCCCATCCTTACGTACTTTGATCATAGCCTGCAGATGAACTGCTTTCGATTGATAGGCTAAAACGGCTTCGTCATGGTCTTTGAATATTTTACCTTCGCCTAGCGCACCGGGTCTTTCCATGGTCAGATAATAACACCCTAAAACCATGTCTTTGGTCGGCGAAGCCACCGGACGTCCATCCTTTGGATTGAGAATATTATGTGATGAAAGCATGAGCAAACGGGCTTCAGCTTGCGCCTCGGCTGACAAAGGTACGTGTACTGCCATTTGGTCGCCGTCAAAGTCAGCATTATATGCCGTACAAACCAGCGGATGGATCTGCAGTGCCTTACCTTCGACAAGAACGGGTTCAAAGGCTTGAATACCCAATCTGTGAAGCGTTGGCGCACGATTCAGGAGAACAGGGTGTTCGGCAATAACTTTCTCCAGTACATCCCAAACTTCAGGCCGGACTCTTTCTACCATGCGTTTAGCACTCTTAATGTTATGGGCATAGCCTTCGTTAACAAGATTCTTCATAACAAAAGGCTTAAATAATTCAATAGCCATTTCTTTGGGCAGTCCGCACTGAGAAAGTTTCAGTGTCGGGCCGACAACGATAACGGATCGACCGGAATAGTCAACACGTTTTCCTAACAGGTTTTGACGGAAGCGTCCCTGTTTACCCTTCAGCATATCGCTCAAACTCTTGAGCGGTCTGTTTCCAGGACCGGTAACCGGCCGGCCGCGGCGGCCATTATCGATCAAAGCATCCACGGCTTCTTGAAGCATCCGTTTTTCATTACGCACAATGATATCTGGAGCTCCCAGGTCAAGCAGCTTCTTTAAACGATTATTTCTGTTGATAACACGGCGATAAAGGTCATTGAGATCCGAAGTGGCAAACCGCCCGCCATCGAGCTGGACCATGGGGCGAAGTTCCGGCGGAATAACCGGGATCGCATCGAGAATCATCCATTCCGGGCTGTTTCCGGACTTTTTAAATGCCTCAACGACTTCCAAACGCCGAATGGCTCTGATTTTGCGTTGCCCCGAGACTTCTTTAAGCTCAGTTCGGAGCTCCGAATTCAGCTTATCCAGATCAATTTCCCTCAAGAGTTCCTTGATGGCCTCTGCACCCATTTCGGCTTTAAAGCCATTACCGTATTTTTCTCTGGCTTCACGGTATTCTGTCTCTGTTAACAACTGTTTTTTTATTAAAGAGGTATCTTTCGGATCCACAACGATGTAAGCAACAAAATAAAGAACTTTTTCCAGAGAACGCGGAGACATATCCAGTAGAAGCCCCATTCTGCTGGGTATTCCTTTAAAATACCAGATATGGGAAACCGGTGCTGCAAGCTCAATATGACCCATTCTCTCACGACGGACTTTTGAACGTGTCACTTCGACACCGCAGCGATCACATATGATCCCTTTATAACGGACTCTCTTATATTTTCCGCAATGGCACTCCCAGTCACGGGTAGGTCCAAATATTTTCTCACAGAAAAGGCCTTCTCTTTCGGGCTTTAAGGTGCGGTAATTGATGGTTTCGGGTTTCTTAACTTCACCATAGGACCACTTCCGGATCATTTCCGGGGAAGCTAAACCGATACGCATCCTCTCAAAATTATTTACATCAAGCACGGTATTTTCTCCTTTCGCCCAGCAAGCTTTTTTCAATCGGGACTATTCCTTAGATCGGTCTGACTTTGGCTGAATTAAAATTCCTGGTCAAAATCATCTTCAAAATCATCGTCCAGGTTTTCTTCCAGGCTGTCAGCCATGTCGTCGGCATAATCGTCAACAAGCACCGGCCCTGGTGATTCAATCGCGGCAAAATCTTCGTCTTCCTCATCAAGATCATCCGTACCGGCTGTATCCTCGTTATCGAACCCGATCCCGCTTTCATCATTGGCACCGATAACTGAGAATTGATCATCCATCCCTAATTCATGGGCGACTTCAGTAACATCCTCATCCATATCTTTGATTTCAATTTCCTGGTCTTCCTCAGACAGCACAGAGACATCCAAGCCAAGGCTCTGTAATTCCTTGATGAGTACCTTGAATGATTCCGGCACGCCAGGTTCCGGGATGTTCTCGCCCTTAACGATAGATTCGTAGGTCTTTACCCTGCCGACTACGTCGTCAGACTTAACGGTGAGTATCTCCTGTAAAGTAAAGGATGCACCATAAGCCTCGAGTGCCCAGACTTCCATTTCTCCAAAACGTTGACCGCCAAATTGGGCTTTCCCGCCAAGTGGCTGCTGCGTAACAAGGGAGTATGGTCCTGTTGAACGGGCGTGGATTTTATCATCAACCAAATGGTGGAGTTTCAGCATATACATGATGCCGACCGTGACTTCATTATCAAATGGTTCACCGCTTCGACCATCAAAGAGTACTGATTTCCCGGTATTCGGCAAGCCGGCTTTTGCCAAGGTCTCAAAGACGTCCTCTTCTCTGGCTCCATCAAATACCGGTGTCGCGATATAGATTCCAAGTGCTCTTGCCGCCCAGCCCAGATGTGTCTCCAGTACCTGCCCGATATTCATACGGGAAGGTACGCCCAGGGGGTTAAGCACAATTTCAATGGGTGTCCCATCCGGCATGAACGGCATATCTTCCTGCCGCATGATTCTGGAAATAACACCTTTGTTTCCGTGTCTTCCGGCCATCTTATCACCGACTGAAATCTTACGTTTCTGAGCAATATAGACTCTGACAAGTTGGTTGACACCCGGGGCCAGCTCATCACCGTTTTCGCGTTTAAATACCTTGACATCAACAACTTTGCCGGCTTCGCCGTGGGGAACCCTAAGTGACGTGTCCCGAACTTCTCTGGCCTTTTCGCCGAAGATAGCCCTTAGCAGCCTTTCTTCTGCAGTCAGTTCCGTTTCTCCTTTCGGAGTGACTTTGCCCACGAGGATATCTCCGGGGCGAACTTCTGCACCGATACGAATGATTCCGCGTTCGTCAAGATCTTTCAGTACATCTTCACCAACATTGGGAATATCCCGGGTTATTTCTTCCGGTCCGAGTTTGGTGTCACGGGCGTCGGCTTCATATTCTTCGATATGAATAGACGTAAAGTAATCTTCCTTCACCAGTTTTTCACTGATGAGGATAGCGTCTTCATAGTTATATCCTTCCCAGGGCATAAAGGCGACAAGCACGTTACGCCCCAAAGCTAATTCACCATTATCTGTGGACGGGCCGTCAGCAATGACCTGACCGGCGGTAATTTTCTGCCCTTTGACTACGATCGGGCGTTGGTTGATGCACGTTCCCTGGTTGCTGCGCAAATACTTTAACAGCTTGTTGCGCGTCGTGGTCCCGTCGTTGTTCTGGATAATAATTTCATCCGAAGTGACCCTGACTGCGGTTCCTTCTTTGGGTGACACCAGACAAACACCGGAGTCAACAGCCGCTTTATATTCCATACCGGTACCGATATAGGGAGCATCCGTCCTAAGCAAAGGCACAGCCTGCCGCTGCATGTTGGAACCCATCAGCGCACGGTTAGCGTCGTCATGCTCAAGGAACGGGATGAGCGCTGTGGCAATTGAAACCATTTGTTTCGGCGAAACGTCCATGTATTGAATATTGACAGGCGGAACAAGTACAAAATCCTCACCGTGACGGGCTTCGATCTTTTCACTCATATATTGGCCGTTCTCATTAACGGCGGCATTAGCCTGGGCAATAATATATTTTTCTTCTTCATCAGCCGTTAAGTAATGAATTTCGTCAGTGACCCTGCCATTTTCCACTTTACGGTACGGGGCCTCAATAAATCCATATTCATTAATTCTTCCGTACGTACTTAGAGAGCCAATTAAACCGATGTTCGGTCCTTCAGGCGTCTCAATCGGACACATACGGCCATAGTGAGAATGGTGTACGTCACGCACTTCAAAGCCCGCTCTCTCTCTGCTTAGGCCCCCCGGGCCCAAGGCACTTAAGCGCCGCTTATGCGTCAATTCAGCCAAAGGGTTGGTCTGATCCATAAACTGCGATAACTGGCTGCTTCCAAAGAACTCTTTAATGGCCGCTACAACCGGACGAATATTGATCAGGACCTGGGGGGTGATCCCCTCAATATCCTGAATCGTCATTCTTTCCCTAACGACCCTTTCCATACGGGAGAGACCGATCCTGAATTGGTTTTGCAGGAGCTCCCCAACAGAACGCAGGCGCCGATTGCCGAGGTGGTCGATATCATCCGTATGTCCCTCACCATTTATAATATTCAATAGCCGAGAAACAGACGCCAGGATGTCCTCAGATGTCAGGTGACGAATGTTCTGGGGAATATCAAGCCCGAGTTTGTTGTTTAATTTATATCGTCCGACTTTTGCCAAATCATACCGTCTGGGATCAAAGAAAAGTGATTCCAAGAGTCCGCGGGCGCTCTCAACTGTAGGCGGTTCACCCGGGCGCAGCCGTTTGTATATTTCAACCAGTGCCTCTTCCGTCGATTCCGTACTATCTCTTTCCAGAGTTATTCGAATGTTTTCATTATCGTTAAATGCCTCGAGTATACGGCCATTTGTTGCATAACCCAGAGCTCTGACCAGAACTGTTGCCGGCAGTTTACGTGTTCTGTCCACCCGGACAAAAATATTGTCATTGATATCCGTTTCAAACTCAAGCCATGCACCGCGATTAGGTATTATCGTTGCGCCATAGAGCTTTTTGCCGCTGGTGTCAATTGTCTCAGAATAGTAAACACCCGGAGACCGCACTAACTGACTGACGATAACACGTTCGGCACCATTAATAATGAACGTGCCTTTGTCCGTCATCAGTGGGAAATCCCCCATAAATACTTCCTGCTCTTTTACTTCACCCGTTTCTTTATTAATAAGACGGACTTTAACCCTTAGCGGTGCTGCGAATGTGACATCGCGCTCTTTACACTCTTCTACCTCATACTTTGGATCGCCCAGACTGTAATCTATGAATTCCAAAACCAGATTTCCGGTAAAATCCTGAATGGGGGAAATATCGCGAAACATTTCGCGCAGCCCTTCTCTCAGAAACCACTCATAGGAATTCTGTTGAATTTCGATTAAGTTGGGCATATCCAGAACTTCCCTAAGCCTCGCATAACTTGCCCGTTCTCTTGTTCCAACTTTGATAGGAGTAACCATGCCGTTTCACCCTTCCAGTATAATTTCCTGATCGTTCTCGTTCCAACAGAAGACTAGTCATTCACTAGCAAAACAAGAAACAATTCGATTTTTTTGTACAAACTAACAAAGAACACGTAAGAAATAATGAATGTTTCAAATTATTATTTAAAAAAGCACATAAATAAGTAAATTAGTTATGTAGTCCAGTGATCCCATAAAACATGACATGTGCTGCATCGATAAGGCATATAAAAGTACGGAGGGCATAAACAACCAAAAGCAAGGCTTTTTTTACGAAAAACCTCGCTTCAATGTTTATGGAGCTATCTCATATGAGATGCAATACATCCACACTATTATCTCCCAACTTTATTGGTTTTTTTAGCCAAAAATACAGTGACAGTTATTAATCTTAACAAGAGAATTCGCAAATGTCAAGAATAATTTTCATTGATAGCTAAAAGCTGTCATCTCTTTTTCCAATCAACCCCATTATATCCATTTACCAAATAGTGCAAATATATTCTATTATACCCATAAAAATCATAATAATAAAGGATTTTGTTCCAAATCCTTAAAGAAAGTTTATCATTATTGGCTTAAATAAGATATAGACAATGAATGCCGTTAAAAATATACTCCAAATTCGTCACCAGTGACGAATTTGGAGCAACCGTTAAGGCGAAGGATCACAAAAACATCCCAAATTCGCATGCGATTGCGAATTTGGGATACCGTCTTATTCCGAAGGCAAAATAAAAAATAACACAGCCGGCAGAACCGGCTGTGTTTGTCATATCAATTAGGATATTATCGTTATTGCAGAATCAATTATTTGATTTCTACGCTGGCACCGGCCTCAACCAATTTAGCCTTAATAGCTTCTGCTTCATCTTTGGCAACTTTCTCTTTAACAGGCTTCGGAGCGCCGTCAACAAGGTCTTTGGCTTCTTTTAAGCCCAGGCTGGTGATTTCGCGAACAACTTTGATCACGTTGATTTTTGCAGCACCGGCGCTGGTCAGGATAACATCAAACTCAGTCTGTTCTTCAACAACAGGTGCAGCTGCAGCGGCAGCAGGAGCAGCAGCGGCAGCAGGAGCAGCAGCGCTTACACCGAATTCTTCTTCAAAAGCTTTAACCAGCTCAGAGAGTTCAAGAACAGTCATGCCTTTTACGGCTTCTAAAATTTCAGCAGTTTTGGACATTAGGGGTTCCTCCTTAATATAATTCATAATTTTTTGTTTTTAACCGAATATTTAATTTGTTCACATCCGATACCGTCCGATTCCCAATGTCAGATGTCTGATCGTGCCAGCATCTCCACATGCATCGAGCCTCGGGCGTCGAATCCCGTACTGCGACCTACGCTTGGGCTTCTTTAAGTTTACGAACTTCTTCCAAAGCGTAACCAAATTTGCGGATAGGTCCTTGCAGAACATTGACCATACCCTGAAGCGGGCCCTGCATTCCGGCAAGTACCTGGGAGAGAAGGACTTCTCTGGAGGGAAGGTTAGCAAGGTCTTTGACTTTATCTGCGTCAATGACACGTCCCTCAAGTACTCCGGCTTTGATTGTCAGTGTCTTAGTCTTCTTGCTGAATTCACTGAGAATTTTTGCAGGAGCAACAGGATCGGCGGAAAAGGCTAAAGCAGTCGGCCCTTCAAGAAATTCATCAAGGCCTTTGATACCCATTTCATCAGCAGCGCGACGAACCATCGTATTTTTTAATACTCTGTATTCGACACCGGCCTGACGCAGTTCCACCCTTAAGTTTGTTACCTGAGCCACAGTGAGTCCTCTGTAATCAGCCAGCACGACACCGGAAGCCCCTTGAAACTTCTGTTTGATATCCTCGACTACTTTTTGCTTTTCATCAAAATTTGGCATATATACACCTCCTTCCAAACGTTACGGTTCTATCTTCCATAACAAAAGTGAATTTTCAGCTTCTGCAATTAATGGATGATAGAAAATCGGTATTGATCCAGTCATGGATAATAAACATGCCTCTGCAGAAACGCAGAGGCAAGATTTTCACAGTCTTTTGTGATATAAAGACGGCACTTGACTCCACCTCGGCAGGCAATTAAGCTCATCTAAAGCTCCTGCTTTCTACAGCGGAAATGTTATTCACTTTATAAACCCAGTCTATCTCAGTCTTTAAAAATAGTTTTAAACTATTTTTAAAGGATTGATTTTCACTCCCGGTCCCATGGTGGAAGATACCGTTACACTTCGGACATATTGTCCTTTAGCAGCTGCAGGTTTTGCTTTCATGACAACTTCAGCAATCGTCTTATAGTTAGCCATCAGTTTATCCTGCTCGAAAGAAACCTTACCAATCGGCACGTGGATAATACCAGCTTTATCTGCTCTATATTCCACTTTACCGGCTTTGATTTCTTTGACTGCTCTGTCGACATCAAAGGATACGGTTCCAGTCTTTGGATTCGGCATGAGTCCTTTGGGTCCCAAAAGTTTACCCAATTTACCGACAGTTCCCATCATATCGGGTGTCGCTACGGCAACGTCAAAACCAAACCACCCCTGCTGGATCTTTTCTACCATATCTTCAGCACCGACAAATTCAGCGCCCGCTGCTTCAGCTTCTTTTGCTTTTTCTCCCTTGGCAAAAACAAGAACAGTCAAGGTTTTGCCGGTTCCATGGGGTAATACCACCGCTCCGCGGATCTGCTGATCAGCATGGCGGGTATCGATTCCCAATTTGAAAGCAACTTCTACAGTCTCGTCAAATTTCGCTTTGGCATTTGTTTTGACAACGCCAATCGCTTCGGTTGGCTCATACAGAGCCTGATTATCAAATGCTTTTAAAGCATCCAGATACTTTTTACCTCTTTTAGGCATCTTTCTTAAACCTCCTAGTGGTCTTCGGGTTAAACCCTCCCACGTGTTCCATGGAATCTTAAATAATATCGATTCCCATACTGCGCGCGGTTCCTTCAACCATACGCATGGCTGCTTCAACACTCGCTGCATTTAAGTCTTTCATCTTTTGCTCAGCGATTTCCCTTACTTGATCCTTCGTCACTTTTGCAACCTTTTGCTTATTGGGTACAGCAGAACCAGACGGAATGTTGGCTGCTTTCTTCAGCAATACGGATGCGGGCGGCGTCTTCAGAATAAATGTAAAGGAGCGGTCTTCATAAATCGTTATCTCGGCAGGGATGATCAATCCAGCTTGATCCTTGGTTCTCTCATTGTACTCTTTGCAGAATCCCATGATATTGACACCATGCTGACCCAAAGCAGGACCAACCGGAGGTGCCGGATTTGCCTTACCTGCAGTGATAGCCAATTTTACCAATCCAATTACCTTTTTTGCCATAGTTACACCTCCTTGCTGTAAGGATATCTATTTAGTCAAGCTTTTCCACTTGCCCAAATTCCAACTCGACGGGCGTCTCTCTTCCAAACATAGAAACCGAGACCCTGACTTTTTGTTTCTCATCCAAGACTTCTTTGACAACGCCAATAAAATCTTTAAAGGGACCGGCGATGACTTTGACAGATTGGCCAACCGTAACATCGATTTTGGTACGAACCTTTTCAAGACCCATTTGGCGCAAAATAACAGCAACCTCGTGCTCCAAGAGCGGTATCGGTTTGCTGCCGCTGCCGACAAACCCTGTTACTCCGGGCGTGTTTCTCACCACATACCAAGAGTCATCCGTCATATCCATTTCTACTAAAACATAACCCGGAAATACTTTGCGCTTTGAAACCTTCTTCTTGCCGTTCTTGATTTCAATTTCATCTTCCATAGGAACTAAAACGCGAAATATTTTGTCCTCCATATTCATGGACTCAACACGTTTTTCCAGATTTGTTTTCACCTTGTTCTCATAACCGGAATAAGTGTGAATAACATACCAGTTCTTCGTCATCAACCGAAAGCCTCCTAAGAAAGATTCACTATAAATACTACAGACTCAGCAAGTGATCCATCGCAAAGGTCAGCCCGCTGTCAACAATCCAAACCAATATGGCAACAATAATAACCGAAACAAGCACTACGCCGGTATAGGTCAGCAACGTCTGACGTGTCGGCCAATGCACTTTCTTCAATTCCAGCCAAACTTCACGGAAAAAGCCAAACCGTTTACCGGGGTTTTTGAGCCTATCAAGAAAGCCGCCTTTAGAGCCTGTGTTTTCTGCTTTCTTTGCTACTGCCATCTTCTCACATCCTTAACGGAAAATCTTCCGAACCGTACTATTTCGTTTCCTTATGAACAGTATGACTTTTGCAAGTTTTGCAGTACTTTTTTATCTCTATACGATCTGGGTCATTTTTTTTATTCTTATTGGTTTGATAGTTTCTATTCTTGCATTCAGTACAAGCCAATGTGATCGCAACACGCATCCGGAACACCCCCCCAGCCATGGCATTAAACTACATATTTTACAAGTCGCACAGAATAATTTAACACAATAATAAAGTCTTTGTCAAGGAAGATTACTTTATTATAGCGAATAAACTACAATAAACTACAATTGCCGCTCCTAGTCATCCATGACCTCGCGGCATTAGGTCATCCATGACCAAATTACTCTTGCCAAAATCCGTAAGCTGTTTTAGGATTATTAATATTGTACAAGTATACCATATCTATACAATAATTTGGCTAGTTTTTTATTGGATAGAACAAAATATTAAAGAACAGAGGTCTTTTTTATGGCGAACCCCAATTTTCCCAATATCATGGACGCCCATGCCCACATTTTTCCTCAAAAAATATCTTACAAAGCCGTTGATTCCATATTATCTTTTTATGATGAACTTATTCCGGAAATGGAACCTGGGAAAGGGACGGTCTCCGACCTTCTGACATCAGGTACCAATGCCGGAATCAATTATTTTCTGGTTTCTTCAACTGCTACGCGACCGGAGCAGGTTGAATCCATCAACGATTTTATCGCGGATGTTTGCAAGGATAACCGGTTTATTGGGTTTGGAACGATTCATCCTGAGTATCCTCATCCGCAGCTGGAAATAGAACGTGCGGCATCACTCGGCATAAAAGGCTTAAAGCTCCATCCGGATTTTCAGCAATGCAATATTGATGATGCTGCTTTGCTCCCAATATATCAAGCGGCTGAAGGCCGGCTTCCGATCCTTTTTCATATTGGCGACATCCGCACAGATTATTCCAGTCCGCGAAGACTCGCTCGTGTTTTGGACATGTTCCCCGACCTCGTAGTTATCGCCGCCCACTTGGGAGGATGGAGCCTATGGGATGAATTCAATGAGAGTGTCTATAAGAAAAATGTTTACATTGATACATCAAGTTCACTCATGCTGACGGACAGAGAAACCGCAGTGAGAATTATTCGTACTCATGGCGTGGATAAAGTCCTGTTTGGTACGGACTATCCGATGTGGTCCCCCGAAGCAGAAATTGAGAGATTTTTGTCCTTAGGTTTAACCCAAGAAGAGAATCAAAAGATACTCTGGGACAATGCCCGTCAGTTATTCCATATTTAAAAGGCGTGAGGATTCTTTGGCAAACCATCGAATGCTGTATGTCACCACGGATAATTCTGTGAGTGCATGGGCATAAAAAGAATTGTCCGGTTTGCTTTCCTGCCATTCGTTGATAATTTCATGCAGTTTACTCCAAACATGCAGCTCCGGTAAAGGAGCTGTTTTTTCACCTTTAATTTTTAGCTGAAGCTGCTGATTGTAACTAGTAGCACTAAATATAACATGATGGAGCATTTCAAAAATTCGGTCAAACTCCGGACTTACCGTTTGGGCATTTGCTTTCTCACGACGGGCCTTTCTTTCTTCTGCTAAGAAGATTAAGTCTTGTGACCGTTGCCATATACCTTGGCAATAATTTTTGTACTCCTTATAAAAATCATTGGATATGTGTCCCTTTCCTGTTGATTTTCTTATCCCGAACCAAGTCACATTCCATTCCTGACGAACAAGGTCGTATAGACTGTCCGCTTCCTGATACAGCATGATAAGTTCAGCTTTGTTTTTCCCCTTCTCCTCATCTGTGATGGTATTAATATAATGGTAGCGGTTAACAGCATCGATGAGCATCTGGGCAGAAAAGTTATTCAGCTCAATGAGCTTGGCTTGCAGCGATCGATGATAGCTGGGGGGAGCAATGGTCAAATTAATCACATTGGCTGTGATTAAACCGATTAACAAAGCCAGAGATCGCGAGGTTGCCTGGGTCAAAAATTCATCCTGTGGTGAAGCTAAGATAAAAATTGCGGATATTACCGCCAGGACGATCTGGTTCGGCACTTTAATAACCTTTGTAAAAAACACAATTAAAATGATCGTTGCCAGGGCCATACTCAAGAATTGGATCGGTATCAACAACCCCAAAGTAACTGCCACGGCAATCGCAATCACATTGACGGTAATTTCCTCGAGCGCAGTTTTAAAGCTTCTGCCCAGTGATTTCTGCATACAAACCACCGCTGAGGTAGCTGCAAACAAAGCAGGGCCTATATGAAGCAGTTCACAGAGATAGACACTGATCGCAACAGCCAGTGCGGTTTTTAATGTTCTAGCACCGATATTCATTGATTTATTTCCTTTACAGTTATGATTTGGTTGCGATCCCTATCGCTTATAACGATTATACCTTTTTCCCCTTATAAATGACATACGCTAATTGAGAACATACGCTGTTTTATCTGTTATTTGAAATGAGATACTTTTTATATCGTATTTTATATTGTTATTTTAATTAAATTGTTATTTTAATTAAACAGATCATAGAATACGTTTTGAAAATCACTCTGTAAAGTATTTCTCGGGTACGGCATGAAATGGAATTGCCAGTCCGTGAGAACCCGAATAATCATCCTCTTCAATCGTAGCTGCTGCAAATATAATACCAACGACCTCGCCTTTATCATTAATGACAGGACTTCCGCTATTGCCGGGATTGATCGCAATATGAACTGAAAAAACAGGGATCTTGCTTTCATTGATCTGATAATACCGTCCAACTTGGCCACGTTGTGCAATCTTTTCATATCCCAACGGATCGCCGATAACAGTCACTGTATCCCCATGGTTAAGCGGATCCTTTCGATTTAGCGACAGAGCAGGAAGATCCTTTCCTTTGATTGAGAGAATAGCAATGTCAGCGTCCGGGATAATTATACAGTGTGTTGAACTATACTCTTTTTCATCCGCAAATCGAATGGTAATTGCTTCTGCATCTTCAACAACATGCCGGTTCGTGATGATTCTCCCGCTAGGAGATATATTGAATCCCGTTCCTTGTTTCTTTGCACCTTTCTCAGCTTTATTTGCTTTCAACTGTGTTTCAATACTGACAACAGCCGGACGGCAGTTCTTGACGAGGTCATCCTCCAACAACGATCTGCTTTCATCAAGAAAGCCAAGTTGTTCAGATAAAAGGTATGGCATATTCGGCAAAGAAATAGCAAGGAAAGCAAGAATAACTATCATCGCCAAAATTTTTTTTGCCCAGGTGCGACGTACCGGATCTGCTGAATCTTCAGGGTCTTCGGGGTCTTCATATCCACCGTGATTCTCAGCGTCTCCACATGCCTCAGCTTGGGCGTTTTTTTCGTCATACTCTGTTACGTGGACCTCAAAATCAGCTTTTTCCATTTTCGCTTTTTTTCTGGTGTTATTTATCCTATCGTCGTGATTGTTATTCGTTCTATCAACGTCTTTCATTGTCCATTTCCTATCAACTATTTTTCTTTTACTTTTTTTAAAAGCACACCATAAAATTCTATAGTCGCGTGTGTTTTCCTCTTAACACTTATACGCCGATTAATTCTTATGTATTTTAAACTCAAATATAAAATGTTTACGTGTCGGGTCTGAATAAGACCGCCTTACTTTTCAAACAATAAACAAAAGATTTTTTAAGGAGGAACGCCGCGGTGAAAAGCAAACCCGATGATCGCAGGGATAACGTAGACCGAATCCAAAAAAATATTAACCACACCATTCAAAATATGGAACTGGCGGATGAAATGATCGCAAGGACAGATGATCCAAAATCGAAAGAGGATCTGGAAGCAAAAAATGATCGCAGACAGGATGCCTTAGACAATATGCGGGCAGAAATCCGAGACGAAGCACTTGATAAAAAGCGTGGCTATCAGAATTAATAGTGAGTTGGATCGCTTGAATAATAAAGCGATCCTTTATTTTAGCCGTTGATATGCGCCAACCTGAATATACATGAGTATTCAAGTTGGTATTGCATTTCCAAACACCATCGTATATAATATAAAAAGATTTGAAATCAAATAGTTGATGTGAATAAGGAGCTTCCGATAACTATCATGACAAATGAAAAATTTAAAAAACAAATATATCTTGGAAATCGTGGTCTGATTGTTCTTATTGCCTTACTCAGTGCATTTGTACCTATGACAACAGACCTTTATCTGCCTGCTCTGCCGCATATGGCGGATAGTTTTCAGTCCACTGCCGGTGTGGTCAATATGACCTTGATCTTTTTCTTTATTTTTTATGCCGTTGGCTCACTCATTTTCGGGCCCTTAAGTGACCGATTTGGACGAAAACCTCTGCTGCTTTTCGGTATAATTGTGTATATAATCTCAAGCATTCTATGCGCCGCTGCCTCCAGTATCTATCTCTTGATTGGATATAGAGTACTTCAAGCCCTGGGAAGCGGTGCCCTTTCCGCTGTTTCCATGGCCATTATTAAAGATGTCTATGACGAAAAAGAACGCGTTTCTATTTTAGCTGTTGTGCAGTCGATGATCTTTATGGCTCCCATTATCGCACCCGTTGTCGGGGCCCTTATTTTGAAAGTGACGACCTGGCGGGGGATTTTTGGTTTTCTTAGCCTTATCGGCCTTATATCCTTAATCGGTATCATCTTGTTTAAGGAAACATTAGAAGAAAAAACAGAAGGCAATGTTTTTCAATCCATCTGCAGACTGGGAACTGTTCTCCGCAATCCCGGCTTTTCGTCCTTGACCGTGACCTTCTCGCTTGGAGCGATTCCGCTTATGGCCTACGTATCGAGTTCCTCCTACATCTATATCGATCAGTTTGGTTTGTCTGAGCAACTATACAGCTTCTTTTTTGCAGCCAATGCCGTCGCTTCTGTCATTGCACCATTTCTCTATATCAAATTGTGTCGGCGCCATTCTGATCAAACTATAATCAATTCCGCATTTATCATCACCGCACTCAGCGGTTTTCTGATTGCCCTGTTTGGCAGTCATTCACCCCTATTTTTTGTTCTGACTTTAATTCCCTCGACACTTGCCTGCGGCCTTTTACGGCCCCCTTCCACCAATATTATATTTGAACAGCACCCACGAGATAATGGCAGTGTCTCCTCCCTTTTAAACTTTATTATGACACTTTTCGGAAGTTTTGGAATGATACTTATTTCTTTGGATTGGACGAACAGAATCGTGATCATTGGAATAATGTATTTTATTGCTGCCTTTATCAGTCTTTTATCGTGGAATCATTTGGTCAATAAAGGTTATGTCCATTCCGTCGAAGCTGCCAAATAATCTGCGTGGCCGGTTTTATATATCGATACCAAAATATTGATACCAAATACCGATACCAGAAATCGAATAATTTCAGGCAAAATGTCCTGTATTGCAGACGACCTTACTCTGAAGTAATCTGAGTAACTAATTCGAGAATGGTCTACTGGATCCAGAAACGATAGGACTGCCATAAAGACGGATTTTCTTGGCCAAGGCTCCAGCTTCCGATCCCTTTGAGATTATATTGACGCCGCAGTGAGAGTTTCGCCCGTATCGAATCGTTATTCTCATACCAGATATGGTATGTCCCCGGGGTAAGAACCTTACCTGCTACTGGTGCCGGGATACTTCCACCCGAGATCGTCATGACTGCTCGCGGTGATTTGGCGGTATCATCAAAAATAACAGTACCACCATACTGGCCAATCAATTCATCAACACGTTTATTGGAGATACCTATACCTCCCACCGCCTGTCCTATCTTCCAATAGCGGCCATAAAACGGAATTCCGAGGACTATTTTTTCTGGTGGCACGCCTTTCATTAAGGCGTAATGAATCGCGCGTTCTACCCAACGATAGCCCGCAACCGGTCCCTCAGGTCCTCCGGTATAGCTCTCATCATAGGCCATGATCAGGAGATAATCGGCGTATTTTGCTAACTCAGCGTAGTCATAGGAACCATGCCAGCCTTTTGTCCATCCGTTGGGGTTCGCCGCTACAGCAACGGATACTTCTTTAGGAGCCGGAATCCTTTCGCGCAGCTGCCGGACAAAATCGGTATACGCTTCCCGGTCAGCGTCCGTCACATTCTCTAGATCAATATTGACACCGTCTAAATCGTTCATCGCGATAAAATCGGCACATTGACCCGCAAGCAGAGTTCTCTCAGCTAAAGCTGCGCGGCCAAGCCCCCGATCCCAATGGTTGCTAAGAAAAGGGACAACCGTAATCCCCCGTTCATGCATGTGCCGAATGAAAACGGGATCACATTGTGAAGTGATTTTGAGAGTCCCTTGTGGCTTCAACTCAAAATAATTAGGGGCAACCATGTTTAAATTTCCTTTGGTTTTATCGACCTGTTCGATATATTTAGAGGTATTGCCAAAACTAAGATAACTCATGCTGAAAACATCATTCATTGTTAACACCACCCTGCATTAGTATATTGTCATAATGAATGATAATTTACGGCTGGGGTGGATTTTTTATTAATAAACCGACCTGTATAGATAATGGCGTTATGCGAACTATTCAAGCCCGCATTCGCTCTTGGTTTGGGCACAAAAGTAGGGCTATTGCCCACGAAAAATTACGTTCGTTGTGCAACAGCCCCCGCTTAAATATACCTTGCCACATGAAGTGCCGATTAATTTAACCTATTTTATCCTTTAATCAATCAACATGTTGCTGCAGTTGAGCACATCTTTGATTTTATGTTTCACCATATTCTTAATGGCTTCGCGTGCCGGTTTTAGATACTGACGGGGATCAAAATCTGCTGGGTTTAAGGCTAAGTATTCTCTGACGGAAGCGGTCATGGCCAGCCTTAAGTCCGTGTCGATGTTTATTTTGCAAATTCCCATCGTACCGGCCTGCCGGAGCATTTCTTCGGGAACACCCTGCGCCCCTTTGATTTCGCCGCCGTACTGGTTGCATTTGGTCACAAATTCCGGCAGAACGGTCGACGCACCATGCAGAACCAACGGGAAGCCCGGAAGCAGTGAGGCAATTGTTTGCAGACGCTCAAAATCCAACTTGGCATCTCCTTTAAACTTATAGGCGCCGTGACTGGTGCCGATAGCAATCGCCAAGGAATCACAGCCTGTTTTTTGAACAAACTCTGCTGCCTGCTCGGGAACCGTATAGGAGGAATCCTTCGCACTGACATTGACATCATCCTCAACACCGGCTAGTCTGCCCAGTTCAGCCTCGACCACAACGCCCTTGGAATGCGCATATTCAACAACCTTTTTCGTGACCGCGATATTTTCGGCAAAGGGAAGTTTTGATCCGTCGATCATGACTGAGGTGAAACCGCCGTCAATACAGCTCTTGCAGACCTCAAAGTCTTCGCCATGGTCCAAATGCAGGCAAATCGGCAATCCGGTATCCTCTACAGCCGCCTCAACTAATTTCATGAGATAGACATGTTTGGCATATTTGCGGGCTCCGGCGGAAACCTGCAGGATTAATGGGGCTTGTTCTTCTTTTGCTGCTTCAACGATCCCTTGAATGATTTCCATGTTGTTGACGTTGAATGCGCCAACAGCACATTTCCCATAAACGCTTTTGAACATTTCAGTTGATGTTACCAGTGGCATAATATTACCTCCCAGATATTTTATATGTATTAACCAGAATCATTAAATATAAAAACCGACCTTATGGTGATGTCGGTCCCGTATCAATCATTGCTTGTTAAATAGTGCAATAATATTTTATCTCATCGCCCTATCCATTTCAACATTTTCCATCTGATTATATTTTTAAATTGATGCCGGGATATATTTAACCTGCTTATTAGTATTCAACAATGTCAAAGAATTATGTTTGAATGTTTTTCTTGTCAGGAATTACAATATTCACTTCAGCCTATTTTTAAATCAGGTGTGGGTTGCCACACACCTGATTGTTAGTACATCACTCTTTAAATACCATGACAGAAGCAACAATAATCTGGGCTGGGTCTGCATGCCACATTCCGCTTTCGGCAGATAGCGCCATCCATGGCGCTATCTGCCGCGCTACGCAATCCGTGCTCCGCTTGTCGGCCGGAACTGTGGCACACAGACCTGATTTGAGGCGTAAAGAAAAATACAAGAATGATGTACAAGTCTACCGTTCTTTTAATACCTTCTTGACAGCGACATTGTGCAGGCGACCTTACGATGGCGTAATTTGAGTAACTGATTCGAGAATGGTCTACGAGCTCTCCATTAATTCTGATCTGCCAGGCGTTTATAGGACTTATACCGCTCTTTAGCAAACTTCTCAGCACCGGTGAACAACTCCTCCGCTGTTTCCGGGAAGGTTCTTAACAACGAGCTGTAACGCACTTCCGACATAATGAAATCCCGGAACGATGCCGTGGGCTCTTTGGAATCCAAACTGAATGGATTCTTGCCTTCTTCCAGCAAATCCGGATTGTAACGGTAGAGGTGCCAATAGCCGGCTTCCACCGCTTTCTTCGCCTGGGTCACACTGGTGGCCATACCGGAACGGATACCGTGGTTGATGCACGGCGCATAGGCAATGATGAGCGAGGGGCCTTTGTACGCTTCGGCTTCCTGAATGGCTTTCAGGGTCTGGCTCATATTGGATCCTAAGGCAATCTGGGCCACGTAGACATAACCGTAACTCATCGCCATCATGCCCAGGTCTTTCTTCCGGATTTTCTTGCCGGAGGCGGCAAATTTCGCGATGGCTGCCCGGGGTGTGGCTTTGGATGCCTGGCCGCCGGTATTGGAGTATACTTCCGTATCCAGTACCAACACATTGACATCGTCCCCGGATGCCAGTACATGATCCAATCCGCCGTACCCGATATCGTAGGCCCAGCCGTCGCCGCCGATGATCCACTGGGATTTCTTGACTAAGTGCTCTTTCTTATTCCAGATGCCGGTTAACAGCGCATCGCCTTTGGGATCCATACCGGCAAATGCTGCCAATACTTTTTGAGCCGCCGCCTTGGAACCTTCACCGTCATTCCTATTGGCCAGCCATTCCTGGAAAGCATCTTTCATGGCCGCCGGGATATCCAGTGCCAGCGCTTGCTTCATTTCTTCCGCCAGCTGACTGCGCTGCTGCTCTACACCCAGATACATGCCGTACCCGTATTCCGCATTGTCTTCGAAGAGGGAATTGGCCCAGGTCGGCCCTTTGCCTTCCTTGTTCACGGTATACGGTATGGATGGTGCACTGCCGCCCCAGATCGAGGTACAGCCCGTGGCGTTGGCGATCATCATCCGGTCCCCAAACAGCTGGGTGATCAGCTTGACATACGCCGTTTCTCCGCACCCCGGACAGGCGCCGCTGAACTCCAGCAGGGGTTTTAAGAACTGCGTGTTCTTCACTGAATTCCTGTTCGTGATTTTGTCTTCTTTATCGGGTATGGTCATGGCATAGTCCCACAGCGGGGCCTGGATCCGTGTCATTTCTTCCACGTCTTTCATGACCAGGGCTTTTTCTTTCCCCGGGCAAACGTCGGCGCAGTTGCCGCACCCGGTGCAGTCCAGCGGGCTGACCTGGGCCCGGAATTGCAGTCCGGCCAGATCTTTGCCCACGGCTTTAATTGTTACAAAGCCTTCCGGTGCATTGGCTGCTTCCTGTTCACTCAGAAGGAACGGACGGATGGCGGCATGCGGGCATACATACGAACATTGATTACACTGGATACAGTTGGTGCTGATCCATTCAGGCACTGCCGTACCGATTCCGCGTTTTTCATAGGCGGAGGTCCCGGCGGGGAATGTGCCGTCTTCACGGCCGGTAAAGGCGCTTACCGGCAGTTTGTCGCCTTCCTGGGCTGCCATCACCCGAGCGATGTCTTTAATGAAGGCCGGTTCGTTCTCGTCACCCAGGAACAGCCCCTTCTTCGGATCTGCCTGAGCCCAGGCGGCTGGGATCGTCACTTTTACGAGAGCATCGCAGCCGGCATCCACGGCTTTATTATTCATATCCACGATATCCTGGCCTTTTTTGCCGTAGGTTTTGACGATGGAATCTTTCAGGTATTGCAGTGCGTCGTCTAAGGGGATGACTTTCGCCAGTTTGAAGAAGGCGGACTGCATGATCATATTGATCCGGTTGCCCAGTCCCAGCTCTTTGGCGATCTTGACGGCATCGATGATATAGAATTGGGCTTCTTTGTCGGCTATGACCCGCTTCAGCGCTTCCGGCAGTTTCTCATCCAGTTCTTCGGCACTCCACTGACAGTTTAAGACAAAGGTTCCGCCTTTTTTCAGGCCTTTTAAGAGGTTATATTTATCCACATAGGATTGGTTATGGCAGGCCACATAATCTGCGGTATTGACCAGATAGGACGCCTTGATCGGGTTCTTCCCGAAACGCAAGTGCGATACGGTGGTGCCGCCGGATTTTTTGCTGTCATAGGAGAAATAGGCTTGGGCGTACATGGTGGTATGGTCGCCGATGATTTTGATCGCCTGTTTGTTGGCTCCGACGGTCCCGTCCGCTCCCAGTCCCCAGAACTGACAGCTGATCGTCCCTTCCGGTGTGGTATCGATGAATTCTTTTTCTTCCAGCGAGGTGAAGGTGACGTCATCGACGATGCCGATGGTGAATCCGTTCTTCGGCTGGTCGGCTTTTAAGTTTTCATACACCGCCAGGATCTGCGACGGTGTGGTATCTTTGGATCCCAGTCCATACCGTCCGCCCACGATGACCGGTTGATTGGCCTTATCGTAGAAGGCATCGACGACATCCAGGTACAAGGGTTCGCCAATGGAACCGGGTTCTTTGGTCCGCTCTAAAACGGCTATTTTCTTGACGGTGGCCGGTAAGGCTTTAAGGAAATGATCCACGGAGAACGGACGGAATAAACGAACCCGTAAAACCCCGACCTTTTCGCCTTTGGCTGCCAGATAATCGATGGTTTCACTGATGGTATCACCGACGGAGCCCATGACGATAATGACCCGCTCGGCATCCGGTGCGCCGTAATACTCAAACAGTTTATATTCCCGGCCGGTCAGTTCTTTATATTGATTCATGTAATCTTCGACGATAGCGGGAACAGCCTGATAGAACAGGTTGGACGCTTCTCTGCCCTGGAAGTAGATATCCGGGTTCTGCGCCGTTCCTCTCAGGCAGGGCCGCTCCGGATTCAAGGCATTGTCTCTGAATCGCTTCAGGGCGTCGTGATCCAAGAGTGTGGCTACTTCCTCGTAGTCGGGCACACTGATCTTGGAAATCTCGTGAGATGTCCGGAATCCGTCGAAGAAATGAAGGAAAGGTACACGTGCTTTGATGGCGCAAAGATGCGCGAGATACGCCATGTCCATGGCTTCTTGGACGCTGCCGGAGCTGAGCATGGCATATCCGGTCATCCGAACGGACATGACATCCTGATGATCCCCGAAGATAGAAAGCGCATGCGCCGCGATGGCACGGGCACTGACGTGAAAGACTCCCGGGAGCAATTCCCCGGATACCTTGTACATATTTGGGATCATAAGCAGAAGTCCCTGGGATGCGGTATAGGTCGTGGTTAACGCACCGGCTTGCAGTGAGCCATGAAATGCACCGGCGGCGCCGCCTTCGGACTGCATTTCCACGACTTTCATCGGTTGGCCGAATATATTCTTGCGGCCATGGGCTGCCCATTCATCAACAAATTCTGCCATGTCGGATGAAGGGGTGATTGGGAAAATGGTTGCAACTTCTGAAAACGCATAAGAAGCGTGCGCTGCAGCTTCATTCCCCGACATTGTTTTTAATTTAGCCATTTGTTTTTCCTCCTTTATCATTTACTGGTATGAACAGGAATAAATCCAATTAAAAATTGGCACAACAAAAACACCTTTCATCTGTACTGCCCTTCGGATACAGGCGTAAGTGAAAGGAGTAACAACGAATGTAGTGGAATAAACTTAACGGATGTTATTCTATCGCATAAGATACATAGAGAATTCCGCTCTCTGCAATGCCGAGTAATACTGCGCCGCCTAAAGCTCTGGCCTTTTCTGAGATCGTCCGGCAATAGTCCTGACGTCCTCGCGGATCGACATCGCCAATCTTCACCTTTTGTGAGATTGCCGTATTGGTTCGTAATAATCCTCTTAAGATACCGTCACATAAAGCAAAGACCGCTGCGGAGGAGACACCATCATCAATTTCACCGACGCAATCGTCCGTGTGTACATAGTCTCCAATGGCCCGTTTTGCTTTAAATATCCCGGCTTTGGGTGAATAGAGGACGCGTCGGGATGTTTTGCCCCCAATTTCACCTGGGATACCCGTATTAGGCTGCGCACTGCCTTCATAAATCAAGCGTCCCAGGTCGTGGCCACGATTCGTTTCAATCACGACATCAACATCGATCCCTGCCGTAAAACCCGGACCTAAGCCAAATGTTAACTTAGCCATATTTCGCGTTGTCCCCGTGTTACGTTTGGCCAGGATCGCATCAACCACGATAAGGGGACTTAAGGCGGATAAGCTTTTCAAATTTGGGTCAATAAGTATCGGGATTTCTCCTGATTGCCAAGCAGCTTGACACGCCAGCGGATCGTCCAGGTGGATAGCAGGAATACCCTCAACCTGCCATCGCCCTTCATAGACGGCATTGCCGAAACAAACAGGCCAGCGGATCATTAATGGCTCTGCCAATTCGGTCATGACCACCCGAAATCCCGCTTTAGCAAGCACCCATCCCACGCCGGAAGCCTGTTCTCCCGCTCCCCGAATTAAAACAATCGGTCCTTCCATCATGCGTACTTTCTTCATTTTATATCTTCCTTATTCAATGAAGTATATACTTGACCTCTCAGTGCGTTGTATTGGTCCATGGTATCTACATCATAGGCAAAACATTCATCCACGGGGTATTTCCACCACTGTTCAGGATACCGATAGAGGATAGTTCTCCCACCTTCTTCATTTTGGAGCTCCCTCAGCTCGGACACATATCGCTGCTGAAAGAACACAGGCGACACAGCCTTCATGCCGGCCATCGGAACAATAAAGCCTGCATGACTTTGCGAAACCTGAAGCAAATAGGCGGCCAGCTTATGTCCCGTGACGCCGACCTGATCCCCGGGCAGAAACCCAATATAGCGAACGTGATTGTTTATATGTTGCAGACCGGAGCGAATCGTATCCGAGAGCGGCTTTGGGGTCGGCTCTTCGATCCAAATCCCGTCATGAAGGTGAAATTGCCACCTTTCTTCTTCCGATAAATAGTAGTCAATGGGGTGCCGGGCAACAACGACAATTTCCATGATCCCATTGGCGGAAAAAACGTTGGGCAGAAGATGCTGCTGAAGGGTTATCGCCTCATGAACAGACTGTAAAACGTAGCCAAGTACCGTGGTTTCTTTCCAAGGCATAACAAGCTTATCCTGTCCCATCCGCGTCGCTTGACCGGCGGCCATCACCACAAGTCTAACCACTGCAGTCCCCCCTTTTTGGCATCTCCGGCAGCCAATCGCAAGTGCTTGGGTATATGTTTCATTTGGTCTCCGCCCTGATGGCCGTTGACCCATTGACAACGAAGTTGATTTAACAGCAAGGATACATCCATTGCCTTCTTGGAATTAAACAGGATGATCCAGGACATACCTTCATACGGCCGGGAAAAAGCAGGTGAACGTAAAAGATAACACCAGGCATTGTCTGCATTCCAAATTTGGCCGATAAGATCAGGACAAATGTTTGGCCGATGCACATGCTCTGGTTGCAGCACGTGTTCCCAGAGACCGGCATCCACAACCAGAACAACACAATCAGAAATAAGTGGAATTTGCGGCTCATGGGAATCCCAGCATTTAAGGTTAAGTCCCCGCGCTCCGTCTCCTTCGATGATCCAATAGCGTCGGGGGTTAGGATCTTGGGCAATCGCCTTATCGATCATCTCAAGGGATGGCCCGATCCATTTCCCCCCTTCAGCCAACTCATTAATATACCAAAAGCAAGCGCCGTGCCTTTGATACGGAGGATTATCACTTTTCCAGCAGGGGATGGCGTCTTCCGGAAAAACCTTCGTTGTCGTCGATGAAATTACCGATTGACCGGCAGTGACAATTTCTTGTGTCATCGATCGCAGACACGTCGTTTTTCCGCCTGCACCAATAAAGGTAACAACACGCGCGTACTCAGTCATATCCCATAGGGAACCGTACGTCATGCAATTATTCAATTCTGCAGACCGTAACATAATCTCACCTGCCTGCACATGGGTTCCTTCGATTAAAACTCAAATAATTTATTACGATAGGCCTTCAGATATTTGACACAGTAGTTATCCCGTCCGGCCAAGGCTTCCGCGGTAACTAAACTGGCCATCATCATTTTGTCCAAGGGGTTAATAATTAGACCGTCTAATCCTTTACTTACAGCCATAACTGCAAATGTGCGATTAATGAATTTCCGTTCCGGCATACCATAGGAAATATTAGACAAGCCACACATTGTATGCACGCCTTTGAACTTCGTCGTAATCGCTTCGACAGAGTTGATGAATTCAACACCGAAGATGCTGTTGGTCGAAAGCGGTTGTACCAATGGATCCACATAAATATGATCAAGCGGGATATTGCTTTGGACAAGTCCATTGATCAGTTTATCGGCAATCTTCAAACGATCGTCAACGGTTTCAGGCATTCCATCATCACTCATGCACAGCGCCACCACTTTTAAATCCGTTCCCGCGACGATAGGCAGCAAGGCATCATAACGTTCTTTTTCCAACGAGATAGAATTGATCATCGCGACACCCTTATGCACCGCTAAAGCGGCTTCAATCGCCTTCGGATCGGGGCTGTCGATACAACAGGGACAATTAACAACTTCCTGTACCTTGGTAACTAACCATTGCAGGTATTCCGGTTCTTTACCTACGAAGATGCCTGCATTGACATCAAGATAATTCGATCCCGCTTCAAACTCGTCTTTTGCCACTTGTTGAATGTATGCCGCATCCTGTGCTTCGATTGCCTCTTTGATAGCCTTACGGCTTGCATTGATTAATTCGCCTACAATAATCATTTTCATTCCTCCAAAATTATAAAATATTTAAAAACCAAGATCACCTATGATAATCCGCTTATCCGATGACATATTCCGCTTCCAGTTCACGAATCTTTGTCAGTCCGATTAAATCATTAAACTCGGTAAATGGGATCATTTCATTCATTAAGTTTGCAGTGGTTCCTGTTTTCATCAGTTCATCCATCAAACGTTTCATGGCTTGAGCGACCATGTAGGTTGATGCCGTCGGGAAGATAACGATATCATAGCCCAACTGTTCCAACTCTTTTGCGGTAAGAAGCGGTGTCCGTCCGCCTTCGACCATATTAGCTAAAACAGGTACTTTAAATTCTGATGTAATCTGCTTCATTTCATCCACGGATTCCGGTGATTCAATAAAGATGATATCCGCGCCGGCTTCTTCGTATGCTTTTCCACGGCGGACCGCTTCATCAATGCCATGAATCGTCCGTGCATCCGTACGGGCAATAATCACAAAATCGGGATTATCCCTTGCCGTGACAGCTGCCTTGATTTTGCCTACCATCTCATCCATGGGAATAACCTGGCGTCCAATCATGTGACCGCATTTTTTGGGGGCGACCTGGTCTTCCAATTGAATTGCTGCGACTCCCGCCCTCTCATATTGCTGGACTGTCCGCATAACGTTGACCGCATTGCCGAATCCCGTGTCACCATCCGCGATGACCGGAATAGTGACGGCACTGGCAAAGTTATTTGCCCGAGAAAGCATCTCTGTCATCGTCATGAGCCCGACATCCGCTGTGCCCAAATGACTGGCTGCCTGACCATAACCCGTCATGTAAACGACATTAAAACCGGCTTTTTCGATGATCTTAGCAGTTAAGGCATCATGTGCCCCCGGGGCAATCAGTATTTCTTTTTCTGCTAATAATTTCCTTAATTCTTTACCCTTATTCATGATGAATAACTCCTTCACTCATTATTACCCTCTAAAATATATTTCTCTGCTAAATCCAGCGCTTGATCCGAAAATACTTCAGACATCGCTCCAACCGTATATAATTGGTAGTAACGATCGACGATAAACTCCGGCTTTTCCGGCAGTAAGGAAATCCCTCTATTTTCCAACGATTTTTCTAAGATCTTCATGGAATCTTCTTTGGACGTATGAACGAAGATCCCACCGACAGCGATAACCCGCTCCACTTTTCTCAAATCGCGCCCTACGGGTGTTCCCGGCATGATCCCGAGAACCGGGTCAAAGCTCTGGGCAATATAACCGGCATGGCGTTTCAATGCAATTTCTATGGCACTGATAGCTAACGCGTGATCAAAAATAATCTCTTGTTTATCCCTGCTGATATGTGCCGGATTCTTCTCAAGATACTGAACATAATTTAACAGCTCATCCGCTAACTCCTGACCGGCTAAACCGACTTTCGCCAATACCTCATTGGTGCCAACTGTTTCCACAATACCGGTAGCGCTCACCCTTAAGCCCAGATTTCCCTCAACCGTACGATAGGACAGCTGCTTTTCGTTGGAGATAACCAACCCTTTTTCCTCGTTAGATAGGTTGGCAAAGTCCGGTAAGACTGAGTGGATATCCGTTGTTGCCCCACCAATGTCGATAACAACCACATTGCCATAGCCCGCCTTACCATGGGTCCCCTGAGCGATAAGCTCTGTTCCCATGAGTACTGCCCCCGGCGTGGGTATGACCTGTCCGTTGGAGACAGTTTCTATAAGCTTTTCCAGACCTTTAGCACGGGTGATTTGACGAATAAACTCCTGGTGAATGGCTTCCCGGGCTGGCTTGACATTGAGTTCATGAATGGTGGGCATGACGTTAGGTACTCGTTTATTGGCAATCCTACCCCTTATTAATATTTCTTCCACCGCAGGTTGGGCTTGAATATTCCCGGCGATGATAACGACCCCTTTTGTTTTACTGCTGACTATAACCTCTGCATTTTCCAGAAGAGAGTCCTGATCACCGCCGTCTGTGCCCCCCGCCAGAAGAATGATATCGGGTTTTATTTCCTGTAACACTTCGAGACGAAAATCCAAAGGCGTCTCGTGCGAGATAATCTCCAAAACCCTGGCCCCGGCATTCATCGCTACTTCTTTCGCTGCTTTGGCCGTAACTCGGGGCATATACCCCATTGCCACCATGCGCAATCCCCCTGCTGCTGAGCTCGTTGCCAGCGTATAGGATGCCTCTACTTTGTTCCACTGCAGCTCAACTGCCAGATTGTGACAGGCGTTGGTCAGTCCGGATTCAATATTCTCCACAGTGGTTGGTGCCTGAGAGTGACCGACCATTTTATAACCGGCACCCTCTTTCATAAACGCGGAGACTTTGGTATACGTACTTCCCACATCATAGACTAAAAGATCGACTCGGGGCATGTGAATCACTTCCTTGACAACCCCTCTATTCTTATTTATTGAATGTAAACATAGCCATCCATGATACGACGGGCTGTCCGGCCAAAAGCGGCGCGTTCAAGCTTAATCCCATCACCCTCTTTAGATACCTGAACTTCAATATCGATAACCCCTGCCGGATGTCCGATCCTGACCAGAGGCGATTCGGAATGCGTTACTTGATTGACTATGGAGCCGGGGATTTTGGCAGCCGCTCCCGTGCAGGTTGTTCCTGTGCCCGCATAGGTTTTGTGGACCACCTGCATAAACATTAGCCGTGATACAAAATCAACCTGATCAGCCGTGATTTCATTGCCTGTGGTAAAGTCACAATAGTTTTGAGCTTCACTCACAAAAGCAATCATCGGGAATGCCGGACTGTTCTTCAAGGCACCAGCTTCATCTTTGGCCATACCGATCATCGTGGCTGCCTTCCCGCGGATTTTTTCCAACAAATCCAGCATTTCTTTGTTTCCGTTGATCTGGGCCGGCGTTTCCGTGCCCGTAAGCCCTAAATCTTTAGCCCTGACAAAAACCATCGGATTGGCAACATCCACAATCGATGCTTCGATCTTGCCAAACCCTTCAATTGTTAGCACATCAACAACATTTCCTGTGGGCAGCATCTTATTTGTTACGGAACCTGTGGTACCGGCAAAGTCCAACATGATCCTGGCCCCTGTCCCGGGAACACCGTCAACTTTGTAGTCGCCCTTAACTTGCGCTTTTCCGTCTTTCACAGGCACTTCCGCTATGAGAATCTTCCCGGTATTGGTGTTGTTGATACGAACAAGGGTAATCGGCTCAACGGCTCTTACCAAACCTTCATCAATCGCAAACGGACCCACACCGGCTGAAATATTTCCGCAATTCCCGGAATAATCGATCATCGCCGTATTAATGCTCACCTGACCAAATGTATAATCCACGTCCGCATCATCCCGGGTTGACGGTCCAATGATGGCTACTTTACTCGTCAGCGGATCTGCTCCGCCCAGGCCGTCAATCTGCCTGACATCTGGACTGCCGAAGATCGCTAATATTTCTCTGTCCCTCTGCGCTGCATCGGAAGCCAAATCATTTTCCATGAGGAACATCCCTTTGCTTGTGCCTGCCCTTAAAATAGCACAGCGAATTCTGCGTTGTTCTGTCACCTTAATTCCCCCTTTGTACTCTCTCTTCTACCCACTTGATTGCATCTTGTGGGTCAGTTCCGGGCCCGAAGAAACTATCGACACCCAAGAAACCGGTTCCCTCTGTTTTCATTTTTTGTTCAATCTTGGCATGCTCTTCTTCCTTCTCGGCGATCCGTCCGCCGGCAATGAGCAGGACATTATCCCGGATCCCCAGTTCCTTCAAACGATTATCGACCCTCGGGAACAGCATGGAACCCAATCCCAAGAGATTACTGATGCCAACCACATCCGCTTTGGTCTCGGCGGCGATTTCGGCTACCGTCTCAGGCAGATTCATCCCCCTCAGGTAGATCACTTCATAACCGGCTTGTTCGAATGCTTCCCGGATGACGTTGATACCAACCACATGGGCATCAGCACCTACGGTTGCCAAAAGGATTTTTTCCTTTTTTATGATGGGCTTCTTCGCTTCGACAACGACTTTTTCGCAAGTAAAACAAACTTTATCCTCAGCAATATCACACGGTCCATAACACGGCACATAACGGCGAATGCCATCTTTTCCACGGTATGTTTTAACGCCGCGTTTCAGGTCCCACGCTGCCGCATTGGGTGCGTCCAGAACCCCTTTCTTTCCGGCAGCGACAATCAGATCAATTAATTCTTCATCTCCATAGCGCAGCCAGAGATCCGGACCGACTTCTTCCGGTGTCAGCTCTTTGGATAATCCCAATGCGCGGGTGAGGACGGCCAAAGCCTCCGTGACAATTTCAGCCTGACGCTCATCGATATACGGATCGCTGATTTTCACCAGAGCGGTATTTTCAAATACATTTTGGGTGGCCCAAATAGCCTTGCCCATGGACGCCCCTGTCGGGATCCCGACGTTTTCCGCCGCCTTAGGCCGATAAAAGTTGGCGCCGCCTAATTTGGCACTGACTGCCATCCGGGCGAAGTGAGCCTGCTCGGCAATTAAATCCGCAGGCGGATTTTGAAATGTCTCCGGCACAACAATCAGGAATTCACTCCACACCAGTTGCCTGAAAGCCCGCATCACAGCTAAGTCCGCAAGCAGATTGATTCCGGCAACGTTCATCTGAATACCGCTCAGCGCTCTGTCCAAGCCGGCATGAACAGCCAATCCTTCGGCGAGTAAACACATTGCCAAGGCCATTCCGTCCGTGCCGCCGATATTATTCAGGTGTTTATGGGAATCGGTCTGCACGAAGATATTGTTTTCGGCACAGATTTGCAGTGCTCTATATCCGTTTAAGACTTTCGTCTTATAATCATGAACCCCCCGGCCGCCAAAATGAACATGAATGACAGGTCCGATATCGGTGCCGTCAAAACCGGCAATTAACGAATTAATAATGGATAAGTGCGGGGTGTCTCCGGTAGCATTAATACGAACCGGATGCTTTGATCCTCCGCCCATGGCGATAAATTCGCGCTCACCGGCCGGAGTAATACCGCCTTTACCGCGGGATTGCTCAATCAGTTCAGCGCCGTCCAGAGGATCAATATGTCGGGTAGCTTCGGCATGGACAAAGTGGAACAAGGTGATTTTTTGTTCTTCGGCAACGCTGTACATGGCCAAAGATTCCTGATAAGTTTCCTCTGCCGAATTCCGTCCTAAGATGGGGTTTTGCACAGGAATTCCTGTAAGCGCCGCCTGACGGCCCAATTCCGCAATCCGATAACCGCTGCGTTCAACCCCATTCACCACCCGGGGAAAGGGTGCCGGTAAACCGGTAACTGAACCATCGGGGCCTACCTTTGGCATTTCAACGCCAAAAACTTTTTCAAAAGCTTGGACCCGTTCATAATCTTCTTTAATAATTCTCTTTGTTTTCTCTTGCATCCGATTTCCTCCTAACTATTGTGAGCAAATGATCATGAAATCTTTAATTGTTTACGGACTTTTGCTATCAGCCCGCCCGCTTCCAACGTCTCTAAGACGTTGGGGGCAAGAACCGTTCCGCTGATCTTACTGCCACTTGCACTAACAGTTACTTCGGCCGACACAAGATCCACTTCAATATCCTGTCCGTTTTCAACATGCTGTTCAAGGTCACAGATAAGAACGGGCAAACCGATGTTTATCGCATTCCGTCTGAATATCCTGGCGAATGACTTGGCAATGATTAAACTGACACCGGCGTCTTTCAAGGCAACCGGCGCTTGTTCCCGGCTGGAACCGCAGCCGAAATTCTCACCGGCCACAAGAATGTCTCCGGACTGTACCCTACTGGCAAAATCCTGTATTTCACTGCCGGCTAGCGCATAGTCCTTGAGTTTTTCCATCGGTGCTGCCATCGCATAGCCTGGGAGAATCTGATCAGTGTCGATATTTTTGCCTAATTTCCATATACGTCCACGCAACTGACTATGCCAACTCATTTTCTAAACCTCCTAAAGGCACCACCGTACCCGGCGGTACAATCGTTCCGGCAATGGCACTCTCCGCAGCGACACGCGGCGATGCCAGATAGACTTTGGCCTCCCGATGACCCATCCGGCCCGGGAAATTACGGTTTGTCGTCGATACAGCGACATCGTCCGATGCCAACAGTCCCATATGGGCTCCAAAACAAGGACCGCATCCCGGACTGGTAACAATTCCCCCGGCTTCTCGGAATATCCGGTTTAATCCTTGCTCCTCCATTTCCTTGGCTATCTCGGCAGAAGCGGGAATAATGAGCAGCGTTACGCCTTCGGCCGCCCTGCGCCCTTTAAGAATATTAGCGGCGACAAGCATATCGCTGAATCGTCCATTTGTACAACTTCCAATAACCACTTGCGATATGTTGACCCCACTGAGATCCGACGCGCTGGCGACGTTACCGGGGTTAGGCGGACAGGCTACCCTGGCTGGGATATCCTCAGCCTGGAATGTATAGACCTCTTTGACCGTTCCAACGGGACGGTCCCGATCGGCGAAATAACTAATCATGGTTCCCATTTCAATGCCCATATTGGATATGGTCATTTTATCATCGATTGTTAATTCGTCGACCAAACTTCCGGTATATATAACGCCCTGGTCGGTAAATCCCGCCGTCCCAAAATAGCCAATTAAATGCAGGATGACATCTTTTGCATAAACACCGGGATTTAGTTTGCCCTCTAAACGAATCTCAAAAACCTCGGGCACTTCCAAATCAAGGGTTCCGGTTGCCATGACAGCGGCTAATTCAGTCGCTCCCACCGGTATGGCAATAGCGCCATAGGCACCCGCCATACACGTATGCGAGTCAGCGCCGACCAAAATCGCCCCCCGGTTTAAACGATTTTTTTCGGCAACCACCTGGTGAATAACCCCTTCCCCTTTGTTATAAAGTTGAACACCATAATCTTTGGCAAAATCCTTAAGCACATTGTGCAATACTTTTGCCTCGACGGTCGCAGCTGGAATAATATGGTCAAGAACGAAAACTACTTTTTTTGCATCAAAAACGTGATCTATACCAATTTTCTTGAATTGTTCCACAGCCATTGGCCCGGTAATATCATGGGCTATCGCCAGATCAACATTTACTGTGATATCATCACCGGCGTGAACCTCACTTTTTCCAGCTGCCACTGCCAAATATTCTTCAATTTGGTTCACTCTGCTTCCCCTCCGCTTCGCTTAATCCACAAGTACAATCCCCAACCTTTGAGCGGCAATAATTGCTTGATCCAGCGAGGGCCTGGCATCTTTCAGTACCAGACGTGCGCCGCCTCGATTTAAGGTTTCAACCATTGAGCCCTGCTCCGTGGCGTAGATGGTGATTCGCTGCATTTGCGGCTCATCGACTTGCTTTATCTCTACCTTTATCTTTTTATTTTTCACGATTTGCATAATATCGCGGTAGGTTTGACCGTTATCTGTACTGGCACCCAAAACTGCCGCCATTAAAATCCCGGGTACATTAATACCGCGCCGGGCAAACAGTTCCGGATATAACTCTATTTTGACCCCGGTAATCTCTCCTTTGGCTAAAGCATAGGCTATACGTCCCGCATTGGTCGGTGACCCTACGGCCTGGCTGCTCCCTCCCACGACGGCTTCCCCAAAAGGCTTCACGATCGAATTCGCCTTTTTAGCGAGTGTACGCGCTTCGCCTAAGGCTTTTTCCATCGTACCCTTAATATTTTTCTGCTCAGCATCCTTGACGGAATCATCAACAAAGGATTCCACATGGGTATTCGTTTTAAAGAACGGCTGCATATACTCATTAACAACAGGAACAACATACTTTGCTGAAACCGGGTGTACTGCCGCCGCCATAGCGATCATGACATCCACCGGAACATCCAACGGTATATTGGTATTCAGTGCCAGGTTAGCTGCTAAATTCCCAATAACCACACCGCCGCCGATATGGGTTGCGCACAATCCGGATACCATGACCCTGGGCGTGCAGGGAACGGCAATGGTTGGCGATAACGCCAGAACGATTGCTTTCGCTATTGCTTTGGGTCGCCCATTGCGAAATTCGACCATGCAGGCCGCCATGGCCGCCGCGCTGGCACCAAAGCCTTCCATATTACAGCCCGTCGTGGTTTTTCCCGCCCGGAAAATAGTCCCGACTTTTAACATCACAGCAAGAACCCGGCCAAGTTCTTCTTTATCTGTAATGATCTCCTTGAGCGCTCTGAATATCCCGGTATAGACGCAAGAATCGCCTGTCCCGGCACAGGGCTGCAACCCGCAAGAATGATTACCGACTTGAGCGGCCAGTGTATACACCAAGATCTTGTTAATAATTTCATCTTTGAATAGCGAATGTGAGAAATTATTATAGACAAGTTCTTGGGGCACCGTGCCAAGAAGCATACTGGAACCGGATGTAAGCCCCACTTCCGAAGCATACAGGTTATGCGCAAAAGCATTGATCATCGCATCGATAACCTCTTCCCGGGTCATTGTATTCTGCGCCATTCCCTCAGCGATGATGACTTCACTGGCACGGACACCTAAATCATCCGCTACTTCTACAATTTCGCCGATGGTTAATTGGCCGATTTCATATCCCTTTTGTTGAATTAATGCAATAATCTTTTCCACGGCAATCATCTCCAAATTAGTATTACACTCTGACTTGGATCTTTAAAAGCTCTTCAAGCGGTTTGATGACAGCTGAAATGTCTTCTCTTCCCAATCCGGCAGCACGGGCCTGCTCATAGACCTGTTGGGCGAGGTTCGTTAATATCATCGGTACTTTGGCCTCTTTTGCTGTCTGAATTGCCAGTTCTAAATCTTTGTATTGCAAATCAATCGCAAATCCCTGTTCAAACTGACCTTTAAAAACGAAGTTGGGCATTTTCGCTGCGAGGGCATAACTGCTGCCGGAACTGACATTAATAATCTCCAGGAGAACCTGGGGATCCAGTCCTAACTTAGTCCCTAAAGCAAACGCCTCGGCAACAGCAGCCATATTCACGCCCAACAGCAAATTATTGATAATTTTTACAGCATCACCCGCGCCGACTTTTCCGACATGGTAGATTTTATTACCCATTACTTCCAACAGCGGTTGATAGTGCTTCACTACGTCTGCTTCCCCACCGACCATAATCGTTAACGTTCCGTTCGTTGCTCCCTTTACGCCGCCGCTGACCGGTGCATCAATATAGTCAACCTGATACGCCGCTGCTGCGTTAGCCACTTTTTCGGTAAATGTGGGAGACACGCTGGACATATCAATAATGGCAAATCCAGGCTTTGCACCCGCAATTATTCCTTGTTCCCCAAATAGGACCGATTCCACAATAGCCCCGTTGGGCAGCATCAGAATAACGACATCGACCTCTTGAGCCAGTTCACGCGGGCTTTCAGCCCGTATTGCGCCATCAGCAACCAGTTCTTGAACAACAGCGTCATTGACGTCGTTTACAACCAACGGATATCCGGCGCTCATTATATTCTTGGCCATCGGTTTTCCCATGGCGCCTATGCCTATAAACCCGACTTTCAATGGAAACACCTCCTTAATCTGTACCGTTCTTAACGAAGACCGTCTTCACCCTTTATTTCGTCTTTTTGCAGACCGCCAATCCGTGGGTGCGGACGTCCGGCGTCAGTCACAACCAGTGCGACAACAAGTTCATCAGCCCTTGGCGCATCGGCAATTCTCACTTCCATGGCATCATAGTGTGTCCGAACAAATGCGGCATCTTTATAATGTACGGGGACATCTAAACCCGTTCCTACGCCGCCAAGCTTTTTAGCTGAGGGAATAATCGCATTGCCGCCGCCTACCTCATCTCTGAACGGTTTTCCAAGACGGGGATGTAGGATAGCTGCGGCGTGCTCGAGCTCGCCTTTCTCCCCGATAATGGCGCCCTTACCATAGCTCTCCACGTGCTCTTTGGGAATTCCCAGCGCCTTCACTGCTTTTTCCGCAAGCAGGGAGCCTAATTGTTCACCGACTTCCATCAGTTCCGTTAGATCTTCTGCATACTGTCCGGCGAATGGATTCTTAATGACAGCAACTGCCGCCGCCTTGCGTGTTGGAACGGCGACACATTTCTCACCGTCTTTATGCGTTTCTTCCACAATGGTAATGATTTTTCTAATTTCCATTATTTAGCCCTCCCTCAATTATTACAGGTTGACAGACGTTTTCCGGTATCATCGCCATATAGTCATCAAGAAAAAGTACTGCGCCGCAAATAATGCCTTCATTCTTTAATTCCAAGGCTTTGCGCACGCCGCTTTCCAAAGCCTTAACCTTTGTTTCGGGTTTTAAAAACCCAACGTTGACGGTGACCAAGTGCCCTTTTATATCTGTATTCGGATCCAGTTGTTCCGCCGGGAGACGGATGATAGCTGGATCGGCGATATCACAGTGATTAGCTACCAGCGTGGCACAAGCATCTGCGGTGCGGGCGTTCCTGGCCATGATGGTGACTGCACTGGCAATACCTTTGGTAAAACTGCGTCCTCCCCGCCCGCTCGTCGCCACCCCTCCGATATTGTTTCCCGAGTTAAGGTCAATGACATGACTATACTCGCAAGATTCTATGCTCGGCATCAAGCCCAGCTTTGTTTTTTCTTCTCCCAGCAAGCGGATCGCGATATCCCCGCCATTATTCACCAGTACTTTGGTGGCACCTTTTTCTATCAGCCAGTCCCCGGCCAAGTCAGCGAATGTTCCTGCTACGGCAGCCATCGGCGTTAACGTCCGGCCCCCTGCATCAAGAACAGCTTGCACCATCAGCTGGAGCGGCAATGGATAAACCCTTAAATCCGGTGCGTCCAAAGTGAGAATATCCTTTGCCTGCTTTTGAACCGCAGCTAAATCGGACAATAGGCGAACCACATATTTAGCCGCATCCTGTAGTTCTTCCGTCATGGCACGGCCCTCTGATCTGGCCGTGAGTGTCATTTGTACCGGTCCATAATCCAAAAACACCCGATCTTCTGCTAGAACAGTGATCATTTTCTTACCCTCTTCCGATTATTCCGGCTGGTTGATGATCTCACTTCGTTTTTTAATAGCATCGATGTGTCCGCCGATTTTCTGGTACTTATCCAATGGCATGGTATACTCGACCGGAGCGACGGTTGCCGGCGTCGGAACCCAGGTAAAGGCCTTAGGCACCACTTTCTCCACATCGACCATGAAGTTGATACCCCCGCCGGGCAGTACAAAGGTTTTTGCGCCGCCGATGGTTAATACCGCATCACCGTCATGAACCGCTTGGGTTACACGGGCAGGATTTACCGCAACACCGGCGCGCGCACTTCCGCCTGTGCCTCCGACATACAGCGCGGATACGCGTGCATTTTCACTGGTGTCACGGATCGTATCCACCGCATCCTGTGCTTCCGTCGTCATCGGTATCTCTTTTACGGAACCGTCGTTTTGTATTTCAAACAGGGCTGCCATTCTTCCCGTGGTCTCCGTTACAAGGATAGTCATTCCTGCCTTGGCTAAGGACATGTCAATGGATTTAATGGCATCCTTCGGATCTTCAATATCCGTTCCGCCCCAACCATGGCCATGTTCTCCGAAGTAGCGCCCGCGGGTGCTTCTTCTGGCATTGGGAGTGACCCCGCTCCAATTCAAACCAACCGCTTCCCCTGCCATATGCTCCGAAAGTAATCCGACAATGTGATAATCTAAGATGATAACTTCATCCGCCGCTTCTTTTAAGCGGGCGGCAAACATTCCAATGGTAGCACTTCCGCAGCCGACACGCATCTTGCGATCTTCGACCCCATTAATGATCGGGGGGAATCCGACTTGAAGTTCCAGGACGTTATCGTCCACTTTCAACGTGACGCGTTCACTATTGGCAATTTCCACAACGGTTCGGGCGACGATAAATCCATCTTTACCGGTAAGCAGGTTGGCACCGCCAATGGTCAGCATTTTGGAGCCATACTCTTCCATATCAACCATACCCACAACTTTGCCGTTGCGTTTGACCTTAGCTCCCTCTTCACCGATATGCAAATTGGTATCAATTTTTACTTTTACGCCGCTGTAGCTTAAGGGTGCTTCCGTAACAACCGTAACCATCTCAACTCCGTCGACGGTGTCCTGAACAATATACGGTGCCGGCTTGCAGCACGGATAGTTCGTTCCGGCTCCGACTGCGGTTATGAGCGGGCCTCCCGGAGCGGTATCCGTAACTAATTGCCGATTTCGGATAAGCTGTCCGCCCTCATTGCGGTAACGTTGGCAAGCACCGACAAACCCAGCCGGTACTTCACACTGTACCGGGCATGACGTGCATTTCACTGCACCTTCATTAATATCTGCCATTTTCATCGCTGCCCCTTTTGAACACACGCGGGTGCAGATCCCGCAGCTGGAGCAGTTCTCCAAAATGACTGCCTTTTTATCTTTCATCATTATCGCTTGATTCGGGCATTCTCTGGCACACAAGGCGCAGCCCGTGCAGAGTGCCTTATCAATAATTACCGCCATCTTATCATCTCCCCGTTATCCTCATGGATAAATAATTACTTAACCAACTATACAGTCTCGTGCCGAGGGCGGTGTATTACGGCTTTTGTTCGCTTTAATAATCCCATCGATCATCACGAGAGCGACTGCCGGGATATCACCGGCTGCTATTGCTTCCAACGCATTGCTGCCTATAGAGCCGATCGGCGTATCTATGACAATCAAATCAGCTTCTTTGCCTTCTTTGATTAAACCAGTATCCAAACCAAAGACACGTGCCGTATTTCCGGTAGCCATAGCAACAACTTTTTCCGCTGGGATATCCGACATGGAAGCAATGAGGCAAATGGTCCTCAGGATCCCGAGAGGGATAATACCAGAACCGGATGGGGAATCATTTCCTAAAATAACCCGACCCAAGTCATCTTTTGCTGCCAATTGGCGAACGGTATAATCTGCAATTTTCGGATTGCCGCATTGGACGATTTCCAGAGCCATAGTTGTTTCATTGATCAGCCTGTCGACTTCCTGCGGAGAAATCGCGGTAGGTCCGCCGTTGATATGAGAAGATACGGTTGGCTGGACGGCAATGATATCGTCCGCCCCCACCACAGAACTTCCTGGAATGGAGGTTCCGCCGGTATGCATCGCTACTTTCATGCCGTATTTCTTCGCCCAATTGACCATAGGTACCGCGTCTTCAGGCTTTTTGACGCTGCCAAGTCCGACTTCCCCTACCAGCCAGACACCTTCCTTGGCCATCTCGGCAAAATCAGCCTCAACCAGCCCTTTTTCTAGTATGACTGCGCCGCCGTGAACTTTGAGACCCGATGAACGCAGGTTATTAAAGGATTTATGAGCCAGGATGGCCAGTGCTTTCGTTCCGGCCGGATCTTTGGGTCGGCCGGGGACATGCGGTTCACCTGCCGAGATAAAGGTGGTTACGCCGCCATGGATGGCACTGTCAAGATAGTCCTGTGTTTTCTGACGCGGGGTGTAGTCGCCAATTACCGGATGAACGTGGGAGTCTATCAACCCTGGAGCGACCGTCATTCCGGAAACATCAATGGTCTTATCGAGCTTAAATCCTTCGAGGATATCCGCGTTGCCGACTCGCGCTATTTTTCCGTCCTGAACGACGATGGTATTTGCTTGGCTTATTGGTTCATCCATATCCCCCGTCAGGATCGTTCCGATGTTTATGAAAGCGATTGTTGCCATATGATAATACCTCCCAAAACATGATATATCGTGTTTCTCACTTAACGCGTTCTCTTACTCTACTTTTTCCTTGGCCGCCTGGAGCGCCGCCACGATTCTCTCCGGGGTCATCGGCAAATCATAGATCCTGACACCGATGGCATCGGCGACTGCATTGGCGATAGCCGCTGCCGTCGGAACCAAGGCCGGTTCACCGACTCCTTTGGCCCCAAAAGGGCCTTTGTCAGCTGGTTCTTCAATAATAATGGAATACACTTCTGGTACATCCATTGCCGTTGGAATGAGATAGGTGGACATAGCCGGGTTTTGGATTTCGCCCTCCTTCATGTTGACTTCCTCCATCAGAGCATACCCAATACCCATCGCACAGCCGCCTTCGATTTGTCCTTCGACATTTTGTGGATTTATAGCTTTACCGACATCGTGCGCGGCGACAATTTTTAGAACTTCAACGATACCGGTCTCCGTATCAACCTCTACTTCAGCGACCTGTGTCGCGAATGCATAGGTTTCGTAAGGGATACCTTTGCCTGTTTCCGGGTCAAGCAATGTGGTGGACGGATTATAGGACCCATGGGCCAGGGTTAAGATCCCATTGCTGCGGCACTTGGCAATAACTTCTTTGATGGTTAACCCACTGGGCGTATGATTGGCAAAGACAGAACCGTTAGAGAGACTGATTGTTTCGGGCTCCCGTTTCAATATTTCAGCAGCCTTGAGGATAACCTGGTCTCTGATCTTTTCAGCCGCCAAACGAACAGCGTTCCCGGAAATATACGTTTGCCGTGATGCCGAGGTTGCCCCGGCGTCTGGCGTTACTTCCGTATCCGCTGAAATTACCACAACCTCGTCTATACCAATGCCTAAGGTTTCTGCGGCAATTTGCCCAAGGATCGTCGTTGAACCCTGCCCAATATCCGCACAGCCGGTCATAACAATCGCCGACCCGTCATCCAGAAAATCAACAAATGCACCGGATGGATTAGGAGCAGCTGTATTGCCGATGCCATACCACATATTTGCTATACCATATCCACGTTTTTTCATTTGTTTTCATCCCCCAGACCGGGCATGACCTGAAGTGCTTTTTCCCAGGCTGCCTCGATTGTTTTACCGATGCCGATACTGGAATTCAGTTGCTGCTGAGTTGCAGTCAGCGACCCTTCTTTAAGAATATTGCGGCGGCGTATATCCACCGGACTGATTCCCACGGCGTTTGCTACCAGATCCATTTGGCTTTCCGTGGCAAATGCCATCTGCGGTGTGCCAAAACCTCGCATCGCTCCGCTGAATGGATTGTTTGTATAAACACAATAAGATTCGATATCGACATTTGGAACTTCGTACGGTCCAGTGGCATGTACTGCTCCGCGATTCAATGTTGCCGGTCCATAGGAGCCGTATGCGCCTGTATCGCCAATGATTCTTACTTTAACAGCAACCAGTTTACCTTGTTTATCTGCTGCTGTCGTAAAATCAATATAGAAAGGATGGCGTTTACCGGAAGCGATAAAGGACGTTTCGCGGTCATAAACCATTCTTACCGGACGACCCAGCTTTAAAGCCGCCAATCCCAGGAAGCATTGCACCGAAATATCCAGTTTGCCGCCAAAACCGCCGCCAGTCGGCGTCTGCATTATCCTGACTTTATTCAATGGCAGACCCAAGACCCGGGCCACGTCACGCCGATCGTAATGCGGATTCTGCGTACCTGCCTTGATGACAAGCATGTCATTATCCATATACGCGACGCCTGCTTCGGTTTCAATATAGAGATGTTCAATCCGCTGGGTTGTATATTTTCTGGCAATCACCACATCCGCACATTGCAGTGCGGACTCTGCGTCGCCTTTTTTGATCTTATAAATCCCGAGGATATTCCCTTTCTCATGAATGGCCGGCGCATCTTCTTTCATTGCATCCAGAACATCGTAGAGCGGGGGCAGTTCTTCATACGTAACCTTGATTAACGCCATGGCTTTTTCAGCACTGACCTCATCCTCGGCAGCGATTAATGCCACCGCATCCCCTTTGAAACGTACCTTATCTGTAAGCATCGGCTGATCTTTGACAATTATGCCATAACCATTGATCCCAGGTACATCAGCATGCGTGAATATCTGCACCACGCCAGGGACTTTCATAGCCTCACAGATCTCAATATTTTTGACCAGACCGTGAGCGATTTTGCTGCGTAATACTTTTAAACAAAGCGCACCCGGAAGAGCGATGTCACCGGCATACTTTGTTTCACCCGTCGTTTTTTGCAGTCCATCAATACGCATAACTGACTTTCCCACTGTGGTATAGTCATTCACGGGTAACACCTTCTTTCGCAGCATGACGGGACGCATCCATTTCGGCAAGGTTTTCGAATTCGATATCAACGTTTTGTTGATCTTTGGCTTCTTTAAGTGACGCTGCCGTTTGTACCCCTTGAATGATCTTCGTATAACCTGTACAACGGCACATATTGCCGGATATGGCCCGGGTTATTTCCTTTTTAGACGGTTTCGGATTATTGTTCAGCAATACCCTTGCCGCCAGAATCATTCCGGGTGTACAGTATCCGCACTGCACGGCCCCAACTTCCATGAACGCTTGTTGATATGGAGCAATCTCGCCGCTTTCAGCAAGTCCTTCAATCGTAATAACCTCTTTACCATGAGCTTGAGGTGCCATAACTAAACAGGAGTCTACCAGTTCCCCATCCAGAATGACAGAACAAGCGCCGCATTCCCCTTCCCCGCATCCTTCCTTTGTACCGGTCAAATGCAGGACATTACGGAGAAAGTCAAGCAAACGCATACTTGGGTCAATATTCTTAACTATGGATTTGCCATTGACTGTTGTTTCCAAATGAAACTCCGCCATTCATCGCACCCCCTGTCTGCTTTCCATAAATAAGGCACTCAGTAAATCCCGGGCAATACCCTTCACCGCCTCGTTTTTCCAAACAGCGGAGGGACGGGTGCCTAATACGCGAGTGACTTCTTGTTGTGACCTATTAGCAAAATAATCGATTAAATCATCAGTGAGTTGTTTCCCTATCAGCGATTCCTCCAGTACGGGATACCGCTTTGGGTTAGGCCCTACTGCACCAATCCCGACACGGGCATCGGTTATATGGTCATTTTCTAGGTTATAGATAACCGCCATACTCATTCTGGCAATCGCTAACGCTTTACGGCGTCCTAATTTGATAAATCCGGTCTTACTGCCGGCAGGGGGTATCTTAAAAATGATTTCCGTAATGATTTCCTGCGGCTCAATAGTGGTTTTTCCGACGCCACGCAGAACATCACATACAGGAACAATACGCGACCCATTTAAACAATTAAGCTTCACCTCAGCATCTAAGGTTACAAGTGCTGTCACTGTATCCGCAGCCGGTGAAGCATTGGCAATATTGCCGCCAATTGTTCCTGAATTACGAATTTGCGGAGAACCAACTGCCCCAGCCGCTTGCGCCAACAACACCACATTTTCCCGTATAATTGAAGACGCTTCGATATGTGAAAAAGCAGTCACACTGCCAATCCGTATCTCATCGCCTTCCAGCCGGATTCCCCGGATTTCTTCTATCTTCGATAAATCAACCAATCCTGCCGTATTTAATTCGCCTTTACCCAATGCCGGAACAATATCGGTTCCGCCGGCCAAAGGCTTTAATGCCCCGTCTGATTCTGCCAATATTTTCAGAGCGGCTTGCAGCGATTGCGGTTGGTAATATTCTTTCAAATTCAGCATATCATCGCATCCTTATAATCAATAATTGCCCATGTCGGCCACCAATTACGCATGACACTCATTACTCATACGGAAGTCTTCTTTTCGCTGTCGAGTCACTATCCCGTTCTTTTTCGATCTGCAAACGATAGTCTGGCGGGGACACCGATCGCATGTCTGCGTCCCCATCCATTTTATCGCCGCTGCGCCCTCTTATCCCAGTGAAGTTAGTGTGATTATCGCCTCATTACGCGTCACGGATTTTCTATTTATTTGCCCAGTTCTTCATCGGCCCGTTTAACAATCGCATCGAGTTCTTTTAATACGTCCGCCGAACGCTCAATAGGAGCATAGTTCTGTTTCAGATTCGCAAACGCATCTTTCGCCCGGGCTACAATGTCTTTGCTGCCTTTTTCCACCCAACCTGTTCGGGTGTCACGGGAAAATACTTTTGTTTTATAAGCATCTCTAAAGTGCTTAAAGGTGTGTTTCTTATCGACAAAGCCCTCATGCTCACCGAGGGAAATGATATCCGCCCAGTCAACGGATTCTTCATCGATGACCGCGCCGCCCTTCAGTTGCCGGACCATACCAAATACGTCATTGTCGATGATCAGCTGAATGGGGTTAATAGCCTTTGCTGTCTCCAGCTGGCCTGCGCCGCCGAGAACAGAAGCTCCTGCCAAAGCAACCATGTGACTTAAGGATGCTTGTTCAAATCCCGATTGGGCATCCATTATGCAGCTATCTGTACCCGTTGCATAGGTATGAGCGGGTATGCCATAGCCATCCTGGAGCAGCTGCATCGCAATCATTCTACCTAGTGTGGTGGACATTGCTGATTGGGTTGTGGACGTTGTCTGCATATCCATTTCGAATAGCAGCGGTGTGCATACACACGGTGTCCCCGGTGCAATGATCTGGGCCATCAAGGCCATGGCCAGTGTCTCAGCCACTGCGATCAAGGCAATCCCGGACGGGGTGATGGGCACATTGGCGCCAGCTGCGGGCAATGAACACGGTTGCAGCGGAACTCCCGCTTTCGCGCATTCATAGATGATATTCATATCCATGTATTTATAGGTCAAAGGGGGAACGGAACAGCAGATCGCGCTGATGATCGGTCTTTCACGCAGCTTGTCTTTTCCTCCAACCACAGCCGCGGCCATTTCGATCAGGTATTTAATATTTTCGGCTTCATAAGGCTGTACCCATCCATGTTTCCGCGTATTACGCAGAACTGTATCGAATGTATGGATATCGATCGTTTCTGCCGGGAAATTGACCGGATTCGTTGACGGCAGTGACCAGAAGTCGATATTTGGCAGATTATCCATGAGGCGTATGAACTCGGCCACTTCTTCGATCAGGATATGATGATACTCATCGCTGTCAATGTTATTGGGATAGTACATACCGCCGGTGTTCGTCCGGGTATGGAACAGACCTTTCGGATGAGGGAGTTTTAAATCAAATTGCGGATCGATAGCGGCTAAGGTGAACTCACGCGGTACTTTTGCCAACGCGTCTTCGTATAACGCATCCGTTAATTTGACTAAACCTTGATCCGAGACCGAAGCGCCGGCTTTCTTTAAGATCTCAGCAACTTCTTTGTGTTCAATTTTAAAGCCCTTCTCCGTGAGGAGCGCCTTGACTTTGCTTTTCAGAAATGCCAGTTCTTCTGCTGTTAAAATACTTACCTTTAATCCCGTTGCCATTATGGTTATACCTCCCCTTATATCACGTGCTTCATGTTTAACAATTTACTTCTTGACAAGTTCTTTACAAAGATCTGCAGCAGATGCTGCATCGGGTGCGAAACCGTCAGCTCCGATGCTGTCGGCAAATTCTTGGGAAATGGGAGCACCGCCGACGATGATTTTCACTTTATCTCTTAAACCTTCCTCGGCCAGCTTATCGATGGTGGCTTTCATTTGGTTCATCGTCGTTGTCAGCAGCGCTGACATGGCCAGGATATCCGGGTTGTATTCTTTTATTGCCGCTGCAAATGCCTCCGGTGCTATGTCGATTCCAATGTCTTTAACTTCCAGTCCGCTGCTTTCCATCATGATCCGAACCAGGTTTTTCCCGATATCGTGTAAGTCGCCCTTAACTGTTCCCAGCAGGACCTTGATGGACGCGCCCATATCGGACGAGGAAATCAAGGGTTTAACGATTTCTACACCCGCTGCCATACTGCGGGCTGACATAAGGACTTCCGGTACAAACATGTCGCCGGCTTTGAAGCGGACACCCACCACGTTCATTCCGCCGATGAGTCCGTCGTTGATGATCTCTAACGGATTGTTTCCTGCAGCCACTAGGCTATTCACTTGTTCAATAACGAGATCCTCATCACCCAGAATTACACTCTCAGCAAGATCGGCATACGTAATCATTTTTATTTCCTCCTAAAAATATTTCTAGCAATTGTAAATTGCCGGGTTCCCTCTTTTATTTAATCCACCTTATACGATCTTAAGGCACGCTGACAATCACACGTGATTAGCTTCTGATCCTTATTTCCTTAAGAACTTGTCTCCTCAATATATCTAATATATCTTTGAGTCTGCAGTCAAAGCAGAGCAGATAAACCCTGCTTTGACTGCGCCTCTTATGACTTTGCAGTCAACGAACGACTAATTAATTCTGTTAGTATTCAATAAAATAGTATTCAGTAAAACCCCGCGACTTATTTAGCCGCGCCACGAGCAGCTTCCTGCTCATAGTATTCATCTTCAGCTGCTTCAAGTTGTCCGTAGAATTCGTCCAAAACAGCCTTATCCATTGGTTTTGTAAGCAGTGAAACGACAACCAAAACAACTGCTGCGGCAATCATACCGAACAAGCCATACCACGCATCACCATAACCCATTTTATAGGTTACGATAACGCCGATAACACCGATAATCGAAGCCCAGATCGCTCCGGGGGCTGTTGCTCTCCGCCAATAAAGGGTGGCAACAAGTACCGGGAAGATCGGCATAACCAGAGCAATGGCGAACATAATCAATGTCCAGATCAGGTCGGGCGGGTTGATCGCCAAGACCATAGCGGCAATGCCGAGTGCGGCAACGGCTAAGCGGGCGATAACCATATGGGTGTTCTTGGAGACCTTGAGTTTAAGCAGTTTGGCCAGAATATCTTCTGAGATGATGGAGCCTGCGACTAAAAGGTGTGACGTCGCAGCAGATAAACCTTTGGCTAAAACACCCCAGACGAACAGCGACATAAGAATGATCGCAAATCCCATCATTTCCGGCGAAATAATTTCGGTGATCAAGTAAGGTATTACCAGCTCGGTATCGGCTCCGGATAATCCAGGTACGAGCGCAATCGCAACGAACCCGATAACCATACACCCGGTCCATACGATTAACTGCAGTGCTGGCTGGAAACGCATGAGTTGGCGCTGAGCGGCAAGGTCCTTCCCGAAATAGCCCGCGCGAATGAATACATCCGGCAGCATGATTGTCCAGCCGATGGCGCAGGCGAGGGGATACCCAAGTCTCGCCGAATAGGGAGCCCAGCTGGCAGGACCGGGATAAGAGAACCAATTGTTTGAATTGGTCCAAACACTGGCCACTGCATCCCCGAACGATCCGTCGAAACCAACGACAAAGGCGCTGATCCCGATGGTCCACAAGGCGATCATAAAAATCCAGCCTTGGACTGTGGCTGCCCAAGCGACGGATTTAACACCACCAAAAGGCACAAATAACAAAGCTGTAATACCGACGAAGATAATAACGGATGTGTTTGATATCAGCCCGCCGCTGGCAACATTTGCGGCCTGACCGCAGGCGACATAAATTGCCGCTGCATAAGGCATGGAAACAGCAAAAAACACAAGAGCCAGAATCAGACGCAATACAGGACTCTTAAAGCGGTCCGCGTAAATATCCGCCGGTGTGGCGTAGCCTCGCCGTGTATTGATCAGCCATACTTTATTCATGACAAAATACGTGAGCACCGGGAACAGGGGCATATAGCTGAGTTCCGACATATAATAGCCGAAACCGCCGCGGTAATATCCTCCCGGACCGGAAAAGAACACCCAGGTACTCATCAGCGCAGCAATATATGTCATACAAAGAACAAACCAATGAATTGAATTCCCCGCTGTATAAAAGTGCGTCGTTGATTTATGCCGGTCACGCCACCAAACAAAAACCCCGAAGATAATTAAAGCACCCATGTAGATGATATAAATTGCCCATGTTGAAGTTACTGATAACATCAAACACCCTCCTCTGAGTTATTATCACTAGAGGCAACCGCATCCTGTCTAACTTTGAGTTTCCTTTGACGATTTAAGATATACATGCCGACATAAACGATGACCCAGATTGGTATAATCGTTAATGCCCCATGAATAATCGCCCCTCTGGCATCGCCATATTGAGGAACCCCCGGTATGTTGTACAGGACGTAGAATAGTACAACGAGTATTAACCACCATTTTTCAGTCTTTTTATAAGCTGGTGTTTTGGGTTTTTCTGGCATTTCTTTTCCTCCCTTGTTTCTAATAAGGTGTCGGATACGTAGATTTTCAATCCCGGTCTATTAATCCCTCCTTTATCGGGTGAAACCATTTCTGCATTTTTTACTGCATCCATGATCTTACGAGCTGAAATGCGTAAAAAACGCGTTCCCACTTTGTCTTTGACTGTGTTTTGATGTGCCTATATATATTGCAATTTTTGTACCAACCAATCAGAAAGTAATTATTCCCGAAAACTCAAATTATATTAATAACATTTCACGCCATATTTTAATTTACGATCTATCAAATTGCCCAAAACTAAATGTCAAAAGCATCAAAAGTGGCTTTTCATCGGGTTCTAGCTTTATTCTGCTTCATATAGAGCAACAGAAATACTAACGCTATATAATTCAATTATGTAATGATTCTTAAATAGCTAGATAATTTAAGACCATAATTTGTCGAAGAAACAACGGACCCCATTTCATAGTTGAAATGGGGTCCGTTGTTTCTTCGTTCATTAATTTCAGTTGTGAATGTTTTTAATTCATATTTGAAATGGTTTAAGCGATATTATCACGCTTTTGACAAACTTATCGCAAAAAGCAACAATAAATATTTATTCAATTCCATATTCAGTGAGTTTTCGCCATAAGGTTGGGGTACTTATTCCTAGCACTTCAGCCGTTTTAGCCTTCTTATACTGATTCATTTCCAGGGCTTTCTTAATAATCATCTTTTCTGTTTGTATAACGGCTTTCTGCAAATTCAAGGATTCATGGTTAAAATTAATCTGTAAGGCTTCATTCTGATTCTCCCCTTGCCATAAGTATAACGGCAAATGTTCCGGCAGCAGCATGGCTTGGCCTCGAATCATATTCATAGCCGATTCAATGCAGTTTTGAAGTTCACGAACATTTCCTGGCCAGTAGTATTTTTTCAGGATTGTAAGCGTGTTGTCATCAATATCCACAGCAGCTTTTCCCAAAGAATAAGCGTATTTGTTAATGAAGTATCGCGTCAGTAAAATAACATCATCTTGACGTTCCCTTAAAGGCGGTACAGTGAGCTGAACAACGTTTAACCGATAATAAAGATCATCCCTAAACTTTCCTTCCCCAATCAAATGGGCAAGTTGTTTATTGGTTGAAGCGATAACCCGGACATCCACTTTTTTAGCTTTAAATCCGCCAACCCGCACGACTTCTCTTTCCTGCAGTACACGCAGTAACTTCGTTTGAAGGCCAAATTCCAACTCACTTATTTCATCAAGAAATATTGTACCACCGTTTGCTTGTTCAAAAGCCCCGACGCTGCCACCCTTCTTTGCCCCGGTGAAAGCACCTTCTTCATATCCAAATAGATTACTTTCAATGAGTGAAGCGGGTAACGCCCCGCAGTTTATCGCAATAAACGGCTGGTAACGGCGTTCACTGGCATTATGGATCGATTGAGCAAACAACTCCTTACCCGTTCCCGTCTCTCCATAAATAAGAATGGAAGACACACCCTCGGCAATAAATTTAGCCAATGTTTTTGTTTTTGTTATTTGTTCACTTTCACCAATGATGTCTTCAAAACGATATTTAGCACTCTGAAATTTTTTCACTTCATCGTAAAGCTTTTGTTGTTTGCTGACAACTTTTTCGTTGTTAAATCCAAAACCAATTTTTTCAGTGATGGGAATACGTACGGCCATTGCCCCATGTGTGGAAAATGACTTTCCAACAAAGGGTTCCTGGGACAGCATCGCTTGCTTGGCCTGATCACTGATTTGCCCTCGTAATTCGTGTCGTTCCTTTCCATCCGAAAAAAAGCTGTATAAGCGCTCGCCTCTTTCATTGAAGATAACCGCCTCTCCGCCTGCAACTTGGGCAATCATCGGAAGTGCCTTGACCAAGGCATCAACAAATTTTTGTTCTTTTTTTATTCGTTCCACATTGCTGCAGGACAGAACATAATTACCTACCTTCAATGCCCAGGCGTCGGCCTGATCTTCGATTTGAGAATAGCCGATTTGCGGCTCATTTCGCTGTGCAGCCTCTCTCGCCAGCTCATATATCTCGCCCCTATAGCTTTCTAATTCATTTCCATTCCAGTCAATAGTATATAATCTTTTGCCATCTAAATCCGTAATCGTAGCATAGCCACCGGATGTCTTTGCCAGTATGGGCAAAATAATTCGCAGTTTCTCTAAATCATCGCTATTGTTCATCTTACCCTCCACCAGTGCACATAGACTCTCACCAAGCAACATCTAAAAGACAGAGATCTTCCTGTTCATTATTAGAATTCGGAAGGATAAAAATATACTTCTTTTTTACACGATTTCACTTTAAGCTTTATATAAAAAAAAGTCAATGCCAGTTAACGTCTTTTCTATTTCTGGCAAAGACAGCGACATCGGGTCACCTATTCGATGACCATAGACGGTTCATGATCAAAGGAAAGTTATAATACTTTTCTTATGGTGTATAAAGACCTCAGAACAAGCCAATTTTGTGGAAAATAGCGGCCAATCGTCCAATAGCTAACGCCTCCCAGACGGAACTCATGGGCTAAGGTCAGTTTGGCATAGATGCTTCGGGCATCTTCAAACCAAACCTCATGTTTCTTGCCTGCTTCATAATAGGTTAGAGTAGGCGATTGCGCCGTCGCATCATATTGAATCATTGTACCCTTTGTTCTGGCAAGATCAACAGCAGCGGTATTGGAAATTGTCTTAGCAGCAGTCCCTGTTACATAAGGAAGTGTCCAGTCATAACCATAGTTGGGAATTCCCATAAAAATCTTTTGCCTTGGGATAGCGGATACAGCATAGTTTAACACTTTCCGCACCTCATTTAACGGCGCAACAGCCTTTGGCGGACTATAGGTGTAGCCCCATTCATAGGTCATGAGAATGACATGGTCGGCTAAAGCACCGTGAACAGGATAATCATGGGCTTCATAGAGTACTCCTTTTTGCTCGGCCGATAACTTCGGTGCCAATGCTGTCGTCACCGAATATCCTAAGGGTCGAAGCGTGTTGACGACCCGCCGCAAAAAGTTATTATAGTTTTCTCTGTCCGCCGGATAGATGTACTCAAAATCGATATCCAGGCCATAATAGTTTTTTTCTCTCAAGATCCTTATGATATTATTGATTAACGTATTTTGAACAGTCGGATTCCTCAGGATGGACCTCGCCAGGTCACTATTGAAGCTGCCGCCGCTCTGGATATTGGTTATCACCATCAACGGGGCTACTCTAGCCGCTCTCGCCGCCTGTATAAGCTGAGAGTCCGTGATGTTGGTCACACTGCCGTCAGAATTCACTTGATGGCTGAAAATACTTAGGTATGTAAGATAAGGAAGCGTTTTACGCAGTGTTTCCATCGCGATATTCGGAAAGGCATAGCCATTGACTTCTATTGTTCCATAAGTTTGGCTTTCTCCTGGTATTGTAATAACTTGACCGATAACGATCTGGCTGGGGTTAGGTATCTGAGGATTCGCCGTTAACACCGCCTGCAGACTGACGCCGTATTTTCGGGCGATGCTATAGAGAGATTCACCGGCGGCAACTGTATGTCTGCGGGTACTTTGGATAATTACCAGCGTCTGTCCAACAACTAATTGATCGGGATTTGCCAATTCATTATCCGTAATAATTTTCTGGGGAGAAACACCATATTTCCTGGCAATGAGATAGATGCTCTCACCGGCACTGACAACATGAATTTTCAAGACGACACACTTCCTTTTTCATAGTTTATGCAGTGAAAAAGACGATGTGTGCTGCCAGTTGATGCGTAGTAATCTCTGAAGGGTTGTCCCAAATTCGACATTGATGTCGAATTTGGGACAACCTATTGGTATGTATTTAGTGGAATATCTTTTTGAGAAATCGCAGTACCGGCTAACTGATCAGGACATAGCTGCTTTTCAGGTACAGAAAGAGCGAATAACTTTCTTCACATTTTCCCATGTTTTGGATATGCTATTATATCCGAATAACCCATATCTCTTTCCCACACAGATTGTGTGGTTTTTTTATGCACACACCTCTACCTTAGCCAAAACATATTGTAAAGCATCCATAGTTAGAAAGGGGGTAAAAAAAGTGAGAGTTCCACCGGCTACGCCAGAATATAACCAAGCCATTAAAGAAGTTATGCCCGCCGTACAACATAGCCTACGTGAGACACCCATAAGTCTAAATCATGCTGTTACTGAAGCTGCTTTAATTGCTTATATGATAGGAAGAGGATATTCATACAGACAGGCAATCTGGATTGTCGAGTCTTGGGAGCAGCACGAAATTTTCCCTATGTAAAAATTATACCCAACAATCAGGTCTATAAAAACAAGAAAAGCAGCCAGGCACGTTCCGCTGGCTGCTTTTTACGGTTCATAAAAACTAGTACAGTGTATTCTAAATAACTTCGCAAACAAACACGTAAGCTTTTTTTCTGAGGTTGGTCTGCATACCACATTCCGCTTTCGGCTCTTGTGCCCTCCATGAATTTGCATTGAGGAAGTTAAAATTCTTTTGCCCTCCTTGGCGATTTTTTAACTTAGGTCCATCCATGGACCGTTGCGCTACGCAATCCATGCTCTGCTTGTCGCCGGAACTGTGGAACGCAGACCTGATTTGAGGTGTATCGAAAAAATAAGCCCAAAGGATCTCTTCCTCGGGGCTTTGCTTGCTTAATTTAAGCAGTTTGAGTTTGCTGGAAAATACTATTAAGATAAGGAAGAATTTTTGGTAAAACAGCCCAGATACGAGTAAACAACCAAGATAAAGCATTTGTTATTGCAGAAAGCATTGAGTATCCCCCTTTAAATATATAAGAGATCGAATAGTCTTTGTTATATTATGTATTTGTTACCAAAAATGTGAATAAAAATAGCATTATTGAATTCGAAAATTGATAACCTCATGATCTCCCTGGAAAACGGTCTTGATTCGGAATCAGTGCGTAACAGGCTCCTTGAGTATGAAGCCAGGAAAAAAGTCTTATCAATTATAAAGCCTTTACCTTATTGTCTATGATTTTAATTTTTATTTATATACTAGCATACCAAAAAATAGAATGAAAGATCGATTTTGGATGTCAATTCAATTAAATGGATGTCAGAAAAATAAAAAACTCTAAGCTTTTGGCTTAACAAACTTCGGGATTATATGTCCGAAACTAATTTGACTTTATCGTCGGTTATGAAGGAGCTTCGAAAAATGAAGTATGTTCATACACTTGAGGGGAAAAGGCTACTTTCGCCGATAACGAAAAAACAAAGGGATATCCTGACAGCCTGTGGTTTGTCCTCACCCGATGTTCATGCTTGGCTTTCTACTGTTTTGATATAGAACCAATCTGTATATTATAATTTTACGGGAGTTTAGGATGAAAAAAGAAATTAGAATAGGCATAAAAAATAGGCAGTTTATGCCTATTCTAATTTCTTTGGTTGCGGGGGCCGGATTTGAACCGACGACCTTCGGGTTATGAGCCCGACGAGCTACCACTGCTCCACCCCGCGACGATAACTATTTTATTATATCTAAGATTCAGACTGTTATTCATGCTAATTCTGGCAACTGTTTTTCAATAAGAAATCGTTATCTTTAAGATCAAAATGGTGGGCAGGGATGGATTCGAACCACCGTACCTTTCGGAACAGATTTACAGTCTGCCGCCTTTAACCACTCGGCCACCTACCCATTTTTCACTTGGAGCCGATGGCAGGACTCGAACCTGTAACCTGCTGATTACAAATCAGCTGCTCTACCAATTGAGCTACATCGGCAGGAGAGACTAGTGTATTGTAACAAATATCGTTGTGTGTTGTCAATAAAAAAAGCAAGTTTTTTTGTGGTATTTTTTAGGACGTATTACCTAAGCTCCCCGATGCTCCAGGTATCTCTCAAGCTTCCTTTTCACTCGCTGTAGTGCGTTGTCAATAGACTTGACATGTCGGTCAAGGTCGACAGCAATCTCCTGATAAGATTTCCCTTCCAGATAGGACATTAAAACTTCCCATTCGAGCGAGCTGAGTATCTCGCCCATCTTTTCTTCAATATCATCAAACTCTTCCCGACTGATGATAAGTTCTTCCGGATCCGTAATCTTCGTCCCCGAGATAACATCAAGCAAGGTTCGGTCTGAATCCTCGTCGTAAATGGGTTTGTTTAGCGATACGTAGGAGTTAAGGGGGATATGTTTCTGTCGGGTTGCTGTTTTAATAGCAGTAATGATTTGGCGGGTGATACACAACTCAGCAAATGCGCGAAACGACGACAGCTTGTCCCCACGGAAGTCACGAATCGCTTTATAAAGCCCGATCATGCCTTCCTGAATAATGTCTTCCCGATCTGCGCCGATCAGGAAATACGAGCGTGCTTTAGCTCGAACAAAATTTTTGTACTTGTTGATTAAGTACTCCTGAGCTTCTGCGTCACCTATCTTCGCTAACTCTACTAGTTCCTCATCGGCTATGTATTCATTAGCTTCGAAATCCTCTTGAATCTCTGTCTGAATGCTATAGGTCAAGTCCATCCCTCCCGAATGCAATCCCGAAGGAAACGCTGAAGCCTTGTTTATGCGCTTTACACCGGATTAATTATACCTGAATTGTACAAACAGCGTCAAGACGAAGTTTGACGGTATATGTCGGTTCAACCTTTATTTCTCTGCCTTAGGACCTCATAGAGGATGATTGAGCCCGCAACACTGGCGTTTAAGGATGCAATTCTTCCAAGCATTGGCAGTGAAATCACTTCATCACATGTCTCCTTGACCAAGCGGCCTAAACCCTTATCTTCTCCGCCAATGACAACAACTCTGGGGCCTTTTAAATCAGCCTGGTAAATATCTTTGCCGCCGGCTTCCGCCCCGGATACCCAGCAGCCTTCATCTTTTAAGTATTTCAAGGTTTGAACAAGATTAGCGACTCTGGCTACAGGCACGTATTCGATTGCACCGGCAGAGGTTCTGCCGACGGCCGGTGTCAAACCAACACTTCGTCTTTTGGGTATAATCACGCCATGAACACCGGCTGCATCTGCTGTTCGCAGAAGCGCCCCTAAATTATGCGGGTCTTCGATCTCATCCAGTACCAATATGAATGGATCCTCACCCTTCTGCCGGGCAATAGCAATAATATCCGAGGGCTCTACATATTCTTTGGCTGCCGATAGCGCAACAATGCCCTGATGCTTTTCACCTGCGCTCAATTTATCCAGAACCGCATTGTCCACAAATTGAAAGGGTATGCCGCGTTCTTTACACCGATGGACGATATCGGCATTCCTGCCCTGACCGTTTTCTTTTTCACTTTTCATCACGATCTTATTCACTGGATTACCGGATTTGAGCAGTTCATTGACAGCATTACGTCCACATACGATATTTTCACCCAAAATATTTCACCTTCCAGTAAAGCATTTTTCAATTTTCTTAGCACAACATCAGGTGGTGTGTTACATTTTTGACAATAAGCAAGCAGTGTACACCTATAATTTCCGTATATATTTTACCACCTGATAGTCAATTCCATTATAATTTTTCATTTCGCCGACGGAGGCTATTTTCCAATCTTCATTTTGATCAACATCAGTAAAGAATGTATCCGCCGGAAAAGCCGCTCCTATCTTGGTGACATAGAGCTCATCCAGATAAGGCATCATGAGTTTAAAAAGCGACTCTCCGCCAATAATACAAATGTCATCCGACGGATATTTTTTTAACTCAAGCAACAAATCATCCAAAGAGCGGCATATAATGACCCGGTCATCCTGAAATTGGCTATTGGAACTGATGACGATATTGATTCTGTCTTTCAGCGGCTCTTTCCCAGGCAGAGACTCATAAGTCCCTCTTCCCATGACAACGACCTTCCCGACCGTCATCTGTTTAAAGAATTTCATATCATCGGGAATCTTCATCAGCAAATCTCCTTGATAGCCAATTCCCCAATTTCGATCAACCGATACGATTGCTTTCATCGTGCCACCTCGATAAGCATTTTATAACTGTTAAATATTTATCAATGGATTAATTCTTAACCCAGGAACATTTTTCTGACTTCCTGCACTCTCCCGCAGGCCATCTTGCCTTCCTTACATTTGCTGATAAGGCATGGTGGAAGTGCTTTTTCATAAAGAACATCGGATAGTCCCCTTAGAATCTTGAGTTTTTTTACAGCAAGCTGTCTTATTTCCCATTGGGCATTCAAGCAGGTTCTTTCCGAGAGCATCGCATTATCAATTCGCGCGTTTGTGGACATGACGATTTTTATAAGCTGACAATTAAGGATAAATGGCAGGGCTTTATCCAATCCATGTTGTAAACAGATATCCTTAGCAAATTTCCGGAAATCATCAGTCAATGTCACATAGTCATTATAAAAAGGTGATTGGCGAATACTGTCCGGTATAACAACAGGCCTCTCCAAATCCAAGAGGACATGCAATAAGTCCTCCCTGTACATTTCCGGAAGACGGTGCCGAACCTGCTGGTGGTAGGTGACGAAAGAACACATTATCCCAAATGTGGTTCGAGCCTGCTCAGCTATGCTTTCGTGGCCGTATCCCATTACTCTTTGCACAGTTTCCCGGGCCTTTTTGTCCGCTTCATCGCCCCAGGCTTTCAGTATCTCGGAAGACGATTTGCTTTGCGTACTGGTTAACGCTCCCAATCCGGCCTTTGTGTTTGGATCCTGGCAACTGGTCAGCAGAACAACATCTTCCACTGGAGTGATTTTTGCTAAGTCTTCGCGGTAGAAATCCTCAATAATCTCGCTATTCTTGCCGTCCACATTTTGAGGCATAACCCGAAGGAGCTCTCCTGGAAGACAGGCGCTCAATTCTTGCTTAAACTCACAAAACACATCCCCATATCGGTAATCAGAGAGAAGTCGGTAGAGCTCTGTCAATTTATCACCGGTCATAGCAAAAGCCAGATTTGTTTTTGCCCCTAATGGCAGAATATAGCGCGCATCTTCTATTGGGATACCGTAGAGGTAATGTTCCGGTTTGGGGCGTCCCTTAAAACTGCCATTTTTTAATGCGCCCATTTTCGCGTAAAGCTCCATGGCCCGTTGGCCTAACTCTACGGCCCGCCGGCTTTCATTCGGCGGAAGATCCGGAAAGACATAAGCATCGTCGCCCATTGCCACATAGCGTTGGCTCTGCTGGACATAAGAAGCTTTCAATTCACAGAGCAGCATGCTTTGGACCCTGTTGATGCCTTCAGCCACGAAGGAAATATTGATCGTCTTCAATACCTCCTTCAGATCCCTCTCCGGCATTTCTTGGATATTATTCCGCTTTGCCCACGTAATAATTCTTTCAAGTCCCGTATGTTCGAAATGAGTGATCCTCATCCTTCAGATTCCCCTCTCCCTGAAGTATCTGCGGCGATTTTCTCCAATATTTCGTCTAAGCGGATAAATACTCCGCTCATTCTGCTGGTATGTCCCGTAATATGCCAGTAGCCCACAAGGGCTTCAAACGCAGTGGCATGCCGATAGGTGACAACATCGACATTGCGTGGGTAATGCCCTTTCGCATTTCGTCCCCGGAGTACGACTTCTCTTTCTGTCTCGTCCAGTTCATCCATGAGGTATCGCAATATCCCCGCCTGGGTTTTCGCCTGAACGTAAGTAATCGCACGTTTGTGCATCTGTTGAACTTTGGTGATATTCTGCTCAAGAAGATGCTTCCTTACCCATAACTCATAAACGGCATCGCCTATATAGGCAAGCAGCAGGATATTAATATCCTGCCACCGTTTATCCAGTTTGACCGACCATATGTCCGGCAGGTCATTATTACCTTTTGTTTGATCAGGACGGTGATGATTCTCCAAGATAGTCCCTTCCCTCAGCACGTTATTTAATATACCAGCGGGCTCCTTCAGGCGTATCTTCGATAATAATGCCAATTTCTTTAATCCGGTCCCGGATGAGATCCGCTGTGGCCCAATCTTTGTTCTTACGGGCATTAGCACGTATCTCCATGACCAGATCCATGACCGGCCCCAGCTTTCCGGAATCCGTTTGATCCGCCTCAGACTCTGCCTCCAGGTCAAATCCCAAAACACCGGACAGTGCAATCAGTGTCTGCGCAGAGACCTGCAGTGCCTGTGCTTCAATCTGTCCTTTAGAAACGTAGGTATTGATTGCTCGCGATAGCTCAAAAAGTGCTGCATAGGCCTGAGCTGAGTTAAAATCGTCATCCATGGCCTGTTCAAAGGCATTTTGAGCTATTTTTGCAGCTTCAACAACGTCTTCGCCACCATTCTCTGTTGTCAAACCCACTGCTATAGGCGCCTTTCCGATCGCTTCCTTGGCAAGTCGGATACTGTTCTTTAGACGATCAAGTCCTTTGGATGCCATGACCAGTTTCTCATCATCAAAGTCCAACGGGCTTCGGTAATGCGTCCCCAGCAGATAGAACCGGATCACATCCCCAGGGAATTTTTCTGTTACATCCCTTACCAGAAAGAAATTCCCCAATGACTTAGACATTTTCTCCTGATTCACCGTAATAAACGCGTTATGCATCCAGTACCTGGCAAATGGCTGCCCATCAGACGCTCCCTCTGACTGGGCGAGTTCATTCTCATGATGCGGAAAGACCAGGTCACCGCCGCCGCCGTGAATATCAAACCCGGGGCCCAGATACTTTAGGGACATGGCTGAACATTCGATATGCCATCCTGGCCGACCTTGACCCCAGGGACTTTCCCAGTAGGGTTCACCCTCTTTGGCTTTTTTCCACAGGGCGAAATCCATCGGGTTATGTTTTTTATCATCGATATCGACGCGTGCCCCAGCCTGCATATCCTCAAGTGTCCGTCCGGATAGTTTGCCGTAGCCGGGGAATTTATCCACGGCGTAGTAAACGTCCCCATCAACATTGTAGGCAAGCCCTTTTTTCTCAAGCTTTGTAATGATTTCGATCATATCCTGAATATGCTCCGTTGCCTTGGGATGGATATCCGCAGGCAAAATATTCAGAGCCTTGGCATCAACAAAATATTCATCAATATATTTACTTGCCAGAACCAAAGGGTCGATCCCTTCCTGTGCTGCCCGGTTAATGATTTTATCGTCCACATCAGTAAAATTCTGCACATAGGTGACATCAAATCCCTTGTGGATCAAATAACGCCGAATCATATCAAAGACGACAAGCATCCGGGCATTACCGAGGTGGAAATAATTATAGGTTGTCGGGCCGCAGGCATAAACCGATACCTTACCGGCTTCCCGCGGAATTAATTCCTCCTTGCGGCGAGTCATCGTATTATATAATCGGATAGTCATTATGATCTCCTCCCTGCCGTTTGAGCTAAACGCCCGTAGATATTATCCTTACCCAAGAGAGCCATAATTCGATCAAGATCCGGTCCGTGCATCTGTCCCGTAAGCGCAATACGCACCGGCATAAAGACATCTTTCCCTTTTAAGCTCAACTCCTTGGTTATTTCCTTCAGTATACATTTTGATGTCGCCATGTCCAGTATTTCCGCCTGGCGGATTTTGCTGGCGAAAAGATCCAATACCGCCGATACGGTATCTGCCTGCATGATTGCCTCGGCTTCCTCTGTAAAGTCATCCACTTCTGTACCAACAAAGTAATGAATATAATCTTTCACTTCACTTAAGCAGTTTATTTTTTCCTTTACAGCCTCAACAAACGCGGTAATCCATTGCCTTTCTGACTCACTGAGGACAGCCGCCGGAAAAATCCCTTTATCTCGTAAAAACGGAAGGACCAATTCCACTAAATCCGCAGCTTCTTTCTGTTTCAGGTAATGAGCATTAATATAATTCAGCTTGTTGAGATCAAACACCGCCGGACTTTTTGATACTTTTTCCAAGGAAAATGCCTGTTTAAGCTCTTCCATCGTAAAAAATTCCTGTTCTCCGGATGGCGACCAACCCATAAGCGCGATGAAATTGACAACCGCTTCCGGCAAATAGCCCTTATGATAGTAGTCCATGACGGCTGTATCCCCATCCCGTTTGCTCATCTTACGCCCTTCCGTATTCAGGATCAACGAAATATGGGCAAAATCCGGTGCTTTCATTCCCAATGCCTCATAAATCAAGACCTGGCGCGGTGTATTGGAGAGATGTTCTTCTCCGCGAACAACATGGGTGATATGCATAAGGACATCATCGATGACCACCGCATAGTTGTAGGTTGGGATTCCGTCTGATTTGACAATAATATAATCCCCGATGCCGTCGCTTTCAAAAACCACTTTTCCCCGAACTAAATCATTGATAACGATATCCTGACCCTCCGGCACTTTAAAACGGACGACAGGCTTCCGTCCCTCCGCTTCGTATGCCAGTCGCTGATCAGGCGTCAGATGGCGGCATTTGCCGAGATAACGCGGAGTTTCACCGCGTGCGCTCAGTTCCTGCCGTTCTTGTTCCAGTTCAGCTTCTGAACAATAACAATAATAGGCTTGCCCGCTTTGCATCAGCTTCTCGGTATAATGTTGATATGTATCCAGTCTTTCCGTCTGTCTGTATGGCCCGGAATCGCCGCCGGCGTCAATTCCCTCATCCCAGGTGATACCCAGCCAATGCAAAGCCTTCATGATATCCTGCTCCGATTCCCGGCTGGAGCGTTCCAGATCGGTATCCTCTATACGAAATACAAAAGTACCCCCTCTGCCCGCAGCAAACAAATAGTTAAACAGGGCAGACCGGGCGCCTCCTATGTGCAGTGGCCCGGTAGGACTGGGAGCAAATCTTACTTTGACTGTCATGATTAATAAACCTCGCTTCTTCTGTCGTATCTGATTTACCCTAGTGCCTTGTAAACTCTATAACTGTAATATAATTGCGAGCAGATTTCTTGTAAGACAAGGCGGAGGATTGAGGCATACCGAGCGTATGCCGATTGACGACAACGCAGTATTACATGAAATTTGCCGCAAGGATGTACAGGAATTAGGGTTTACATGGCACTAGTATATTATATCAGCTTACACGGGGATAAGACAAACGATAGCCTGGGCACTGATTCCTTCCTCACGTCCTTCGAACCCAAGCTGTTCGGTGGTCGTCGCTTTTACGGAAACGCTTTGAATATTAGCTCTTAGAATTTCAGCTAGGTTTATCCGCATCTGGTCTATATAAGGTGAAACCTTTGGTTTCTGGGCGATAATGATGCAATCCAAGTTACCCAGCTGATAACCCTCATTTTCGATAAGTCTGACCACTTCAGCGAGAAGTGTTTTGCTGGAAATCCCCCTGTATTGAGGATCACTGTCGGGAAAATGTTTGCCGATATCCCCTAGGGCACACGCCCCAAGGATTGCGTCCATCACGGCATGGATAAGGACATCCGCATCAGAGTGTCCCAAGAGACCTTTAGTATGAGGAATTTCCACCCCTCCGAGTATCAGCGGTCGCCCTTCAACAAGTGCATGGACATCATAACCTAGCCCAGTCTTAGCACGCTTCATTGGTATTTCCCCTTTGCGCCGGTTTAATATCGTTTCTGCCCAAAGCATGTCTTCCGGCGTCGTAACTTTGATATTTTCATATGACCCTTCAATGACACTTACCGGATAGCCCCGCCATTCCAGCAGAGATGCATCATCCGTTGTATAATAAGTCTCTTCCCTTGCTATTTTGTGCACTTTTTCCAAAAGTGTCCGGCGAAAGATCTGAGGAGTTTGAACCGCCCTTAACTTATCTCTTTGAGGCGTTTCCAGGACCCACCCCTGGTCGTCAACTTTCTTAATCGTATCCTTCAATGGTACTGCCATGATGGCCGCATCCATATCAACAGTCTTTTCAAGAAACAGTTCGAGATCACCGGGTCTTAATAGAGGTCTTGCTCCGTCATGCACCATGACAAATTCTATATCTGGACTAACGGCTTGAAGTGACTGAAATACAGAATCCTGCCTTTCTGCGCCTCCCTCAATGACAGCGGTTACCTTCGACAGGTGATAATCGCTGACCAGTCCCTTGATCACCGCGATGTCTTCGTTTGACGCCGGAATAATTATTTCATTAATATATGGGCAATCTTGCATTGTTTTTAGTGTATAAATAAGGACAGGGGTCCCGGCAAGTTCAAGCAAAAGCTTGTTGCCTTGACCCCCCATCCGTTTCCCCCGCCCGGCAGCGGGTACAATGACAGCAATATTATCCGAACGCATTGATTTCATGAGAAAACTCCTCAACGGACTTCTCCTGTATCCCTTTTGGTTTTGCAAATATCATCCTACCTGCAGCCGTCTGCAGAACCGTTGTTACTAAGACCGTCGTATGTTGACCGATATGCTTCCTTCCGCCGTCTACCACGACCATGGTCCCGTCATCGAGATAGGCTACACCTTGCCCGTTTTCTTTGCCTTCCTTCATGATTTGAACATACATTTCTTCTCCCGGAAGAACAACAGGTTTGACCGCATTGGCCAATTCGTTGATATTCAGCACCTTAATCCCCTGGAGTTCAGCCACCTTATTGAGATTATAGTCATTAGTAAGGATCGGGGCTCCCAGAATGCTTGACAGCTTGACAAGTTTGCTGTCTACTTCAGCGATATCTTCAAAATCGCCTTCGTAGATCTCCACTTTAATCATAGCTTCTTTGGAAATCTGATTGAGGATATCCAATCCTCTTCTACCACGGTTTCTCTTCATTGCATCCGAGGAATCAGCTATATGGCGTAATTCCTCCAGTACAAATCCCGGGATGAGAAGGATGCCATCCAGAAAACCTGACTTAACGATATCTGCGATCCGTCCGTCAATGATCACGCTGGTATCCAGCACCTTGTAGTCTGTTTGATCAGCACCGGAGTGCTTTCCCTTTCCTTTATCCCGACCTTTATCCTTTTCGTTTCTTTCGCTTCTTAATTTGGATAACGAATTAAAAAAACCTAAAATGTCTTCTTTCCGTTTCATTCCAATGATAAGACCCACATACCCCAGGAAGAGACTGACAATCACCGACAGAATCGGTCCAAGAAACTTGACATCTGAAAAAGAACTGCTTATAAGACTTGCAATCAACAGACCGACAATCCCACCGAGCGCACCCCCGACCAAATCACTGATCGGCATACGGGTAAGCCTGCTTTCCATCCATTTAACAAGTCCCATAAACAGCCGCATAAGTACCGGGGCGAGAAAGAAGCCAATGACTGAGAGTAAAATAAAAAAGATGATATAAGTCCAGAATGTTTTAACTTCAAGCCCAATGATTGATTCAAGTACCTGCTGTAGTTCAATAACCTTGAGTAATAGATAATTCAGATAAATGCCTGCTGCGCCAAACAGCAGCGTAATGATGCCGCGAACAATTTTGCTAAGCATCGTATCACCTCCCTTTTCAATATTTTGGCTAAAAAACCATTTTCTTATACCTAAATCCCATGCTATCTAATAATTTGTACCTTATTTATTTTTTCTGTTTGCCCGGTATTCAATAATTATAACAGTTTGTTCTGACCCTTTCAAAGTATACGACAAATTATTTCATAAAACCTAAATTATCACGAATATTTCCCGATTTGATAAAATTGACAATTGGACAAAAAGCTGTCTATAATTAATTAAATTGGTGGAAAGGAGTGAATGGTTATGGACCTAATTAAAGACGATTTCCCGAAAATTGTAGATGATATGTTGATTCGACACCAAAGTATCCTTGATATCCTGTCAAAAGGGCAAGAGGCTTCCTCGCGTGTCAACCGGGCCGTAATAAAGTCGGTCACTTCTTGCGGGTGTATCCGCGTTGATGCCCATAAAAATTCGATTCCTGAAAACGCAACCATTGCCGACCTGAAGTATTTATTGTCGAATCATCTCAACGGTTCTCTCTGCGCCAATTGTCGCGAAGTCATTGAAACCGAACTGGGAAACCAGCTGTTTTATATATTTGCACTGACCAATGCGCTGGGTTTATCTGTGAATGATATCATGGAAAAGGAGGAGGAAAAATTAAAAACACTTACGGTTTTTAATTTTAGATAACCTAGCTTAAAGGAAGATTAATGGATTTCGATTGCCGGTCATACACTAAGTCATATTGTATATTGGTAATTGAAGATAGTAGTACGTATGAGGATGTCGTTGACTCCTCTTTTTATTGTGCCTTAACGCCATTATGCCGGTTCTGCCTTTAAAAAAGATAGTCTAATACTTCTTCAATTGTCTTTACCGGGAAAATCCGGCATTCTGTACTGCCTAAGCTTGTTGCATTGATTTCGGGGATTAGACACGTTTGAAAACCAAATTTTTCTGCTTCCTTAATTCGCTGTTCAATATGCGAAACTCCCCGAATCTCACCGGTTAATCCCAATTCGCCAACAAAAGCGATCTTGCCTAAAGGCTTTTCCTTGATTCCCGACATGACGGAGGCGATGATCGCAAGGTCTGCCGCCGGTTCATCGACTTCCAATCCGCCGGCTATATTGACAAAGACATCTCTGGTGCCAAACGTATACCCTGCCCGTTTATCCAACACGGCCAAAAGCATCAGCAGGCGATGGTAATCCATTCCGTTAACGGTCCTCCGGGGAGGAGCAAATACGGATGCTGTAACCAGTGCTTGAACTTCTACCAAAATGGGGCGTGTCCCTTCCATAATGATAGCGACACCGGAGCCGGCCTGTGCCCGTGAGTTATCTCCCATAAAAAACATCGAAGGATTGGTCACATCGATCAGGCCATTTCCTCTCATCTCAAAAACACCAATTTCATTCGCAGGACCGAAGCGGTTTTTGACGGCACGCAGCAAACGAAAAAGATGATGCTGATCTCCTTCAAAATAGAGAACCGTATCGACCATATGCTCCAATACCCTCGGTCCCGCGATGGCACCCTCTTTGGTTATATGCCCGGCAAGAAATACCGTGATTTCGTTTTCTTTAGCTAATTTCAAAAGAAACGATGCCCCTTCTCTTACCTGACTGACACTTCCCGGTGCCGATTGGATATCCTCGAGGGTCATCGTTTGGATAGAGTCAATAAAAATAACGGAATAGCCTTTTTGAAGTACTTCGGCACGGACAGCTTCCAATGAATTATCCGCAAGAATATGTACGCGTTCGGAGTTAATTCCCATGCGGTCTGCTCTTAACTTGATTTGCCGGGCAGATTCTTCACCCGAAACATATAAGACATCGTTCGTTTTGGATAAATAATCTGCCATCTGCAAGAAAAGCGTGGACTTTCCGATCCCCGGCTCACCGCTGAGCAGTACGAAAGAACCATGAACAACTCCGCCACCAAACACACGGTTCAATTCTGCGCTGCCGGTATCCATCCGCTGTCCTTCAATCGTATGAATCTCAGATAGAGGGATCGCCTGTGCGATCCCTCTCCTGTCAGCGGGCTTGGATTTTTCCACGCGTTCCTCGATCAATGTATTCCACTCGCCGCATCCGGGACATCGCCCCAACCATCGGGCACTCTCCTGTCCACATTCGCGGCAATAGAACTTTGTCTTTGAACCAGCCAAAAATCCGACCTCCCCTTCCCAATTATCCATTTGCAATAGGATCAATTATCCTCTTTTTTCTTGCTTGCTTTTTTTGAAGATGCCACCTTTTTCTTTTCTTCAGGTTTGGCAAACTCAATCTTACCGTCTGCTATTTCGATCATTACCTGGTCACCGGCTTGATAGACTCCCTCTAAGATTTTTTCCGAAAGCGGATCTTCTATCAGCTTTTGAATCGCCCTTCTTAGGGGACGCGCGCCATAGGTGGGATCGTTACCTTCTTCAGCCAGATAATCATACACCGCGTCAGTTAAGGTCAACTCGAAGTGTTGTTCTTTCAGCCGTTTACTGACGTCCTTAACCAATATCTTCGTTATTTTCACTAAATCATCCTTCTGAAGTTCGTGGAAAACAACCATTTCGTCGATCCTATTCAGAAATTCCGGACGGAAGGTTTTTTTAAGTTCTTCCATGACTCTGGAACTCATCGCTTTATAGTCACTCTCTGCGCTGCGTGCAGAAACAAATCCCAACGATTCTTTTTTCAGGAAGGATGCTCCGACGTTGGACGTCATGATCAATACGGTATTTCGAAAATCCACTAAGCGGCCTTTAGAGTCTGTCAGCCTGCCGTCTTCCAGAACCTGAAGCAGAATATTGAAGACCTCCGGATGAGCCTTTTCTATTTCGTCAAAAAGAATAACACTATACGGTTTCCTTCGGACGGCTTCTGTTAATTGACCGCCTTCATCGTAGCCGACATACCCCGGAGGCGAACCGACCATTCGAGAGACAGCATGTTTTTCCATATACTCCGACATATCGATGCGAATCAGGGAGTTCTCATCTCCAAAAAGCGACTCGGCTAAAGTCCGGGCTAATTGCGTCTTGCCGACCCCTGTTGGTCCTAAGAAGATGAAGGAGCCTATGGGACGTTTTGGGTCTTTGAGACCTGCTCTTGCCCTGCGAATAGAACGAGCAACGGCTGAAACCGCATCATTCTGTCCAATCACATTCTCATGCATGAGTTCCTCGAGTTTAAGCAGTTTAGCACTTTCCTCTTCAGCGAGTTTATCAACCGGGATTCCCGTCCAGCTCGAAACGATCTTAGCAATATCCTGCGGCCCAACGGACATCATTGCTTTTTCTCTGTTCTCAACCCAATTCTTGCGGATCTCACTTAGTTCCTCCCGCTTTTTTTGCTCCTCGTCTCTAATTGCCGCAGCCTTTTCAAAATCCTGCCTTTTAACAGCGTCTTCCTTTTCTTGCTTCAGGTTCTCAACAACCTCTTCCAGATCTTTTAAAACCGGAGGTGCCGTGAAACCGCGAAGCCGTACTCTGGAAGCGGCCTCATCAACCAAATCAATCGCCTTGTCAGGCAGGAACCGGTCGGAAATATACCGGTCAGACAGACTGGCAGCAGCCTCAATCGCTTCATCCGTAATTTTTACCCGATGGTGTGCTTCATAACGATCCCTTAGTCCATGCAGGATCGCGATCGTTTCCTCTACGGTTGGTTCATCGACCGTGATGGGTTGAAAACGCCTCTCCAATGCCGGGTCACGTTCGATGTGTTTCCGATATTCATCAAGGGTTGTAGCTCCTACACATTGCATCTCACCTCTGGCTAAAGCCGGTTTAAGGATATTTGCTGCATCAATAGCCCCCTCCGCCGCACCGGCGCCTATAAGCGTATGCAGTTCATCGATAAACACAATGATGTTGCCCGCAATGCGGATCTCTTCCATCACCTTTTTCATTCTTTCTTCAAATTCGCCGCGATACTTGGTACCGGCAACCATCGACGATATATCCAGAGTCACAACCCGCTTATCCGCTAAAATTTCTGGTACTTTATTATTGACGATACGCTGTGCCAATCCTTCAGCTATCGCTGTTTTGCCAACGCCCGGCTCGCCGATCAGCACGGGATTATTCTTCGTACGGCGGCTTAAAACCTGAATGACTCTCTCAATCTCATTTTCCCTTCCGACAACAGGATCCAGCTTACCCTCAAAAGCCATAACGGTCAGATCCCGACCAAATTCATTCAAAGTTGGCGTATTGCCTGGCTGGCCGGTTTTAGCGTTACTATAATTGCCGCCGCTGCCGGGGAGCGGCATACCTTCCGTCTCTCCACCCAGAAGCATGATCACCTGTTCCCAAACTTTTTCCGGACTGACCTTCAAGTCAGCGAGTACGCGTGCGGCAATTCCTTCTCCCTCGATTATAAGACCAAGTAAGAGATGTTCGGTGCCAATGTAGTTAACTCCCTGGCGTTGAGATTCCTCTGCTGCCAGCTGCATGACACGCTTTACACGTGGGGTAAGCGCTACCTCACCTTCGTAAGGTGTACCGGATCCTACAATTTGAGCGATTTTCGCCTTGACCTTTTCCGGCTCAAGACCTAATCCGTGAAGGGCTTGTGCCGCTATGCCTTCACCTTCCTCAATGAGCGCCAACAGAAGGTGTTCTGTTCCAATAACTTTATGACCCAGACGTTTAGCGATGAGTTCGGAAAGAGAAAGCGCCCTCTCCGCCTTTTGCGTGAATTTTTTAGCCATTATTAATCATTCCTTTCTCTGAATTCAAATTTCATAACCCAATGATTTATACTCTGTGTTGTATGCTAACCTTGCTGAAGGTTATCCCCTAGATGACATTATTGCTTGTTTTTTGTGCATATACTCTGCGGACAAAGTTTGCTCGTTCGAAATTAAGGCGGGAAGGATCCAATTGTTCATTCAGGTTATATTGCAAACATCCTTGCATCGAATTGATCAGGGTTGAAATAAATCCGGAGGATACAGAAGGAAGTATCCCCAGGTCAACGCCCAGCTTATCCTCGGATAAAAGCGAGTATATTTCTTCGGAATTGAGTATTCTGGCATTCTCCAGAACACCTCGGCCTCGCCACACCTTATCTTCTACCAGGAGTTGGGATTCCTTGCGCAGTACTTCGCGCATAGTGAGTTCTCGCTCCAATAATTGTCCGATCACCGACTCCAGATGGGTCAGTGTATCTTCCTCATTTCTTCCTAAGGTCACCTGGTTTGAAATCTGAAAAATATTGCCAAAAGCCTTAGAACCTTCACCGTAGAGTCCTCTCACCGCTAAGCCCAGAGAAGTCATGGCTCCGAGAACTTGTTGAATCTGATTTGTCAAAACCAAGGCCGGAAGGTGGACCATCACGGATACTCTTAAGCCGGTACCGACATTCGTCGGGCAGGTTGTCAGGTACCCGAATTTCTCCTTGAAAGCAATATCCAGACGTGTTTCCAAATAATCGTCAAGGATGCCTGCCAGATGAAGCGCCTCTTTCAGACTATTGCCCGGCAATAAAACCTGGACCCGAAGATGATCCTCTTCATTGACCATGATTGCTGCCTTATGACTGTCAGACAGGACAATACCCCGCGCCTGATCGTTAGACGCAAAATCAGGGCTGATCAAATGCTTTTCGATCAAAACCTTTTTTTCTATAGGGACCAGCATCTTCATTGGAAGATAGTTAAGCGCTTCGCCGGCAAAATCAAAGTCAGCGAATGCCTCCGTTACCTTCATTTCCACCTTTTCGGCGTCGCTTGGTGACATCGCATGCGGGAATGGACTATCCGCCAGGTTGCGGGCCAGCCTTATACGTGTACTTAAGACGATAGGGTATTCCCGCGTATCCTTCATCCAATAGCTGTCTTTAGCAAGCAATTCGCGATTCATTCGCTTTCACCTCCGACAGCGTTTTCAAGGTCTCTGATTTTATCTCTTAAAACAGCAGCCTCTTCAAATTTTTCTGCCTGAACAAGGCCCATGAGCTGTTCTTTTAGCTTGACTATCTCTTGTCTGCTCTTAAACGCAGCGCCAACTGAAGCCGGGATTTTTCCGACATGGTTTCCACGCCCATGGATTCGGCGCAGGAGCAATTCCATATGGGGCTCAAATTCATCATAACATCGGCTGCAGCCCATTTTTCCAGCTTGCCGAATCTGCGCAAACGTCATGCCGCAGCCGGAGCATTTCTGCAGTGGAATTTCACCCGCCGTCTGACCAGCTTGATTTAATGGTGAAGGACTTGCCCCAAACAATGCTTGTAAAAAATCAGCGACCATGTTGGGATAAACGTTTTGGGCCGGTGGTTGTGCCTTATAAGCACATTCCTGGCATAAATAAAGATCGGATGTTTGACCATTGATTATCTTTGTAAAATGGACAACAGCCTCACGCTGATGACACTTTTGACAAAGCATGACAATCCCCCCCTATCGAATGTAAAAGGATAAACTAAGCATCAATATCATCCCGACACATATTCGCCAGTATCTCTTTCATCAAACGCGCTCGAAGATGTGAAGGGCAATTGACTAACCCTGATAATAACCTGTCGGAAAAGATGGTTTTAATCAAAAGCGCTTCTCTTTGTGTAAATATTTCTTCCTCTTTCAATCGGTCAATCAGATTGCTCGCTCTCTCCTGAGACAGATCGTCTCCGATAAGTTCAGCCATAAGTCTCTGAAATTTGCCTTCAGGATCCAGTCCCAGCCGGACGATTCGGAGATAGCCTCCGCCACCCCTTCTGCTTTCGACAAGGTATCCCCGTTCCGCTGTGAATCGTGTTGTCAGAACATAGTTGATTTGTGATGGGGCACAAGAAAAGAAGTCGGCAAGATAACCTCTTTGCAGGACGATAAATCCTTCATTGGTCTGTTCGATCACTTTTTTTAGATACTCCTCGATCCGGTCTGCCAAATTACTCATTTCATCCAATCCTCGCTTTAAGTTGACCTTTACTGACTTTATGACCTTTTCTGACCTTTATATTATTCTACCCTTTTTTTCATGATTTGAAAACTATTTTTATAAATTTTTTCGCTCGCTCCAATGCCATCCATGGCCTTGCCGCTACTACACCGTCCATGGTGTCCGCGGCATTAGGTCATCCATGACCGTCAATTGCACTTTGATATATTAGAAAAGATTTATACTTTCTGATATACGAAAAAACCTATCCGAAATATCTCTATTATCGGACAGGTGGTTAACAGGCGAAAATTAATAGCTCATCAATGTGAAAACTGAGTTACTTTTCTCTTTAAGATATGAAGAAATACCAGAGCCCAAAGGTTACTAAAGCAACAATAGCGATTAAACCAATGACCAGCAATCCGCTAAAAGCACTTCTTTCTTTATATTGAAGATCATCGTCATCATCCTCATCTTCAAAATCATTCGTATTGTAATCTGCCTGTCTTTGATTTTTTGGAGTGTTCAAATTGGAAAAACTGCTTCTTTCGTCCTCTCCCACTTCAGTATCCTCTATCCGCAGACTATCGGCTAAATTACTCATGATCAACGTTTTTTCCATATCCCGTTGGTCAAACCTATCGCTTAAGGGCTCTTTACTTTCCCAGTTTAAGAATTCCGTTTTTACTTCCGACTGATTAATGTCATTGGCAGAATCATTAAAAACCATATCGTCTTCGGATTCCATGTTTTTATTAAACTTCTTAGATTCATCCGTGGCGTCTTCTAAGTCAGCCTCATTTCCAAAGGTTGTAATGAAATCGTCTTCTAGGGATGCCGCCTGGGAAATGAATGACGCCTGCAGTTCATCATTTACAGCATTGCGGTCACCTAAAAGGATGGTTCTTAACTCTTCGGCGTTTTCCTCATAAACAGCATCGTCCTTGAAAAGAGAATCCCCCTCTTCGTCCTGTGCAGTAACTGAAATAGGCGTATAAACAGCCTCTTCTGCCGTGGGATTTTCAGTCTGGGGACCGTTATCTATGTTAAACTGTCTCTTAAAGGAATCCGTGTTCTCCAGGCTCATTTTTGGTGCGACGTCTTTCCAGTATAACCCGCCTTCCAAAAGCTGTTGAAGTTCCTCAGGATTCAGCCAGATTTCTTTTTCCTTTTCATTTTTCATCAATAAAACCCCCATAGGTAGAAAATCAAGTCGATAATAGTCCTTATTTAGTAGTTCTACAAAGATATTGTTTATCCTTCGTACCTCAATTAAATATAAATATTTTGCTTTTTATTCAAATAAAATTTGCTTCTGATTGTATTCCGTATAGAATAATGAATAGTCGCAATTTTTTAGGCAAAGCTTAGAAAGAAGGAACATGTCATGCCGTCGTTTTATACCGCATTCAAATATTGCCCTGTCTGTTCGGCGGAGTTAGAACAGCGTATGGTCGAAGACAAAATGCGTCAGGCCTGTCCGGCCTGCGATTATATCCATTGGGGAGAATACTCATTAGGGGTAGGCGGCGTTGTGCTCAAGGACGGCAAAGCCTTGCTGATTCAGCGCGCCAATAACCCCGGCAAGGGACGATGGACGATACCCGGCGGCTATGTCGAACAAAATGAAAAGATTGCCGATGCTGCCGTGAGAGAGGTCAGAGAAGAGACTGGAATATTGACTCGGCCGGTTAGTATTTTGGCTGTAAGAGATTATCCCGAGGATATACCCAATATCAAGCATGATATCTACTGAAGTTTCGCACCCATAAAACAGCCGAAAATTCGGCTTAGAATAAGACGAAAAAACGATAAAAATCCGCATGAACACTAGGTTTTTGGTATAATAAGATGCTACTCCAAATCAACCAAAAATGAGGTGTTATCATGCGGAAACCTGTCAAAGAAATTGAAAACGTACTCCAAAATCACGGCTATTCGATTAACAATATTATATGTGAAGTTATGAAGACGTTCAAGCTTAAAACGCTTTGCCGCAAAGTTGGTTTTCTGAAACAGGATGGTTACAGTTCCGCGGAAATCCTCTCACTAATGTTGATGTTGCCCCTAATGTTACTGAAAAGTGTCCACGCGTTATATAAAAGCGATTTCCAAAAGGTTACTACTATGAAGAAAGATTCCATATATCGACTGAAGAACAATGAAAAAATGCCTTGGAGAGCATTGCTGATCGGTATATCCAAACAGTTTCAACGATTGGTTAATCCTACGAACGAAGTGGATGAAAAGTCCGCTTTCATTCTAGATGATACAACTCTTGCTAAGACAGGTCGAAGAATTGAACAAATGACCCAGGTGTTTGACCATGTTGCAGGGAAGAAAGGTAGCAAATTAGGCTTTAAAAATTTAACCCTTGGTTTCTTCGATGGTAAAAGCCTCACGCCTATAGACTTCACTTTACAAGTGGAAAAGCCCTTAAAAAAGGCAAGGCACCGTAAAGAACGGTTCAAAAAGCAACGAGACCCCAAATCTGCTGGGGCTAAACGGATCAGAGAATGCCATGTTAGCAAAATTTCGAACGGTCTGGATATGATAAAACGGGCGGTAAAACAGGGGTTTAAGGCTAAATATGTCCTGGTTGACAGCTGGTTCAGCAGTTACGAGTTCATTCAAACGATTCGAGGATTAGACAAAAAATCGATGCATTTGGTCTGTGGTGTTCGGCAAGATACGAGGAAGTATCGCTACAAAGAGACTTCCCTTAATGCCAGCCAATTAAAATCGGTCCTCAAAAGTGAGGGAAACGAAAAACGCTGTAGGAAACGGAATATCCGTTATTTCGAAGTCCTTGTTGATTATGAAGGAATCGGACAAATCAAACTGTATTTTTGCCGGTTTCCCTATCAAAAGAAATTTAGACTGTTCCTCTCGACGGATATATCTCTTAGTTTATTGAGTATGTTGGAGATTTACAGTATCCGTTGGACCATCGAAGTCTTTTTTAAGGAAGCCAAGCAGCATTTGAAGCTCGGGACTTGTCAATCGAGGGATTTCGATGCGCAGATTGCCCATATCACGACCTGCTATCTCCTCTATACACTCCTAGCCTATTTTCGACGAGTAAACGCCTACGAATCCTTAGAAGGATTATTTGCGGAAATCAAGGACGAACTCATAGAGAAGAATGTAGCGGAGCGGCTCTGGGAATTATTTGATGATTTGCTGCAAGTGGTGATCACCAGCATCGCCAAGTCTGGTTTAGTGGACATTTTGGAATTTAGGAATTCCAGTGAATATGAACATTTGAAAGAACTATTTGAGAATTCTTTTCTTAGTAATCAGCTTATAGCCCTTAAAAATGCCAGTTAATCGGTAATAATCAGAAGGAACCACTGGCATTAGGATACCTTTAAATTAGAGATACAAGGGTTTTGAGGGGTGCGAAACTTCAGATATCTATATTGCTTTTCTTCTGGATTATATCGGTGGCGATGTTATGCATGATCCTTTTGAGGTGATGCAGGCCGGTTTTTATTCTCTGGATGAATGTCGTGATTTTTCAATTGCACCCTTAAGCCTGGAACTCATAGCCCGTGCTGTCGATCCGGCATCAAACAGAAGATTCCGTCATGGATTGGTACGTAAAGAAGAAATAGCTCTGTTGGGTACATTATCCGAACTATTCATGTGCGCTGAATAATATTGCCATGGGTATCGGAGGATCTCTACTTCAATATGTGGATATTTAGGTAGATATTACTATTAGTAAATCCGCTGCTCCTGTTACAAACTAAGATTATGCTAAGACGATATTTCTTTTATGGACTTATGGGTTGGAGCCTTGAAATCCTATGGACTGGCCTTAATTCTCTGATTCATGGTGATTTTCGGATGATGGGCTTTACAAACCTGTGGATGTTTTTTATCTATGGCTCCGCTGTATTTCTTGAGCCCTTGCATGATAAGATTTCACATTGGAGGTGGCCTCTGAGGGGACTCATCTGGTTAATGGTGATTTGGGGAATTGAGTATATCAGCGGTCTAATTTTACTTAAAGTTCTTGGCGTTTATCCCTGGGAGTATACAGATTCACTGGCGATAAACGGTTTTATTACGTTGGGATTTGCTCCCGTTTGGTTTTGCGGCGGTCTGCTTTTCGAGAAGGTTCATCGTAAAATGGATGATTTTATTTTGTTAGTCAACAGGTTGACCGAAAAATAAATGCTTTTAGCAATAATCGGGTTACGGGCACAACGCCAGCAACCTTTTCTTATGTTTGCACCTTTCCATGCTACCCACGCAACAATGCCCAATTTCTTGAGCATCGCATATCGCGTTCTTACCCTTTTCCACTGTTTCCAGATAACCATCCGGATACGTCTCCGTAACCATTTATCGGTTTCTTTCAGCAGTGCCTTCATATCCGCAAGTTTAAAGCAGTTGACCCAACCGGTTATGAACTGCTTGAGTTTTAACTTTCTCTGCTCGTATCCCATTTCGTTACTTCTAGATGTTATTTGGCGTGTCTTCACTTTCATCTTTACAACGCTTTTGGGGTGTACTCGCAGACCTACGTCATTGTTCTTATTAATGTAGAACGCATAACCTAAGAGTTTAACTTTACCCACATAGCTACTTCTGTCTTTTCCCGGTTGACTTTGAGGAATAATTTCTTTTCTATGAACAGGATTAGATTTGCCAGTGTTCTTTCCGCCGCCCTTTTGCTTTTACAGAAGATAAGCATATCGTCCGCATAGCGGACAATTCTGTGCCCTCTTCGTTCAAGCTCCCAGTCAAGTTCATTCAGAAGGATGTTTCAACAAAGCGGGCTTGTTTTTATTAAAATCCATATTAAATGCTTGAATCCTATCAGTTATGCTCCAGTCATTTCTACGTTTTTAGCGTTTTGGCACGTTTATCTTCGGCACACCGGCCATGGCCTGTGATTAAGTTATAAATGGTAATATTTTTAGATTTTCCGTTATAAAATTTATATAAAATAATAAATAATAAGAGGTAAGTATGCATAAAATTCGCAAAGCAATCATTCCGGCAGCAGGACTTGGCACGCGTTTTTTACCGGCAACAAAGGCTCAGCCTAAGGAAATGCTGCCTATTGTGGATAAACCAACAATCCAGTTTATCGTTGAAGAAGCCGTTCAATCGGGGATTGAAGACATTGTCATCGTTACCGGTCGCAATAAACGAGCCATAGAAGACCATTTTGACCGCGCCGTCGAACTGGAGACGTTCTTAAGAAACACCAAAAAGGACGAACTATTGGAGGCAGTCCAAGATATTTCACGGATGGCGAATATTTTTTATGTCCGTCAAAAAGAAGCTCTCGGCTTAGGCCATGCCATCTATTGCGCAAGTAAGTTTATCGGCAACGAGCCTTTCGCGGTCTTACTGGGAGATGACGTCATTCACGCCCAGATACCTTGTCTGAAACAAATGATTAGTATCTACGAACAGTATGGATCCAGTATTGTCGCGGTCCATGAAGTCCCTTTAGAACAGGTTTCCAGATTTGGCATCGTGGACGGAGAAAAAATAGGCGAACGTATCTACCGGTCCCGTGATCTGATTGAAAAACCACGTCCGGAAGAGGCCCCGGCCACACGTTTAGCGATTATGGGACGCTATATTTTAAGTCCTCAGATTTTTGGAATTCTGGAAAACCTTCCACCCGGTAAGAACGGCGAGATTCAACTGACTGACGGTTTGCGCGAATATAACAAGGTAGGGGAAATTATCGCCTTTGATTTTGAGGGGCGCAGATATGATGTCGGAGACAAATTTGGCTTTATCCAAGCGACAATTGAGTACGGCCTAAGCCATGCTGATGTGTCAGCTGAGTTAACGAATTATCTTCACGAACTTATACCGGAGGCGGTAGCGGCGAAATGGAGGTTGCTATGAACAAAATTCTTGTTACCGGTGCTGACGGCTTTATTGGCAGTCATCTTGTGGAGCAGCTTATCAAAAATGGTGAAAAGGTGAGGGCTTTTGTCTATTATAATTCATTTAATACCTGGGGATGGCTCGATACCTTCCCCAAAGAACTCCTAGAGGATATAGAAATATTCGCGGGCGATATCCGTGATCCCAACGGCGTAAGAGAAGCGCTCAGAGGAGTGGATGAGGTTTTCCATCTTGCGGCTTTAATCGCAATTCCATTTAGTTATCATTCTCCTGATTCCTACGTCGATACGAATATCAAAGGCGCCTTAAATGTGCTGCAGGCCGCTAAAGATCTGAAAACTAAGAGAGTCCTGGTGACCTCCACGTCCGAAGTTTATGGCACGGCCCAGTACGTACCCATCGATGAGAAACATCCGTTTCAGGGGCAATCTCCGTATTCGGCCACCAAAATTGGGGCCGACAGATTAGCGGAAAGCTTCTATCGCAGCTTCGACCTGCCCGTTACCATCGCCCGGCCGTTTAACACGTATGGACCGCGCCAATCGGCCAGGGCTGTGATTCCGACTGTTATTACTCAGCTCTTGGCGGGAAAGACCGAAATAAAACTCGGCTCTCTGACTCCGACCAGGGATTTTCTTTATGTGAAAGATACTGTCCAAGGTTTTATTGACATCGCCAAGTCTGATCAAACCATAGGTCAGGAGATCAATATTGCGACCCAGCAAGAGATCTCCATCGGTCAGCTGGCCCAGGAGTTAATTAATCAGATTAACCCTAAGGCAACGCTGATTTGTGACCAGCACAGACTACGTCCGGAAAAAAGCGAGGTAAACAGGCTTTTAGGGTCCAATGAGAAAATCAGGAGACTTACTGCCTGGGTGCCGAAATACAGTCTCAAAGAGGGTCTGGCTGAGACAATAGCGTTTTTCAAGGAGAATGCAGGCCGATATAAAGCGGATATTTATAACCTGTAATTGGTTGTAAATATTTTATTAAACTTAAATTGAAAATTAATTAATGAAAGCGGCTGAGCCTTATGGATAAATTTATCCCGTTATCCGTACCCAACTTCAACGGTAACGAACTGAAATACCTGACTGACGCGGTTAAGACGGAATGGGTGTCTGCCGGCGGGGCTTATGTCGACAGGTTTGAATACGAGTTTGCCGCTTATGTCAACACGGAAACAGCGGTTGCTTGTCAAAGCGGAACCGCCGGCTTGCATTTAGCTTTGATTTTAGCGGGTGTAGAAGCAGGTCATGAGGTGATCGCGCCGACGCTGACCTTTATCGCCGCCGTTAATCCGGTCAGATATTTAAACGCCCATCCTGTTTTTATGGATTGTGACGATTCTTTGTGCCTGGATATGGCCAAATTAAAGAAGTTTTGCCAGGACGAATGTCATTTTATTGACAATCAATTAATCAATAAGTCGACCGGCAGACAGATCAAAGCCATCGTGGTTGTCCATATTTTCGGCAATATGGCCCATATGGAGGCGGTTATGGATATCGCTCAGGCCTATAACCTGAAAGTCATTGAGGACGCCACTGAGGCCTTAGGAACCTACTCCCTTGCCGGCCGGTATCAAGGCAAGTATACCGGGACCATTGCCGATATTGGCGTTTATTCCTTTAACGGCAATAAAATTATCACGACCGGCGGCGGCGGCATGCTGGTCTCCCGTGATCCCGGCATCATGAAAAGAGCCAAATACTTGTCCACCCAGGCCAAAGACGACGCCGTCTATTTCCGGCATAATGAAATCGGCTACAATTACCGTATGACCAACCTGCAGGCAGCCTTGGGGGTTGCTCAGCTGGAGCAGTTGGAGAACTTTATAGCGATAAAGCAACAAAACTATAGAATATACCAAAGCAGGATAAACAATGGCCTAAACGGCTTGAAGATCCTGACCTTTCGGAAGGATATCCGTCCGAACTACTGGTTCTATTCCCTCTACATCGAAAATCCAGACAAATATTCCCGTAAGAAAATCATGGAAAGTCTGGCCCAAGATAACATTCAAACTCGCCCTCTCTGGGGACTGATTCATGAACAAAAACCCTATTTGACTAACCAAGCTTTTATGATTGAAAAAGCATTTTCCTATTATAACCGCGTTGTGAATCTTCCTTGCAGCAGCAATTTATCTGCCGGCGATGTCGATAGGGTTATAAAAAAAATAAGTTCACTTTAAAAACTGTATTCAAACCAAGTATCTCAAAATTAGACTCCCATGCCACAAACAGCGCCATCAAAGAATAAAAAATACCCTCATTTCACCATGAAAGTCTAATGAGAGTATTTTTTATTACTGTGTCTTGATCTCAAGCAGGGATTTTGAAAAAATGCTCCTGAGTTTTGTTACAGCCCCTTTTGGCAAGAGACTGCAAAATAGTCATTCTCTCATTTTTATTGCTCATCCCATATTTTTAATATAATGGTAAATTATGGCCCCCATTGAAGGTAGTCTTCATATAATAAACGGGGTGAGGAGATTGAATATCGAGACCTTATATATCACTGAAGACCAAAGCGTCCTGGAAGCGATGAAGCAGATCGATGCAACCGCCAATCAAATTCTGCTTATTCCCGAAAATAAAAAACTGAAAGCCATCATTACCGACGGCGACATTAGAAGGCATTTGCTGCACGGAGGAAAGTTAGAGGATAAAGTAAAAGAAATTGCCAATTATCAGCCACGCTATATCTTGGAAAAAGATAAAGATCAAGCCCGGCAATTAATGAAAAAATGGTCCGTCTTATCTTTGCCGGTTGTCAGTGAAACATTGGAGATCCAATCCATCGTCTTTCTCCAAGATTACGAGATTGGACGCCACCATGCCGTAAGTGCGCCGGTGGTGATTATGGCCGGCGGCCTGGGGACGCGGCTGTATCCGTATACTAAAATCTTACCCAAACCCCTGATTCCTATCGGCGATATACCTATCACCGAGCATATTATTAACAATTTTCTGGAATATGGGTGCCAGGAGTTTCATTTAATCGTCAATCATAAAAAAAATATGATCAAGTCCTATTTCAGCGAAGTAGAAAAAGATTATGTCCTGGAATTTCATCCGGAAGAGGCGCCGCTGGGTACAGGCGGTGGGCTCAGCCTGCTTCAAGGGAAACTGGGATCGGCCTTTTTCCTGACGAACTGCGATGTGCTGATCAGAGCCAACTATAAGGAGATATATGACCATCATCAGCAAACCGGCAATATGATTACTATCGTAGCAGCCTATAAGCATCTCACGCTGCCTTATGGAATAATTAATATGGACAGCAATGGTGAAATAGCTTCCATGATCGAGAAACCCGAGTACTCCTTCCTGACTAATTCAGGCTTTTATGTTGTGGAACCCGAGGTTCTGAACACGCTGGAGAAGGATCAAGCTATAGGGTTCCCCGACATCATCGCGCAGCAAAAAAGACTGGGGCAAAAGATCGGGATTTTTCCTGTCAGCGAACGGTGTTGGCTGGATATGGGACAGTTTGAAGAGTTGGAAAGAATGAAGCAGGAATTAGGGGTATGAGCTCATGGAAAAAATTGTTCTGGTCGGCGCGGGCGGACATGCGCTTAGTGTGATAGACAGCATCCATGCCGCCGGGAAATACGAAATCGTGGGAATTACCGCATTGGACTATATCGGCAAGAAACTATTAGGCTATGAAATATTAGGAACCGACGCCGTATTACAGTCTGTATTTGAGAGCGGGATCAAACATGCTTTTATTGCAGTCGGAAGTATCGGAAACCCTGCTTTGCGAGAAAACCTCTTTTTTAGACTCAAACGTCAAGGCTTTATTCTGCCTGCGATAATCGATCCGTCTGCAACTATCGGCAGCGATGTCCGTCTGAGCGAGGGTATTTACGCGGGCAGGAACACGATCATCAATGCCAAGAGCGCTATTGGCGATATGGCGATCATTAATACAGGCGCCATACTGGAGCATAATTGCCGTATGCAAGAATTCACCCATATCGGGCCCGGCGCTGTGATCTGCGGCGACGTCAACATCGGCGCCCGGACTCATATCGGCGCCAACGCGACGGTGATTCAAGGCGTCACTATCGGCGACGACTGCCTAATCGGCGCCGGAAGCGTTGTGGTCCGCGATGTTCAGGACAAGGTTGTGGCGTACGGTAATCCCTGCAAGGCGGCGAGAAAGAATGCCTAAAGTTTTTATTATTGCCGAAGCCGGCGTCAACCACAACGGAGATATAAATCTTGCTAAAAAATTGATAGACGCAGCGAAAACCGCAGGCGCGGATGCAGTCAAGTTTCAAACCTTTCAGGCAGAGAACCTCGTATCCAAAGTAGCGCAGAAAGCCGACTATCAAAAACAAACAACCGGAGCTGAAGAAAACCAGTTAGCCATGATAAAGAAACTGGAGCTTTCTTTTGACGATTTCCGTGAACTCAAAAAGTATTGTGATCAAAAAGAGATTCTATTTCTTTCCACGCCCTTTGATTATGATAGCATCGATTTTTTAGACAGTCTCGGCATGCCAATATTTAAGGCGCCGTCAGGAGAAATTACCAACCTGCCGTACCTGATAAGAATCGCCAATACCGGCAAACCGGTGATCCTGTCAACGGGAATGAGCGATCTCGATGAGGTGGGATTAGCGCTCAAAGCCCTCCAGAATAATGGCGCAGGTCCGCTAACCTTATTACACTGCCATACACAATACCCTACCCTTTTCGGAGACGCCAACATCAAAGCGATGCTAACCCTGAAAGAACACTTCGGCGTCGAGGTCGGCTATTCCGATCATACCTTAGGGATAGAAGCCGCCGTTGCCGCAGTGGCCCTGGGCGCCGCTGTGATCGAAAAGCATTTTACGCTGGATAAAAACCTGGAAGGTCCGGACCATAAAGCAAGCCTTAATCCCAAGGAGCTTAAGGCCATGGTTTCAGCGATCAGAAATATTGAACTCGCTTTGGGGGATGGCCTCAAACGCGTATCAAAATCCGAAGAGCCCAACAAACAAGCCGCCCGCAAAAGTATTGTCGCCAAACGCCATATTGCCAAAGGCGAGGTCTTTACCCAAGATAATTTGACCGTTAAACGCCCCGGTAATGGGATTTCTCCCATGAAATGGTTTGAGGTTCTGGGATTACGCGCAACGCGTGATTTTTGTGAGGATGAGTTGATAGAATGATGAAAAAAACGATTTGCATCGTTACCGGTTCACGCGCTGAATATGGTCTTTTACGGCCCGTCATATTTCGGCTGGCTGCTATTAGGAGTTTTGTCGTAAAAATTGTTGCCACCGGCATGCATCTGTCTGCGGATTTTGGCTGCACGTATAAGGAGATTGAAGCCGACGGCGTCCCGATAGACGCTACAATAGATATTTTGCGTTATAACGGTTCCGCCAAGACTAATAATAATTTAGATACCATTAATACTATCAATACCACCAATACTACGTCTAAGGCCATTGGAATTGGAATTATCGGTTTTGCGGAGTATTTCGCAAAAACCCAGCCTGATTTAGTCGTCGTCTTAGGGGACCGGTTTGAAATTTTCGCCGCCGCCACGGCCGCGGCAGTCGCTTGTATCCCCATTGCGCATCTTCATGGCGGGGAAACAACAGAGGGGTCGCTGGACGAGTTTTTTCGCCACGCCATCAGCAAAATGAGTTATTTGCACTTTACTTCTGCCGAACCATACCGGCAGCGGGTTATTAATATGGGAGAAGCGCCGGACCGGGTATTCAATGTTGGCGCAACCGGCGTGGAAAACATTTTACGAATGTCCCTTATGACCAAAGATGAGCTGGCGCGCAGCATCGACTATGATTTAAACCGTCCCTATGCTCTTGTCACATTTCACCCGGCAACATTGGAAAAGGATACTGCCCTGAAGCAAATGGAAATACTTTTGTCGGCTTTCGATGAGACCGATGGGCTGAATTATATCTTTACCAAAGCTAACGCGGATCAATATGGCCGGGAGATCAATCACAAACTGGAAGCCTACTGTGAGAGCAAAGCGAATTCGATTTGTTTTGCCTCTCTGGGCGTAAGGCGTTACCTCTCGGCGATGAAATATTGCGAAATGGTGATCGGCAATTCCTCCAGCGGCATCATTGAAACCCCCAGCTTTAAAAAACCCACGATTAATATCGGCGACAGGCAAAAAGGCAGGATCTGCGCCAGATCAGTCTTATCCTGCCAACCGGAAAAGCACGCTATCCTCCATTGCATTAATAAAGCGAGGTCCGGACAGTTTTTGCGTGAAATTGCCGATCAGGAAAATCCCTACGGCGACGGTAAAACTTCCGAAAAAATTGCAACGGTAATTCAGGATTTTCTGGATAATAACAAGATCAATCTAAAAAAGAGTTTTTATGATGTCAAGAGGCAAGACCATGTTCAATGAGCAGCGACTAATCGCCATTATTCCCGCGCGCAGCGGTTCAAAGGGATTACCTGGCAAGAATATACGCCTTCTTAACGGCAAACCCCTCCTGGCCTATAGTATTATTCAAGCCCGGGAGGCAGGAATATTTGATGAAATATTCCTTTCCACTGATTCACTGGAATATGCCGATATCGCCATCCAATACGGCGCCCCTGTTCCATTTTTAAGATCGGCGGAGCTGGCTTCAGATTCCGCTTCGACCTGGGATTGCGTAAGAGAGGCCCTTGAACAATTCTGGGCGCTGGGCAAAGCGTATGATATCCTGGTTGTCCTGCAGCCGACATCTCCGCTGCGAACTGCTGATGATATTATCAAGGCTATTGAAAAAATGACCCAAACCAACGCGGATTCCGTCGTGTCGGTTTGCGAGGCTGAGCATTCCCCGTTGTGGTTTAACACCTTGCCGGAAAATGAATCTCTTAGGGGTTTTCTGCAGCCGGAGATTATAGCCAAACCCAGACAGAAACTTCCTGCGTTCTATCGAATTAACGGGGCCATCTATGCTGTAAGAACCTCCTTTTTTTTGCGAACACACGATATCTTCGACGGAAACTCTTTCGCCTACGTCATGCCGAAAGAAAGATCGATCGATATCGATACGTTATCTGATTTTTCTATCGCCGAGTGTCTTCTTAGCCATAAAACAATATAAAGAGTTATATAGAATTTCCGGTTAGTTTAATAAAGTTATTGATAATCCGCAATCCGGTCATCCCGCTTTTTTCCGGATGAAATTGACAGCCGTACAAGTAGCCTGATTGAATCGCTGCGGCAATAATTTGCCCGTTATAAAATGTGTCAGCCAGCCGATCCGATACGTTTGCAGGTACTGCCGTATATGAATGTACAAAATACACCGTGTCGCCGATTTTAATATCTTCAAGAATGGTCCCTTGCCAGCTTTCTTTCCCGCCCGGTAACGCTAAAGCATTCCAGCCGATGTGCGGTATTTTGTGTCTTAAGCCGTGAACATCGTGATCCGGTATCCTAACGACACTGCCCTGTATCAGCCCTAAGCCTTCATGAATCCCGAATTCTTCACTTTTCCCCATCATCATTTGCATCCCCAGACAGATGCCGAGAAAAGGCCTTTCCCGCGAAGCAAAATCAATAATCGCCTCTCTAAGACCCCGTTCGGATAATCCCCTCATGCCATCGGCAAAAGCGCCAACTCCCGGCAAGACCAGATAGTCCGCATTTTTAACGTCGCGGGGGTTATCCGAGATCCTCACCTGACCGCCGCAATATTCCAAGGCTCTTTGGACGCTGAGAATATTTCCCATCCCATAGTCAACTATGGTGATCTTGACCATGTTGCATTCTCCTAACATTAAGATCGCAGGAGACGGCATAATCCCGTATCTCCTGCACCGTCAGTTTATTATAATGAAGGACATGGGCCATGGCGATCGCATCCGCGCTACCGTCGTTAACAACCGTGATCATATCCTCTAAACCGCCCATGCCGCCGCTGGCAATCACAGGTATCGGAACTGCATTCGACGCAGCCTTAACAAGGTCCACGTCGAATCCTTTGGCTGTACCTTCCCGGTCTACCGAGGTTAAGAGTATTTCGCCGGCGCCCAGTTCATATCCCCTTTTAACCCATTCAATAGCATCAATACCCGTTTTTTCCCTGCCGTTATCATAATAAGCTTCCCAGTGACCCGGACTAACCTTTTTGGCTTCAATGGATAAAACCATACACTGGGCGCCGAACCTTGTGGCGACTTCGCGGATTAATTCAGGCCGTTTTAGCGCGGCGGTATTAATCGCCACCTTATCGGCCCCAGCCCGCAGGACGTCTCTGACATCCTCCACTTTACGAATACCGCCGCCGACCGTCAGCGGGATAAATACGTCCTTTGCCGCGCTGCGCACGATCTCCAATAAATTATTCCGTTCATATAAACTTGCCACGATATCGAGATAAATTAGTTCGTCTATTCCCTGGTCGTAATATGCTTTAGCATAAGCATTGGGGTCGCCGATTTTTCTCAGCCCCTCAAGTTGGACGCCTTTAACTAAATTAGGGCCTTTCACGTCTAACCGGGCAATTAATCGAATATTACTTCTGGTCTTCATATTATTCATAGTCTACACTTTTCACTTTTCATAAATCGGGCGGCGCAACTTCCAATTCCCGTTTTCACGTTTCCAGAGATGAGGTGATCGAAAAGTGTCGGCAAGCGCCATAAAATAATCCTTATCCATAACCGGTTGTTCAAACATTTTACATGCCGACGGAAACTCCTTTTCAGGAATACTTAAATATTGAAAGATTTCCTCCGCAAAACGCTCCGGATACTCCCCGTCAAATTTTTTCACCAGAGCTACCCCTTCCTCACGGGTTATCTCTTGATTTCTGATTTCTTGCGCGGCGTCATAGGTTGCCCGTCCGATCCCGAACTTGATAAAGGTTGTATAGTAATGGAAGTCGTCGATCTTATCATCAATACTGTTATACTTGCTGTAAGTGCCAGCCGTCCGTTCCGGCGACGGCCTAAAACCGCCGTTCTCAACAGCGTAATAATAGCACTCTTGGGGATGCCATTTTAAATAATACCCGAGATAGTGGACCTCGACCTTTTTCCGCGCCAGTTGATCCGGATCAGCCGGCATATAGGGAAGCAGCTCAACCGGCTCAACGCCGAACTCTCTCTCTAAGGCTTCTAAAGATACGCCGCCGAGATAAATCTTGCTTTTGTCTTCCGCGGTGAAATACTTATAGTCTCTTTTCGCCGACGAAGTATCGGATATCGGATTACCGTACTCAGCCTCATTTTCACCGTAGAAAACCAGTTTTATATCATGGGCTAAAGCCATTTTCGGCGCCAGGGATTTCTGTCCAAACATAAAAGGCTGAAATGGATGGAAAAGATTCTCTACCGCGAGCCTTGTCAGCAAGCGATGGGTTCGGGGATTCGGCGTACACAGGAAATTATCAAAGCCGGCGTTTAACCAGGCCTGAAAATTATGCCATCCCCAAGGTGTATAAAGGTGGGGCGCCCAAGTTACGGTCAATGGATGCATGCCATATTTATATTTAAGAACATGCGCCGCGTAAAAGCTGTCTTTGCCGCCGGATCCAGGAACAAGGCAGTCATAAGAGCCGTCACTTTTCCGGTATTTGTTACATAAATCCAACAGTTCCCGCTCGCGCTCCTGCCAATCAATACTTTTGTTTTTGGACTGAGCAAAACGACAGGCGTCACACACTCCTTCCTCATCAAAATGGATCGTCTCTTTCTTGGAGTTCTTGGTGTGTTGATATTCGACGGTCGAATTTGGGCGTTGATTGGACATAACACAACGCTTGCAATACTTCAGTTCGGATGGAAGACCGTATTTGGCTTCCAACTTATTTTCGTTTAATTCGTCTGATTCAAACTTGAAATCATCAATGACTCCCGGTCGGTTAATTCTTTCCATCTCTTTCCCGCCTTATTACTTTATTAAGATTGATCGCCGGATTTTATACCCAGCACCCGCTCCAAATATTTCTTATTGTGCAGAATCTGGTTGTTTCCCGGGGAATACTTCCCGGCTATCTCATTGTGCTCATAGGCTAACTGATGTTGGCCTAAACGGTCATAACAGACACAAAGCTGGATATGCGGCAGCCACATTAATCGGCTGTTTAAAGGTTTTTCCAATTGAGCCGCCAGCTTATACCAGAAAACCGCCTGCTCATAGTGCTGAATATTCAGGAAATATAAGCCTAAATGACAACAAAACTCAGCGTTGGGCGGGGCATAGGCAAAGGTTTTTAAGATATATTCAAGTTGTTTATCCGTATCTCCGGAATCCTGAAAATAATCGACCAGTTTCCTGCATGTTGAAATTTTTTCTTCAACCCCGCCCTGCCCTGTCCTTAAATATTCCTGATACGCTTCAATCGCCCGCGTATTGCTTTCTGTCAACAATTCTCTTAATTCTGCGCCGGACAGGCAGTCATGGACCCCAAGTTCTTCTTCCGCAAAATGCTTTTGCTCCTCAGTGATGACTTGTGTGGGACCCGAGAACATCTTTTCTGCCAAAAGACCCATCGGGTAATCTGTATAACTGAATTTTGAGGGCATCAGCGGTTCTCCGCCGTTATTCTCCAGCTCAGCCTGCTCGCCATAGATAAAAAAGGGAATCCCCATTTCTACTGCATAAAAAGAATATGAGCCGACTTGATTCGAGGTGGCATATTGATGACCTCGGAGAAGATCATAAAACTTTTCTACGAATTCAAACCCCAGTACCCAGATGGGTCCGGCGGATACAACATTGAACCCATATTCTTTGTATTTTTCATCCTTCTTTCTTTCGATATCATGAAGATGCAAACATATCGTTACCGGCTGAAACTCGCTCGGAAGGCTTTGCAGCTGTTTACAGTACGCATCGATATTGAATACCGCGTCAATTGTTGGCTGGGAATGTGCGGGAAAGGCTATAGTACCCTTAGCGTCTATATCCTTTTCTATTTTCCTTGATTTTCGGTAGTGGATAAATGGCGCGCCAACAATAGCCGCGGGAATACTGCTTTTTTCGTTCCACTCTTGCAGACGTCTTCTGCTCCAAACCAACATGAGGGGTTTATCAGTTTGAGCGTCATACGGATCAGGCTCCGGTATGGGATTCCACCCATGCTCATAGCGGCAATACAGCGGCAGCGTTGCCGGGCAGCCGGCATATTCTCTGATAATGGCATAAAGCCCGTAGATTGAAAGCCAATTCATCATTCACTCACCTATTAATGACTCTTCTGTTCAGAAGATTTTTGAGCTAAAATACCCTCCAGATACGTCTTGTTATACAGAACCTGGGGATTTTCCGGATGATACCTTCTGGCAAGCTCATTATGCTCGTAGGCCAACTCATATTGACCTAAACGGTCATAGCAAACGCACAACTGCAAATGCGGCAGCCAGGTCCAACAGGCTTCAACCATGAATCCCGAACTGTCAGCAGGCTTTTCCAGTCGGGTAGCCAGTTTATACCATGAAATACTCTGCTCATACCGTTTTTCATTCAGAAAGTAGAAACCCAAACGACAGCAAAACTCAGCTCTGGGAGAGGCATATTCAAAAGATTTGAAGATATATTCAAGTTGTTGCTGCTTTTTCCCCAAAGCTTCAAAACAATCGGCCAGTTTTCCGCAAGCAGAAATTTTATCTTCAACCCAGCCTTGTTCTGTCTCCAAAAATTCCAAATAAACTTCAATTGCCCGGCTATGGAGCTGATGATCAAACAATTCGTTGCCATAATAGTATAAATCCCTCGGATAAAACGGCTCCCCTTTATCTTTTCGCCTCTCAAATATTTTTAGATTGCGATCAGAATTATGACCTTGGATACGCCGGTGGGTGACACAAATATCTGAATTCAAAGTATTTCCCGACACGGCTAAATATTCGTGCACCGCTCCTACCCAGCGAAAGTTTTTATTTCGTTTAACCAGACGGTTCCTCCGGAAACTAAACGAGACTTTCCCATATTGATCGAAAGCATAATGATAGAGCATACTCACCACATCCACCAGCGGATCGATATTTCTCTTGAGTGTTAATAATTTTTCTCGATCTTCATCTAGTAAGATATCGTCCGCATCCAACCAAAGGATATAGTCCCTGGTTGCCTGACTGAAAGCAAAATTACGGGCGGCGGCAAAGTCATCTATCCAGGTAAAATCAAAAATCCGATCGGTATATTGCTGAGCGATCTCCTTGGTACGATCGGTAGAACCCGTATCAACAATGACTATTTCATCACACATGTCTTTAACCGAATCAAGACAGCGGCCAAGTGTCTTCTCTTCATTTTTAACGATAATACATAAGCTGATTGTGATCTCCTTTTCTTCCATGGGTCAATCTCCTTAGAAAATAATTTAATTCATCATATTCAAAACAACTTTAAATGGGACAAATCATAAAAAAATAATCAAAACGCGGTCGCATTGACCGCGTTTTGATTAAATCTAAATTTTAAGGATTGAACTGTTAAAATGTGATGTTTAAAGTAATATTACTACCTGTCGTAACATAGAAAGTCCCTTGGCGTTGCCAAGGGACTTGAAACGAATTAGTCTAATTTATTGATAGTCATTTGTGCACCAACATCAGGTGAAGGAGTTGTTGTGAACGGAGTTGCGGAGGGGTTATTAAGCGTTACGATATCACCCCCTGCAAGTGTTAGAATTGCCTGACCGGTTACTGGGCCAGTAGCGGTCAACGCGATAATTTGAGTCGAAGGGTCAACAACGCCGCCATTCACTGAAATAGCTATTTGTGCGCCTATACCTACAGTTATGCTTACGCTATAGTCAATCTGATAGTCACCGGCTAGTGTAACAGTTACCCCGGCTGTACCGGCTGTATGAGTTTCATTTACAAGCGGACCATTGCTGCTAAACGTTACATCTGCTCCGGCAGCTACAACTTGACCTGTGATTGCGGTAAGGTCATATACATAACCGTAGGCAGCTAAACCTGCTCCAGTGGGGCCCGTGGCTCCCGTATCTCCTGTCGGTCCTGTGGCTCCCGCTATACCTGTTGCTCCTGTGGCTCCGGTATCTCCCGTTGGTCCGGTGGCTCCGGCTATACCCGTTGCCCCTGTTGCTCCGGTATCTCCTGTCGGTCCGGTGGCTCCGGCTATGCCTGTTGCTCCTGTGGCTCCGGTATCTCCCGTTGGTCCGGTGGCTCCGGCTATACCCGTTGCCCCTGTTGCTCCGGTATCTCCTGTCGGTCCGGTGGCTCCGGCTATGCCTGTTGCTCCTGTGGCTCCGGTATCTCCCGTTGGTCCGGTGGCTCCGGCTATACCCGTTGCCCCTGTTGCTCCGGTATCTCCTGTCGGTCCGGTGGCCCCGGCTATGCCTGTTGCTCCCGTAGCTCCGGCGATACCTGTTGCTCCGGTGGCTCCGGTTGGGCCGGTCGGTCCAATCACTCCACCCGAGAATGTGACTACAATCTCAGGTTCATACAGAGCGCCGATACCGTTACCTCCGAATTCTACCTCAGTAACCCCGTCAGGATTTGTTAATGCTATACCGAAATTTGGAAAAGCACCATTTAACCATTGATTAAACAGCATTGTGATATCAATTTCAATATATTGCAATACATCACTGGTGGAGATATTTTGGGTCGAACCGGTTGCTACATATCCTGGCTGTGTGTTATACGTTACCGTTGCCGTACTAAAGGGCGTTGTTACTCTGTTTACATTGATTGGACTTGCTGCAACACCCGTTTTGGTAAAAACAAACAGTCTGATAACGGCGTTATCAACGGCAGCCACAGGCAAAATTGGAATAATAAATGTGAGAAAACTGATGCAATTTGCAAAAACCGCATCATTTCCTGTAATTATTATGGCACTGGCTGACAAATTAGTATTTGGTAAAGCTGAGGACACGAATGTCGTCCCCGTAAATGGAATTGTTTGCTGTGGCACAATATCACCCCTTTCTACGATAATATATTCCAACGATATACTGTTTGTCCTTACAAGCACTAGCATTTAGATAATAAAAAAAACATAACCCCAGGAAGTCAGAAAACAATAGACTAGTTCAATGTATTTAAAATAATCGCGCAAATATCTTCAACGCACAATAATTTATCTATCAAGACTCTGGAGTTAGATAAACATGGCACGCCCTAAAAAATACGGAAATTCCAAACTCTCAGATGCCGAAGTTGAGCGCTTGACTGTGATTACCAATATAAGAACTGCCGAAGCACAGAAGATTCAGCGTGCGAAAATATTGCTTCTCAGTACAGGAGGCATAAGTAATGTGAACATTGCAGAAAAACGAGATACTCACAAGAGTTCAGACTTTGTTGATTTCCTGAATATTCTTGATGACAAGTACGACAAGGAGAAGAAGATTAAGATTGTACTTGATAATCACAGTTCGCATACCTTAAAAGAAACCAGGAGGTACTTGGAGTAACACCCTTGACGGTTTGAGTTCTTGTTCACCCCCAAGCATGGTTCGTGGCTCAATATGATAGAAAGTTTCTTTAGCAAGTTTGCCCGCGTATGCCTGAAAGGCATTCGAGCACAAACAAAAGACGAATTGGTTCAACGGATTTATCAGTATACGAATGAGGTCAATGCTGAACTTGTTGTGTATGGCTGGAAATACAAGATGGATGAGATTGAAATCTAGAGTTTGCACACTTAATTTAAGAATGTTGTACTCATTATATTTAATTTTAAGGGTTAACAAGGTACTAGGGCTTCATAGACACTCATTTAAACCAAGTGCCTTGTAAACTCTAATTCCTGTACATCCTTGCGGCAGATTTCATGTAATACTGCGTTGTCTTGTCGCTCCTATGCCATCCATGGCATAGGAGCGACCGCCTTGTCTTACAAGAAATCTGCTCACAATTATATTACAGTTTTAGAGTTTACAAGGCACTAGCACTTATAAAAATACAGTTCATATATTGAATATAAGGGAGTGGATTAATGATGGAATATATTCAAAAAGCACGAGAATTGGGGGAAGCGCTTCTGAACACCCCAGAGGTACGAAACCTTAAGGAAGCTGAAGCACAGATCGCCAATGATCCTGAAGCGGCTAAGGCCTTAGCGGAGTACAGGGAAAAAGAAAGTAATATGCAAGTAGCAACAGCTCAAAGGTTAAATAGTATTCCATCTGAAAGAGAAAGTCTTGCTCTTATAGATCTTAAAATGAAGCTTATCCGTAAGTATCCATCTATCCGCAACTTTTATATACTTCAACAGGACTATGAAACAATTATGGCTACAGTAAATATGACTTTGATCATAACTATTTACGGAATGCCTAGTGCTGAAAGCCTTCCGCTTCCACATTGTCTTAAGAATTTAGCGCAGCAACTTCTTGATAATATATAGTCCCGCAAAGAGAACCATTTATTTAGATTTTCGAATGTTTATATTAGCCTTGAATGCTAGATTTTCTAAATATTAACCCATATTCATATCGATAACTATATTAAGGAGGGAAGAATCATTACTTTGCTATTTGATTCACAAAAGCCCTTTGATTCCAATAGTTCTTCTGATAAAAACCGTCCGGGCAGTGATTCTTTTGCTATTAATACTTCTGTTCCTTTTACTTTTTCTTTGCTCATATCCAACAGTCTTCATCCCGATATCTACAGTCCGGTTGGTACCTTGATAATACCGCTTTACAGACCACTAGTTCCCTATGGGTATTATATTCTTATCGGTATCGAGTTACTGACAGCCATGTTGTTCAAATGGTCATCAGCTCATTCCGGAAGTTATAGATATTCTCTTAGCAATAGTACAGCTTTCCCCGATCTAACTGCAATTAACCAGTACATCAACACTGCTTCTCCCCGGCAGATTTTAGGGGGAGAAGATTTAAGTGTTGGGCAGTTTAGCCCTCAAGCCGGCAGGGCTCTTGAACAGGAGATTTTTCAAACCCCACTGATCCCGTCAGAAGGATTAACCATTAATTTGGCTTTAGCAGCACCCGTGCGCGCTATTCGGAGCATGGCAAGTACTGCTTTTACTTTTAAACTGAAAGCTATTGACAATGCTCCTGGCTATCTTATCCCTTTTATCCTGGTAATATTATATTTCCTGACCGGCCCATATTTTAAAGCAAAAGCTGAACGGGGAGATGAATAACCGTTTATTCTAACTTTGTTACTGATTTTACTTACTTATTCCCTTACTCCCAAGACGTCCACATTTGGCTCTTGGGATTTTTAATTTCTCGCTTTGGTTGTTTTGCGAGTTGACCAATTATTATGCCAGAACCCCCATCCGGCACGCTCTTCGATAGGTTTTGTAATTGCGATTTTGAAATTACTTTCATTATCGCTGTTGTGAAAATGAAAATTCTTGGTACGTTGTTTTTTACTATGATAAAGATTTCATTATATTTTGCTTATTCGCAAGGTATTCATATGTTTACTTGAACATGGACAGTTATGGTACGATTCTTGCAATCATATTCTTGCAGGGGAGATATCCATTTTAAAAACTCTGTTTTTTTCTATATTCCCGAAAACACGATTTAGAAAGGAGAAAATGACTTATGGATTACAAAAAATTCCTGGACAGTATTGATCGCAAAGCCTATCACGAAGGCGAATGGCAATGGCAAGAAGGAGATTATACCGTTACGAGAACGTATAACTATTCAGCGCCTGGCTGTCACGATTCCTGTGGTGTACTCTTGTACACGAAAGATGGTAAATTTGAAAAAATCGAAGGTGACCCCCTTGACCCCTATGCTAACGGCAAGCTATGTATGCGCTGCTTAGATGTTGAGGAAATGGTCAACAATCCGCTGCGTTTGAAATACCCCATGAAGCGTGCCGGTGAACGGGGTGAGAATAAATGGGAAAGAATCACCTGGGATGAAGCCCTTGATATTGTTGAGGCGCAAATCAAAAAGCTTGATGACGAAGGCTATGGCCGGGAATCAATTGTCGTCGGTCACGGAACCGGCCGCAATATCAATTGGCAGATTCCGTTTATGGCTGGGGCCTGCTTCGGTACAGCAAACTGCGGTGGTGTTTATTTCTCTGGATGGTCCTGCTATATGCCGCGTGTTTGCGGCGCCGCCGGTCCTCTCGGTGACTATCCGATTGTTGATGCCTCAGAAATCCATCCTGACCGCTATGCTAATGCCGAATGGAAGAATCCTGATGTATTAGTCATCTGGGCAAATGAACCGCTGAAATCCAATGCCGATGGCTATCTCGGTCACTGGCTGAATGTGTGTGTTCAGATGGGCACCAAAATTATTGCCATCGACCCGGTTTTAACCTGGTGGGGCGCGCGTGCGGAGTACTGGCTGGCCATTAACAGCGGAACGGACATTTGTCTCGCTTTAGCTTGGCTCAACGTCATCATGAACGAAGACCTCGTTGATCATGAATTTATTTCTAATTGGGTCTCCTACTATAATGAACTCAAAGAGCATGTTCAACAGTTTACACCGGAATGGGCAGCTGAACGTACCGGTCTTGCTGTCGAAGACATTATCGGTTCGGCCCGCCTGTACGCGAGTGCCGATGCCGGTGCGATTCAATGGGGTCTCCCCTTTGATGCTTCCAGCTCTTCTTCCATGCATCTGTGCCAAGCCGTTTGCTGCCTTATGGCGATCTGCGGCAATATTGAGAAGCCCGGTACCCATACGCTGGTTCACAATTCCTTTGAAATCAACGCCGGGTACTCCTCTGCGGACCTGTATGCAAGACCGTCTGCCAAGGAAAAGAAATTCAGCAAAAAGATTGCCGGCTTTGAAGGTCTGGACTTTGTCGGTATGTCCAATCCCGATGCCATGGCGAAATGCCTGGAAACCGGTGATCCCTATCCGATCCGGATATGGTGGGGACAATCCTGTAACCAGATCTGCGGTCATGAAGAACCCGCTCCGCGTGCTTATAAATATATGCGGGATATACCCTTTATTGTTTATGCGGATCCCTTCCTGACTCCGACCATGGTTGCTTTTGCCGATCTGGTACTGCCCGTAGCGATGAGCTGTGAACGCGATTCAGCTCGTACTTGGTGGACGCCGCTTCGCGCCATGAAAAAAGTATCGGATTTTTACGAAGCAAAATCCGATGAAGAAATTATACTCTGGCTGGGCAAACGTCTTAACCCGGAGCTCTTTAAAAACTGGAATACACCCGAAGACCTCATCAACTCCTATATGCTGACCAGTATGGCTGTTGTTGACGAATCCGGCAAAGTAAAAAAAGCCAACTTCTCCGCAGCAACTGACGATGCGTGGGGCCATGATAATGATTTGACAGGCAGTATCAATACACTTTGCCCGGTCAACTTCCAGGAGCTGGTCGAAAAGGGCGGCTATCTCTATGATGAATGGAATTCCACCTATAACAAGCACGAGAAGGGCCTGCTCCGTCCCGACGGACAGCCAGGCTTCAATACGCCTACCGGCCGTATCGAGCTCATCCCTTCGATCTTTACCGAATGGGGCATTCCTCCTTATCCCGTCTATACACCGGTATCGGTGAGCAAAGACACGACGCCCGAAATGTTTGAAGAATATCCATTTTATTTCATCAATGGTTCGCGGTCATATGAATTCTTCCATACGGAACACCGTCAAGCTGCGACCATGCGCGAATTCCATCCAGAACCACTTGTCAAGATTTCTCCGGAAACAGCCGAAGAATATGGCCTCAGAAACGGTGACTGGATCTGGATAGAAAATCCGGATGGCCGCTGCAAACAGATGGTGAGTATTTTCCCTGGTATGGACAAACGATTCATCAGTGCCGAACACGGATGGTGGAAGCCTGAAACGGAAATCGCCGAACCGCACCTTTGCGGCGCTTTCGATTATAATCCGAACAACCTGACCCACGCCTATGAAAGCGGCCCTGGGAATATCGGTGCTCCTATCAAATGCTTGATCGCTAAGATTTACAAATGCCAAGAAGGTGATATCACGCCGGGCGAACAAGTTACGAGACTAGGCGGGTTCCGGTCTTATGAACCTGGGAAAATGTAATTAGGAGGAATTCAACAATGAAAGGGATACTTGTAAATTATGAATTTTGCACAGGCTGCCATAGTTGTGAAGTAGCGTGCAAAAAATACTTGGACCTCCCTAAAGGTGAATTTGGGATTAAGATTTCCGAAGTGGGTCCGTGGCAGTATGAAAAAGCAGAAAAAGGTCCTAACAAATGGGAGTGGACCTGGATGCCCACTATAACCAAAGCCTGTAATCTATGCGAAGATCGGGTTGGTGAAGGGAAAATGCCGATGTGTGTACAACACTGTCAGGCTTGGTGCATGCATTACGGTGAGGTAGAAGAACTTGTCGGCCTGATCAAAGAGGGAACTCGCTGGGCTCTTCTGACTAAATAAACATAGATCGGCTTTGCCATTACGTATTACGCCCCCAAACGTTGGAGAAAAAGCAACATTTGGGGGCGTTTTTTTTCGAAAGAAATCACCTTTATTCCATCATTCTAATTTATAACAGACATTATATTCTTTTAGCTATGGTGCCTTTACTTCTAAATTTATGAAACATATAATTATATTTAGGTAACATAAGCAGTTTTAGAGAAACAGACCTTCGTAAAATTCATAAAATATGCTTCCTGTCTTGTCGATGTTTTAGAAAACTCTGCCGATTTTACTTGCTATTGGTAAATTGGAAAGGGGTAATACGATGAATGGGGTCGCGCAAAGCCGGTACAATCTATCTGATTTATGTTTACTGCCGCCAATTAACTCCAAATCATATTGGCTGGGAGTTAAAGAGGCCAAAGAAAAGTTCTTCTGCTTTGAAAGTGCTGATCCTCCGTCTCCTATTGTCCGTCCCGAAATCGCACGATCTTGGATACGTGCAAAGAAGCGTGGCCTAAACCCTTATTCCGACTATAAGGATTTAGCACTTGACGAAAAGAAGCTGGAAGAAAAATGGAATCATAACCGGATACTGTATGAGGTATGTTCTTCAATTATTTCTTCCTACGAATCTCTGGCCCAAAGTTCCGGTTTTGCCTTGGAACTTTTTGATGCTTCCGGCGGCCACTTATTGGGTTCACATTTAGCCTGCCGGATCATCGAAGATCATACTCCGCCTATCGATTGGCGGGAAGAGAAGGTCGGAACTCTAAGCCAATTCTTAGTTAAGGAATACCGAAAACCATTTTGTTTGATCGGGCCCGAGGTGCTTCTCTACTTCTTTCATGACAACATCTCCTTCTGTGCCCCGATCTTAGATGACTTCGGCAAACCCATTGCTTCTTTGCTTTTAGCGCAGGAACTTGGCGATAGTCCCTGGAAACACGCTAGCCCTGCTCTGCAAAGGCATTCTCTTGGCTGGGTTTGTTCACTGGCTGCCGCGATTGAGGGCCAAGTCTCTCTGATGAAGAAAAATGAAGTTCTGCGTTCCCGCAGTGTATATTCGATTCCTAAAGAGCCAGTGCACCAACTGCTTGATGTATCCGGTGACACACGGGCTGTATTCACCTTTGACGATATTATTGGCATGGATAAGACCATACAAACGGTTAAAGCCCAAGCCATGCAGTTTGCTATGAGCGACGAAAACATATTATTGTTGGGGGAAAGTGGAACTGGCAAAGAACTGTTCGCCCAAGCCATTCATAACTATTCCAATCCAGGCGGCCCGTTTATCGCTGTTAACTGTTCGGCAATTCCAGACGAATTGATAGAAAGCGAACTTTTCGGCTATGAAGCCGGCGCTTTTACAGGGGCAGAAAAGAACGGAAAAACAGGAAAGATTCAATTAGCTGAGGGCGGCACACTTTTTTTAGATGAAATCGGCAGTATGCCGTACCATTTGCAGTCGGTTTTACTTCGCGTCCTCCAAGATAAGCTGATTATGCGCGTGGGCGGAAAACAGTACCATAAAGTGAACTTCAGACTGATAGCTGCAACCAATGGCGATCTTATTGACCAAGCCAAGCTGAAAACTTTTAGAAATGACTTGTTTTTCCGACTCTCAGTCCTTTATATTGAAATTCCTTCTTTGGCCGTGCGTGGCAGCGATATTAAAATCTTGGCAAACCACTTCATAAAACAATATGCACTTAAGCAAAAATGCAAAGTCACCCCTGTGTTAAGTAAAGAAGCTGAACAGGAACTATTATCCTGTGCTTGGCCGGGCAATGTGCGTCAATTGCAGAATACGATCATCTATGCTATGCATATGTGTACGGATCATACGATTGAGCCGGAACACCTCCCACATAAAACGCTGTTTCCCGCATTAAGACACCCCATTAATTTAAAGCATACTGCAAATTACGGCACACACCAGGCTCAACCAGACCTGCCGGGGATCACAGGCAATATTATGACCATTGATGAAATGGAGAAAAAAATTATCCTGGAAGCCTTAGCTAAAGCAAACCATCAATTAAAAGTAACTGCAGACTTGCTGGGGATCAGCTATTCCGCTTTACACCGGCGACTAAAAAAATTCAACATCATCACGACACATATCGACATATAATTTCATTAGCACATTGAAAAAACCTGAAAGGAATTTCTTTTAACTTCCTTTCAGGATTTTTTGTCTATCTGGGCAAATGCTAAAAGCGCCTGAAAACGCGGGGCTCCGGCTATATTCCTTATTTATATTAATAAATTTTTAAGTTCCGAAACAAATTTACTAAACAAATTATCACTATGGACGATAATACTTATATAGTCAAATTTTTCGAATTACAAAGAACTTGACGACCAATTTAAAATCATCAATCGGCTGAAATTGGTGTGTTAGTTTTAGAAATTAACATGGAGGTACCTACAAATGACATCGGTGAAATGGAAAATCTGTATAAAAGCGAGTATAGCGGTTATTCTTGTTACGTCGTGTATTATTGGGTATATGGCTATCTCCGCCAAAAACGGTCAAACGAATGAGATCATATCCTACAGTAAGGAAATCGTCAATAAAATATCCAGTGAACTCTCCGGAGAAAATGAACTCGCCCTTCAAATTACTGAGAATATCGTCATCCAGCAGCAAACAGGTTCATTCGGTTCGCGAGCAGAAACAGCACGCGGTCTGCAACAGATTCAGGCTTTAAATTCGCAACTTATTATTGGCAGCTATGTTGCTTACGAGCCTAATGCTGACGGACTGGATAAAGAATGGCTGGGAAAAGCCGGCAGTGATACCCAAGGACGCTTCGCGCCCTATTGGAATACATTAGCTGGGAAACAAGCCCTTGATCCCATTGTCGATATCGATATCAGCGACTTTTATAAATTACCTAAAGAAACCAGAAAGCCTGTGATCACAGAGCCCTTTAACTATGAAGGTACGTTGATGGCCTCTTATACTGCTCCCATTATCATTAATAATCGATTTGTAGGTATCAGCGGCGTTGACCGCAGCCTGGCTTCTATTCAAGAAGAGCTGCTGGCATACAAACCCTATGATTCCGCTCAATTTGTCTTGCTAAGCCCCACTGGCTTGTATATTGCTGCTCCGGACAATGCGCTCCTCGGCACCAATATTAACGAAAATGCACAAACCAAAGCTGTGCTCTCCTCTATTCTCAATACAAAAGATACACAATATCACACCGTAACCAACCCATTTAATGGGAAAGAGTGTTGGCTGGTTTCTGCACCCATTAGTAACGCCAACTGGACCATTGCCATGTTTATTGATAAATCGGAAGCGCTTGCCGCCGTCAACAAAATGTTTATGATCTCGATCATTCTTGGTATAGTAGGTCTGATTTTGATCATGGTGTTGCTGTATTGGCTGATTGCATCCACAATCAAACCGGTTAATGTGTTGGTAAATGTCATGCAGCAAATTGCTTCAGGCAACCTGCAAGTTACCGCCGATATCAACACCAATGATGAGTTTGGTCAACTTGCGCAAGCCAATAACGCGATGGTTAAAGACCTTCGTGAGCTCGTCAGCCAGATTTCAAATAATGCACAGAAATTAGGAGCCTCAAGTGAAGAGCTTTCCGCAACAGCTGAAAATGTATCCTCAACTATGGAAGAAGTTCTGGCTTCTGTCGAGGAAATCTCCGCCGGTATGGAAACCGTATCCGCTTCGGCAGAAGAAATCAATGCGTCGGGGGAAGATATGACAAAAGCACTAAGCACGCTGGCCGGAGAGTCCAAAGAAGGATCTGAAACCGCCAAACAAGTGGAGACAAGAGCCTTGAATATCCAACAAGATGCTCAGAATGCCCGAAGGGAAGCAACTGACCTGTATCAAGATATTAAGGTAAAATTAGGCAAGGCCATTGAAGATGCCCATATCGTAAAACAAATATCGACCTTAGCCGATACCATTTCCGCAGTCGCGGACCAGACCAATCTGCTGGCACTCAATGCTGCTATAGAAGCCGCCAGAGCCGGTGAACATGGCAAAGGATTTGCCGTCGTCGCTGAAGAAGTACGCAAACTCGCTGAAGAATCGGCAGCAACCGTTGACCAAATAAAAAAATCCACTCTGGACGTTCAAAATTCCATCTCGAATCTGATTGATAATAGCAATGAAATTCTGCACTTTATTAACAATAAAGTGATTAAGGATTATGAAACATTAGTTAATATTGGTGCCGGATATGCGGATGATGCGAAAACATTCTACCAGACGACAAGCAAAATCACGGAAATGAGCAATCAGGTACTGGCGACGGTGAATGAAGTAAGTAAAGCAATTGAGTCTGTAGCCATCAATATGAATGAAAGTGCACGAGGTGCTCAGGAAATTACTAAAGGCGCGGAGATTACAACGAATTCAATTTCGCAAATTGCTGAATCCTCCGGAAAGCTGTCTGAAAGTGCCCAGAATTTGAATCAACTAATTTCAGGGTTCTCACTCTAAGGCAAGGGATTATATACCGTCATTTTCTTATTCTGTTTAGCAACAGATTAACTTCTGGCTGACAATATCCGAAAAAATTTCCATACCCTTGGTTTCGGCAATATGAATCACATCGGAATTGATAGCATTATTTGGTAATATGTCATCCAAGATATTCTCTTTATCTAAGACATATTCCGGATGATATACAACATCTTTTTTTCCTTCAAAAACAGCAACATAGAAAATACCTGTTTCTACTAAGTCTTGAAAAAAATGACTGCCATAGGATAGTTCAGGCATAAAACCCTCGCGCGAGGACACTTCACAAATCACCGTCATATTGCTCAGTTCGGTAAAATGAACGGGTACTCCCAGGGAAGGCGTTGTTGTCCCCCACCTCCCCGGGCCTATGAGCATGGCATTTTTTCCTTTCAACGCTTTATCGATTAGTCCGACCTGTCTGGCAATGGAATACTTGGATTGATTGTCCAGCCGATGATAGGCCTGTGACTTGATGATTACGACATAATCTATCGGAAGGCGCACATTTCCACCCATAAAGTTGCCGTGCGAGGATAGAAAGATATTCTTTCCTCTTTCCAGCACTGGCATTTCCACAGTCTTACCGAGACCTCTGGTCTGCAGCGGACGGCATTGTAAGAGGTTTACCCTGTATTCCTTGTTATTCAGAAAATTAACCGTAAATTCTATATCCACCGGGTAGTTATACACCTTGGACAGCAACGCCAACATTTCTCGCATCATAAGCGGGAAATCTGTATCCCGAAGCATTGTTTCAAAATCAATAATATAGGGCGTCTTAATCGGAGAGCGTCCAAGTTGGCGCAGATAGTGCACCGTTTCATAATCGATACTAACAAATAACCTTTGATCAACTTTTAAATCATAGGCCAGAACAGCCTCCGCTCTGACAGTGCTTAAGGCATTGCACTCAAGGGATAGAAGATCAACAAAATGCTGGGAAAATTTGTTCCGATCACCATAATTAACCATTGGTACACGCAACGGGTCATCTAACGTCACGATCCGCGCATAGTCCTCAACTGTCCGGTCCACAGCCCGGGTCCCCAGGCCAAAAACAAGGCGAAGCATCCCGGCATCCATATTAATTGACGGGTCCCAGATATAGCTGTTCGACGAATTACCGACCCCTGCCGCATGCGGAAAAAAGCTTTCACCATAATAATCACCGGAAACACGCTGTACCAAGACAGCCATTTGTTCGTCCTTTTGAAATAACCCTCTGTTCATCCTGTAAGCTAAGGCATCTTCATCCATCATACTGGCATAGACTGTACGAACCGCTTGCTCAAATTTCAAATAACGTTCTTCCGGTGTCCCCTGGTTTGCACAGAAAACACTCTCGTATTTTCCTGCAAAAGCATTGCCAAAATTGTCCTCTAACAGGGAACTGGAACGTACAATAATCGGAGACTGCCCGAAATACTCCAGCATTTGCATAAATTGTTCTTGAATATTCCCCGGGAAATGCCCTTTCAGTATTTTCTCTTTCAATTCCGGAGCATATATGAAATAACCTTCTTCTGTCTTTTGTCGGGTACGCAGTTCCCATAAATTATTTTGTACAATATAGGTGTAAAAAACATCGGACCCGATATAAAACGAGTCATGCGGTTCCAATTTTGGGATAAACCGGTCTTTACCGTCCTTCTCCAGTATCTTTCTGGCAACAAGCATACCGACAGTTTTCCCGCCTACGAATCCGGTACCAACTTCCCTGGCCGCGATATTGAGAATATCTTTAAGCGTAAAATACCGGTCGCAAAGCTGAAACATCCGTGATTCGCTGCCAATGAGCATCGTCATTAGCATTCTTTTGGCTTCTTCTTGCTCTTTTGATTCCAGCAAAAGGGCTTTTGAAGCCTTTTGGAAAACAGCATCCCAATAATCCAGCCGTTCTTCTCCCCTGCTCATACACGAGAACAGTTCAGCAGCCTCTACGCTGGCCGTAATACTAACAGCCTCCTGGCCGTCAATCAAATGCGGAAAAAACATCGTGGGTGAATACCTCTGCCAAACCTTTAAGGGATGAATATAGTATTTGTTTTTGACATAATAAAGATCTAACAGCAGCTGCGTCGTATCACGAATCGTCGCAATCGTGCTGTTCGTATGAATATTGCGTCTCAATGCAAAGTAAGCGATTGTATCTAATTCAAAAAGGAAAGGACATGTCACTTTGAAAAAATTGCCGATCATTAAATCGGAATGCCAATATTTTAGAAGATCGGTTAAGCAGTCAAATACATAGAAGGTCTTTCTGCCTTCTTTGGCGATTAGATCATGAATAGCCATCGCAAAGCTTTCAAAGCCTTTTTTGGCATCGATCGAATAGACTATGACATGCGGGTTTTCTTCAATCAGCGGCGGATGGCTGCCAAATCGGACATAGACTACATTTCTTCCGTCGGCAACAGCCTGATTGATAAATGGCCCCACCATGGTTTTATAATGCTCAACCGTATCAACCTGCCAGACAACATTATCTCCCAACCGAAGGTGATCGATCATATGATCAAATCCGCTCAATCCCGAGTCGACTTTATCCTGGATAGCCATCCGCGCCGCCCCCGTTTCTATCCTATCTGGATGGTACTAGTGTACTATCTCGTTGATATTTGGAATTACTGCGCCGAATAAATTTTCAGCCTGCTAGGCGGAGGAGGGAGGCATAGCCGTAGCTACGGCGACTGACGACAACAACGCAGACGGAAATTTAGGCAAGCAGTAAACCTAATTGCCAGCGAGACAGTACACTAAACGTCTACGCTGCCTTCAAATACCTTTTCCGGTTTTCCTGTCATGTATACCGCGTCATCCGTATATCTGACGGTTAAATCACCGCCTTTAAGCTTTACCAAAACATGCTGGTCTTTTTGACAGCGACCGTTTAGTACCGCAGCAACAACCGCGGCGCAAGCACTGGTTCCGGCAGCAAGGGTTTCCCCGTTGCCGCGTTCCCAGACACGCATCTTTAACGTGTTGCGGTCTATCATCGTAATAAATTCGACGTTGACTCTTTCCGGAAATAATTGCGAATATTCTAACGCCGGTCCGTCCGTATCCATATTAATACTGTCCAAATTCTCGGTGAATATAGCACAATGCGGATTTCCCATGGACACGCAGGTTATATGATAATCCTTGTCGCCAATTGTCACCGGCTGGTTAATAATGACCTCCCCTTCTAAACGGACGGGTATCTTACTGGGCTGGAGCTCAGCCCTGCCCATATCAAGGCAAACAGAATCCACTTTTCCGTTGTAAATATAGAGTCGAAGTTTTTTGATTCCACTCAGGGTTTCAATATGAATTTCTTCTTTTACGATGATCCGGTTGTCATACAGATATTTTCCAATGCAGGTCAGCGCATTGCCGCTCATTTTACCTTCACTGCCGTCGCGGTTAAACATCTGCATTCTGGCATCGGCGACGTCCGACCGTTTGATCAGTACGATCCCATCCGCCCCAATACCATAATGCCGATCGGATAAATAAACACTCAATGATTCCGGGCTGTCAATTTGCTGATCAAAACAATTGAAATAGAGATAATCATTACCGCAGGACTGCATTTTTGTAAAGGTCAATGTTTTTCTTTCGCTGCGCATATCATTAATATCGACGAGTTCGGTATTGTATTGTGAATATCGGCTCTTCAGACTATTGGCCAATGCATTGGCCGTATCCAGCGAGGTCAGGCACGGAATGGCTGTTTCCACAGCCTTGCGGCGAATCTTAACACTGTCAAGCCCAGGCAGACGACCCTTGGCCGAAGTCGAAATAATGTAATGGATCTTGCCGCTTTCTAAAAGCGTTTGGATATTATCCTGTTCAGCTTCATGAATCTTTTTAACTGTAATCACCTGCAGTCCCGCCTGCTCTAAAGCGGCAGCCGTACCGCGTGTTGCATAGAGTTTAAATCCGAGCTCGGAATATTTTCTGGCAATATCGACGATTTCAGGTTTGTCGCTATTACGCACGGTAATCAGAACGCCACCTTGCTTGACCATCTTATATCCGGCCGCAACGAGTCCCTTATAAAGCGCCTCGGCTAACGATTTGCCTATACCGAGTACCTCTCCGGTTGACTTCATTTCCGGCCCCAGCTGGACATCGACATCGATCAGCTTCTCAAAAGAGAAAACCGGAACTTTAACGGCAACATACGGCGGTGTCTTATACAGTCCGGTACCAAAGCCCATATCGGTCAGTTTCTCACCCAGCATCGCCCGGGTCGCAAGGTCCACCATCGGCACCCCGGTTACTTTGCTGATGTAGGGAATAGTCCGCGAGGAACGCGGATTTACTTCAATAACAAAGATCTCTCCGGCATGCACAACATACTGAATATTGACTAATCCTTGGGTATTTAATGCCAATGCTAATTTCCTGGAATAGTCAATGACTCGTTCCGTCAACTCTCCGCTGAGGTTCCAGGCCGGATAGACTGCGATTGAGTCACCGGAATGGATCCCGGCACGTTCAATATGCTCCATGATACCGGGGATCAGGATTTCTTCCCCGTCACAGATCGCATCCACCTCAATCTCAATGCCCGAAAGATATTTATCGATCAAGACGGGATTTTCGATATTAAAAGCCAGGATAATATCCATGTATTCGCAGATATCCTGATCACTAAAGGCAATAATCATATTCTGTCCACCCAAGACATAAGAGGGCCGCATCAAGACCGGATAACCAAGCTTATTGGCTGCCAGCAGTGCCTCGTCCGTATTCATTACCGTATGCCCTTGAGGGCGTTTGATCGATAGCCGCTCTAATAAAGCGTCAAAACGTTCCCGGTCTTCGGCGGCATCAATGCTGTCGGCAGGTGTTCCCAAGATCCGAACACCCTGGGATTCTAAAAACTTTGTCAGCTTAATGGCTGTTTGCCCGCCAAATGCAACGACAACACCGAATGGCTGCTCCGTATGAATGACATTCATAACATCCTCGTTGGTCAGTGGCTCAAAATACAGTCTATCCGCAGTGTCAAAGTCCGTCGATACTGTCTCCGGGTTGTTATTGACAATGACGACCTCATAACCTGCCTTTTTCAGTGCCCAGACACAATGTACAGAAGCATAGTCAAATTCGATTCCCTGTCCGATCCGAATCGGTCCGGAACCAAAGACAACAATCGTCTCTTTGCTGCTGTTCCGAGCTTGAATAAATTGCTCCGCTTCATTGGTCTTATCATACGTCGAATAGAAATAGGGGGTTTCCGCCTCAAATTCAGCGGCACAGGTATCGACCATTTTATAAGAAGCCCAGCGTTTCTTTAATATCCCTTGGGCGATTCTCTCATTGATATTGCAGCCGGAAAGCCGTTCGATTACTTTATCGGGATACCCCAGCTTTTTGGCTTCTTCGTATAGTTCCTCTGAGACATCCCCTCCGGCCAATTCCTTTTCCACAGCAACAAGATGGGCAAGCTTATAAAGGAACCACGTATCGATTTGGGTTATTTCATGAATCAATTCACAGGTAATCCCTCTCTTCAAGGCTTCGAACACGACAAAAAGCCGCTCATCATTGCAAACAGAGAGTTGTTCTTCTATCTGTGCGTCTGTCAGTTTACTCAGCTTGGGTAAATTTAGGCTGTCAAGAGAGATTTCCGCACCTCTGACAGCTTTCATGATGGCCTGCTCAAAACTGACACCGATGGCCATCACTTCGCCGGTGGCTTTCATTTGCGTTCCGAGGGTACGCTTGGCGTACACAAATTTATCAAACGGCCACTTGGGCAGTTTCACCACAACATAGTCCAAAGCCGGTTCAAAGCAGGCATACGTCTTCCCGGTTACGGCATTCTTTATCTCATCCAATGTATAGCCGATAGCAATTTTCGCAGCCACCTTGGCAATCGGATAACCGGTTGCTTTGGAAGCTAAGGCGGACGAGCGGGAAACCCTTGGATTGACCTCGATCACCGCATAGTCGAAACTGTCCGGATGCAGCGCAAACTGGCAGTTGCAGCCGCCTTCGACCTCAAGCGCTGATATGATATTCAAGGCCGCCGAGCGAAGCATCTGGTACTCTTTATCTGAAAGCGTAACGGCCGGCGCGATAACGATACTATCGCCGGTATGCACTCCAACCGGATCAAAATTCTCCATACTGCAGACGGTGATCACATTACCTGCCCGATCACGCATCACTTCAAATTCAATCTCCTTCCATCCGGAAATGCATTTTTCAATGAGGACTTGCGTAATGGGGGATAGTCTTAGACCATTGGCAGCGATTTCCCGTAGTTCAGCTTCATTATAGACTATACCCCCGCCGGTTCCCCCAAGGGTAAAGGCAGGCCGGACGATGACCGGATAAGAAATCTCTTCGGCAAAAGCCACGGCAGCAGGAACATCCGTAACGACCAGTGACGGAATAATTGGTTCTCCGATGGCCGTCATTGTATCCTTAAACATCTGGCGGTCTTCCGCTTTATCAATCGTGACAGGGTTTGCACCCAGTAATTTGACGCCCTGCTCTTCTAAAAATCCTTCTTTTGCCAGCTGCATTGAAAGTGTCAGGCCCGTTTGGCCTCCCAGTGTCGACAAGATGCTGTCCGGTTTTTCTTTGATAATGATTCTTTTAACCGTATCTAACGTCAATGGTTCTATATAAATCTGATCAGCCATCGCGTTATCCGTCATAATTGTTGCAGGGTTAGAATTGACCAGCACAACTTCCAGTCCTTCTTCTTTCAAAGCCCGACAGGCCTGAGTTCCTGCATAGTCAAATTCGGCAGCCTGCCCAATAACGATCGGGCCAGAGCCGATGACGAGTACTTTTTTTATTTCTTTATTTAGCGGCATGTCTAGCAGTCCTTCCTCATTGAATCGATAAATTGGTCAAACAGATAACCCGTATCCAGCGGCCCTGCTGATGCTTCCGGATGGAATTGTACCGAAAAAGCAGGCATATTCTGATATTCTATCCCCTCGCATGTTCCGTCGTTGGCATTTTGGAAACGCAGGCGGGCATCCGAAGGCAAACTCTCGGTAATAACGGCATAACCATGGTTCTGACTGGTAATATAGACGCGTCCGGTCTTCAGGTCCTTTACCGGCTGATTCGCGCCGCGATGCCCATATTTGAGTTTGGCTGTTTTCGCTCCCTGCGCTAACGCCAGCAGTTGGTGTCCGAGACAGATCCCAAAAATCGGCAGACGGGATTCGGCAAGTTTTGCCAGCTCAGTAATAATTTCCGGATTGTCCGCCGGGTCGCCCGGCCCGTTGGAAAGCATGATGCCATTCGGTTGAAAATCCAAGATTTCTTTGGCCGACGTATCGGCACTCACCGTTATAACATGACATCCTCGTTTCACCAGCTCACGGTGTATATTTTCCTTCGCCCCAAAATCCCACAAAACGACGCGGTAGTGGTCAGGATCTGATTCCTCCGAATTTAGTCCGTTTACTGCTTCCCGGTTATCTCTACGATGGAATGAGACACTCCGGACAGCGTCTGTTATTTTGTAGTGATTGATTTCGGCAATATCCTTTTCAATATTATCCAAATTTGTCGTAATTTTTGCATTCATAACCCCGACTTCTCTGATGATTTTGGTCAGTTCCCGGGTATCGACGCCATATACGCCAACAATATTATGTTGCTTTAAAAAAGTGTCAAGGTCACCCTCACTGCGAAAGTTGGAAGGAACCTGACACCACTCCCGAACAACATAGGCTTTGAGTTTTGGTGAATCACTCTCAAAATCAGCGGGTATAATGCCATAATTACCGATCAAAGGAAACGTTTGAATGACGATCTGTCCATAATAGCTTGGGTCGGTAAGCGTCTCCAGATATCCTGTCATGGCCGTGGTAAATACAATTTCGCCAAGTGTCTCTCCCTCTGCCCCAAAAGGTTTTCCTTCAAAAACCCGGCCATTTGCCAGGATAATATACACATTTTGCTGCACGCGGATCCCTCCAGAAATTATTTCGATTATTATTAACAATCATAAAGCGAATTATTGAACATTTTCTCTTATGATTTATGAATTATTAGCTCTCCCAATTATAACATGAAACGCCAGTTTGTATAAATATGTCCGACATCGCACAACATGAATACTGTATATTTTTCAATTGAAATTCCTGACCTGGCTGTGATTATTAATAAATGCCGGGCAGACATAAAAATAGGGCACCTGTTATTGAACTGAAATAAATCCGTGATATATAATGGATAAGAACGATAATAGGGGGTACGACATGGCTTTACCTTTGGATTATATCCCTGAATTGAGCCCGAATATGCTGGCCTTTCCGCTCGTCAAAGCAATGATAGCAAACTCAGATCAATTTCAAATAGAGGCTCATATGAAGAACGGAGCAACCGTTCTCGACTGTGGTGTCAATGTCGAAGGCAGTTTGGAAGCCGGCCTTCAATTTGCTAAAGTCTGTCTTGGCGGCCTGGCAAATGTTCAATTGCACTGGCATGATTTTAACGGTCTGCATTGGCCGTCGATTGAAGTCATGACGGATCATCCGCTCCGGGCCTGTATGGCTTCCCAGTTCGCTGGATGGACGATAAAATTAGACAATTGTTTTTTTGCAGCATCCGGGCCTGCCCGCGCCATTATGCATAAAGGCAAATTATTTGAGGCACTGGGCTGTGAAGACCTTTCCGAAATTGCCGTTGTCTGCCTGGAAGGTAATTCCCTACCAACCGATAATATTGTTCATCATATTGCAGAGGCATGCAACTGCAGGTTGGAAAACCTTTATATTTTAATTGCACCGACCGCTTCGATTGTTGGAACGGTCCAAGTCGCTGCAAGAGCCTTAGAGACAGGTTTATTCAGATTACGCCGAATGGGATATGATTTAGGCAAAATCATATCCGGCAGCGGTGTTTGTCCTGTTTCGCCTGTCGCCCGTAATACCCACAGTGCTTTAGGTAGGACGAATGACGCGATTTTTTACGGATCAACAGTCATTTATTATCTAAGAGATGATGACGATGTTCTGAGCAATTTGGTAAAATATGTTCCGTCAGCAGCCGTTGATGGATTCGGACAAGCATATATGGAATATGAAAGGACGCATGATAATTTATATATGATGAATCTCGATCTGTTTACGCCAGCCGTTGTCTGGATGTCCAATTTAAATAGCGGCAATTCATTTCATTCAGGAATCCTGCGTCCGGATATTTTGGCGCGATCTTTCGGTTTTACTTATTCCTGATATTGCCGCTGCCTGTATCTCGTGGTTTTGAAGGATATTGTTTTCTACAATAAATTAATTGCTTGAAAGGCGGTACGTATGCTACCAAACTATCTCATAAGGAAAGCGAATTACGCTGATATACAGGATCTCAGTCATTTATTAAGTGACTTGTTTTCCATTGAAAATGATTTTACCCCCAATGATGTTTTACAAAAACGCGGTTTGGAAATGCTGCTACAAGACCCTGAAAACCGGTGTATTTATGTCGCAGAGCTGAATCACCGTATCATCGGAATGGTTACCTGCCAGATCCTGATATCGACAGCAGAGGGTGGCCCTTCAGCTTTAATCGAAGATTTAATTGTCGAAAAAGAACAACGGGGAAACGGTCTGGGAAAACGGCTGCTTGATCGGATAGAACAATGGGCGGCTGAAAAAGGCGCACGCCGTTTTCAATTACTGGCAGATAAAAACAACACACCTGCTTTGGATTTTTATAAAAAAAACAGTTGGCATGGCACCCAACTGATCTGTTTGCGAAAAAATCAAAATCTATAATTTCGTCAAATTATTATCCCAAGGAAACTCGTACTCTGTAACACCTAATTCCTTACATTATCGCCGGTTAAATTTCCGTCAAACTGCGTTGTCGTCATTCGTAATACAGCCAGTATTACTCAATCCTCCGCCTTGTCATACGTAAATTTTCCTCGCCGAGTAATGCAAGTTTTAGGTGTTACAAAGTACTAGCCGGATCAAATCATGCTCATTCACTGATCTTCTTTTTTGGTCCGCGATATAAATGAATTTTCGGTAAATATGATCTAATTCAGCTTGGTGATATTCATAGCCAAGCTCTTTTAATTTATGCCTTAAGGCATTGCGCCCGGATTTTGACGTAAGCACAATTTTCCCTGCAGGAGCTCCGATGATTCCCGGATCAAAGGGTTCATAAGTCAGTTTTTCTTTGATGACGCCGTCCTGATGAATCCCAGAAGCATGGCAAAACATATTGTCTCCGACAACCGCTTTATAACGGGGAATTGCAATACCCGTGATTTCAGATACCACTTTACTGGTCATGTAAATCTCAGCGTAATTGGCACCTGTACTCATTCCGAAAGTAGTTTGTTCCATGTAAAGCGCCATAAGCAGCTCTTCGAGTGAGGCATTGCCGGCCCTTTCACCGATACCGTTGATAGTTCCTTCCACTTGGTCTGCACCTGCTAGCAAAGCCATCAGGGAGTTGGCAACCGCTAAGCCTAAATCATTATGATAATGAACGCTTAATTTTATATTATCGACTTGTTTCACTGTTTCCTTTAAATTCTTAATTAATTCGCTACTCTTCCAGGGCATCGCCACGCCTACTGTATCCGAAACAGTGACAATTGTTACCCCGGCTTTGATTACCTCTTCCATAATACGAACCAAAAAATCAAATTCACTGCGGTAGGCGTCCTCTAAGAAAAACTGCACCTCGTTGAAATATTTCCTGGCATAGTTTACAGCCCATACAGCCTTATCGATTACCTGCTGCGGTTTTAAGCGCAGTTTTTTTTCCATATGAATCGGCGATACGGCCAAGCCAATATTAACACGGGTGTTCTTTGCTCCCCTGAGAGCGTCTGCGCAGAGGTCGATATCTTGAGCAACACACCGTGCCAAGCCGCAGACAATCGCACCTTTAACCTCCTGACTAATTGCGCGTACTGATTTGAAGTCATTCGGTGAGGAAGCGGGAAAACCAGCCTCAATCACATCAACACCAAGTTTAACCAGCTGTTTGCCAATTTCAATTTTTTCCGAGCAGTTGAGTGTTGTTTCCAATGATTGTTCCCCATCTCTTAAGGTCGTATCGAATATGTCAACCTTCCTCATCCAAGTCCCTCCGTTCAGATGTTATCAGATGTTACGATTAATTCCATTTCGTTTCCGTATTGTTTATTAACTTCCATGGCAAAGCCTCGCATCATAAGTTCCGGCTCCAGCCACTGTGGAATATGACTGCATGCTATTTCCAAAATTTTAAATTTTTGTCGTTGAAGAAACGGCAGAAGAGCTTGTTTCGTCGTCACCTGCGTATTGTTTTCTTGAATTTCTTTTAGTGAAATGGCATAGTGGCCTGAAGATATTTCTCGAATATACTGAAACTCATTGTCATCATTTATCTGGCTTTGCAATGCGCTCTTTTCCCTTAACCACGCGTCTTCCGCTTCTTTTAAAACCGCATCCAGTAAATTCTGCGGATATCCAGCAATTTCCCAGCACATAACATTTTCCTGCTGCAATATATTTAAAGCAATTCCTTGAATTTTGGCTGCGACAAAAATTTTGTAATCCGCCATGAAATTGACCAGTTCTGCTATTCTATCCCGTAATTCATTCATTGACGTCACACCGTTTAAAGTAAAACCGCAACCTGCGGCTTCCTTCCAGATACCGGAACTGCGCGTGTAGGTTACTGCCCGGCAATCATCTGTTAATACGCCTGTTTCCCCTTCTTTATTCAGCAAGACTGTTATTTTGTGGGCCATACATACTCCTCCTCGCTAACGAATATTATCCAGCTTCAACGTGATTTTTACACTTTTTTCTTATTTCAAAGATTTCGCCTGAACAGTCTTTTCCGAGCATGCCGACGGCATCTGCTCTGCAATGCTTGCAATGTGACATCTGCTGTAAATGTTTTCCACAGATCAATCTCATTTTCATAATGTTTTTTGGATCTGTCGGTTTACGGTTTTCGAACACACTGCCTTTTACCGGAATAAACCCCATAATATTGGTTGTAAAAACCCCGAGTTCCTTTAATTTCTTGACAATTTCGGGAATATGACTGTCATTGGTTCCATCAATCATGACAATATTAACCTTAACCAAGACCTTCAGATCCACTAGTTTTTTGATTCCTTCAAGCTGGTTACGGATAAGGAGTTCAGCACCCTCAGTGCCGGTATAGGTTATGCCGTGATAATTGACGCTGTTATAAATTTGCGCGCCAATTTTCGGATCAATACTATTGACTGTAACTGTAACATGCCTAACATTCAAGGCCACGATTTGTTCTGCAAGTTCAGGTAAAAGAAGACCGTTTGTCGATAAGCAGAAATTTATTTCACTATGGCAATCATCATTATTTTCGTGTTCATCCTGGAGGATTAATTCGAGTGTCCGTTTTGTTTTTTCCCAGTTGGCTAACGCATCACCGGGTCCGGCTATGCCGACAACACTTAAATTGTTTAGTTTCTTACGGACAATTTGGAAGCGCTCTAATGCAGCTTCCGGATCCAACACCTTACTGGTCACACCCGGCCGGCTTTCATTAACACAGTCATAGTCTCTGCGGCAGTAATTGCAGCTGATATTACAGGCAGGAGCAACAGGCAGGTGAATCCTGGCATATTTATGTTGCGCTTTGGAAGAATAACACGGATGGGTTGTTGTATTTAATTTGCTTTTTATTTGATCTGTGTTATGAAGATTAAGCATATCATTCACCTGACCCTATCAAAAATTATTTTAATATATAAAGCTTTATTGTTTTAAACACGAAGAGCGTCTATTTGGCTGAGACAGAATAATATTTCCCATACATTGTCTGACGATAATTCCGGTACTTGTTTTCTAACAGGGTATTTGTCAGTCTGTCCAAGAAACTCAAACTTCCCTGATAACCAGCAGATACCATGCGCTGCCCGCCAACCCGGTCGATAATCGGAAAGCCGTATCGGACTAGCGGAATATCCGCTCTCTCTGTTAAAATCTTGCCTTCAGAATGGCCAATCGCCAGATTGACGTTCAGTTCTTTGCTTTTCTCAAGAATATGCGCAAAGTCGGTATCGCCCATGATAATGAATTTTTCATCATACCCATGTGTGGCGCTGTTTGTTTTGGCGATTTCCAAATGAAGCAATTGTTCAAGCTTTTTGCTACGGCTTCCTGTGGCGATAATCAGTGGATGAATTCCATTCTCCAGACAAAGCCGGGTAGCTGCATAAACCTGTTCCGGTTCGCCGAAAATAACCGCTCTGCCTAGAAAGTTATATTTATGGGAGTCAAACATGCCATCCAGCAGTCTGCCTCTTTCCCGGGTTATCTCGTCCGTTATCGCTTTCCCACTGATAATTTTCAGCGTGTCAAAGAAGATGTCCGTACTTTCGATTCCTACAGGAAGAGGTACACGAAACAAGGGTACTCCAAATTCTGTCTCGAGGTATTTACCTGCCGACTGCGCATCTTCAACCGTTAACCCAATTTCCAAAGTTGCTTTGGCCCCAGGCATTCTTCGTATATCCTCAAGTTTTGTTCCGCCATCCGGGATCTTTTTATACGGTTTCGAATAGGGTGCATCTAACGTGTCTGCGTAGTCGGGTAATAGCGTAAAGTCTAAATCCATTTCACGCAGCATCCGTTTTATCTCTCGTAAGTCTGCCGCACTGATATGAGGAACAATAACATTGATTTTGGAATGGGATGTCCGATCACAGGCGAGGGAAGAAACAATGCGGTATATGGTATGCCAATATCCTTCTGAATGAGAACCGCCGTATCCAGGAGTGGATACATTAACAATTGGCAGGTCCGTTAGTCCTCTGTCCTGTAAATACCGGCCTGTTATTCCTCCGATGTCTTCACCGATTGTTTCTGCTAAGCAGGTCGTTAAAACACCAATCATCTTGGGTTTATAGAGTAGACGGACATTATCCAAACCTTTTTTCAAATTATCTTCGCCGCCAAAGACAGTTCCTTTCTCATTCAACGAAGAAGAGGCGACATCAATAGGTTCTTCATAATGCTCGGATATGGTTCGACGCATATACGTTGCACAACCCTGAGAACCATGGAGGAGTGTCATCGAACCTTCAATCCCCTTGAAAGCGATGATCCCGCCCAGCGGCATACACATATTACAAGGGTTTTCACTGACATTGCGGTAATTTTCTTTTTGTATACTCATGGTTTCTCCTCCTTTTCCCCTGCAGTCATAATGCTTCGATATTTCCACACGGGAGAACATACTGTCGCATAGACTTCTTCGGCAAAATTTACTGCTCCGGCGTAACCGCTTAATGGATGTTTACGGTCATGATTATGATCGATGAACGCAATTCCCATTTTATATGCTAACGGTCTTTCTTTAACACCGCCTACCAGAAGATCTGCTTCTTTTTCCAGGATAAACTTCTCAAGTTCTGAAGGATTCGTGTCGTCCATTATGACGGTTCCTTCCTTAACCAAATCAGTGATTGTCTCATATTCTTCCTGTCTGCCAGTTTGCGTTCCCACCATAACTACCTCAATACCGAGCTCGCGGAATTGTTTGATCAGTGAGATTGCTTTAAAACCACCGCCGACATAGATCGCAGCTTTCTTTCCCTGAAGTTTGCTGCGGTAAAACGCAATTTCTGGTGCAATTGCTGCAGTTTTCTCTTGAATCAGTTCCTCTGTCCTGTGCATCATTTCAGGATCCAGAAAAGTTTGTGCGATCCTGCGCAACGATTCCGAGGTATCTTCGATTCCAATAAATGAGACGGTCATATAGGGTATGCCAAACCGCTCCTTCATTTGTTCCGCCGTATATATCATCGAGCCGGCGCATTGAACAATATTCAAACACGCTTTACTCGCCAATTTCAAAGTTTCAAAACGCGAATCACCTGTCAACGCCACGTTGATGTCGATACCAATTTCTTTCAGGTAATTCTGGATGATCCATAGTTCCCCCGCGAGATTAAATTCACCAAGATAATTAATCGTTTTGTCTTGCTCAATTATCTCGCCAGGCGGTGGTTCAATCAGCCGCATTAGGGCATCGCACGCCGCTTTATATCCAGCTGATTTGCTGCCAATAAAACCGCTAGACTGAACGGGGATGACTTGAATCCCATGTTTTCTGGATGCTTCTTTACAAACAGCCTCCAAATCGTCTCCGATCACGCCGACAATACACGTGGAATAGACAAAAATCAGCGGTGGGTGGTATTTTTCAACCAAATCATCAATAGCCCGTGTTAGTTTTTTTTCACCGCCGAAAATGACATCCATTTCCTGCAAATCCGTGGAGAAGCTGAAGCGGAATAGATCCGCTCCGCTTGTTAAACTACCCCGGATATCCCACGTATAACTTGCACAGCCTATCGGTCCATGTACAAGGTGAATTGCATCTGTGATGGGATTGAGGACAACTCTGGCCCCACAATAGACACAGGCTCTTTGGCTTACACAACCTGCTACACTATCTGTATTGCATTTCAGCTGCATTTTTGTTTCACCTTTGGTTTGAACAGAATCCTTCCTTTCCTCAATTGCCGGATTTGACCCTTTTTCCATCAGATTCACCTCACCTTTCCTTATGGCGTTTTATCACTTGCTAACGTGGTTATTTTTAAAAAAATTAGATTTCTTTTGCCTCAAAACTAATCGCTCTTTTGACACAGGTTTTGCCGCATGCCATGCAGCCAATACAATCATCTTTATTATCAATTTTAGACTGCATTCTGTCGGCATCTTCATCATCATTCAGATTCCCGAAACCCAGTGCACCCTGGGAACACACTTTGACACAACGGCCGCAGCCGATACATAACTCTTGATCAATATCCTTGATAAATTGTGGTATCCACGGTGACCCGCCGAAGGTTAATCCTTGATAAACGAGCATAGGCATGACTCCTCCTTATTGTTCATCTCTTCCTGCAACCGCTTGCGCAGCCAAGGTGCAGGCGTATCTCTCAGCATTGTTTGCAAGCGCTGTAATTCCTGGGTTATCGGTGTTCCCTCCGGCGCCTTGAGTGGCTGAATACCACTCTGAACCAAACGTGCCGCCGCCGGACCACCAATATGCGTGCAATAAACAACAGCGCACTGTTTCAGTATTTCGGCCCTTAATTCTACTTTGTCATCTTCTTGTTCACTTTTTGGAAGGGTGATCATTTCTTTAAACTCACTGCCCGCAGGATTCACTTCGTACACTGCAAAAGAATCAGCCAGCCCAAAATGGGCATTAATTCTTTCTTCGCCAGTCGTCGCAAAAGCAATAAGCATGTCTTACTCTCCTTCCTATCACAGATTTTTCAGAGAATTGTTTTGTCGTTTATTTCAGCATTTCAAAACGTTCTTGTGGACAAGTACGGTCACCCTCATCGAGAAATGTATTTGCCAGCGTCGTGATCAGATTGATTGCTCCCTGATAGCCGATGATCGGCTGACGATGAAGATGAACACGGTCAGTCATAAAGTAACCAATACGGGCTAACGGAACTTTCGCATCTTTAGCTATTTGTTTGCCATGGGTATCCCCAATCAGCATATCCACCGGATCGGTCAGCAACAAGGACCGCATATGCCATAGGTCTTTGCCGCTGTAAACTTTACCTTCTGCTCCATATGGACTGGTAGCCAGCAGGGCTTCCATTTCCTTTGTAAACGCCTCAGATCCATTACCACAGAGAATATGGACAGGCATACCACCCATTTCCAGCAGAAATCCAACAAGTCCGAGCAGAAGATCCGGATCACCATAGAGGGCAAAGCGTTTGCCGTGGATGTACTGATGTGCATCGATTGCTGCATCTACTGCCCGGCCTCTTTCTGCTTCCAGTTCAGCGGGGATGGGTTTTCCTGTCATCTGCTGAAGAGTCATCAGGAAAGCGTCTGTATTCTGAACCCCAATAGGCATCGTAATCGTTTCAGATGTTATTTTTTGAACATTATTAACAAATTTTCTTGTCCCAGCAGTAGAATACTTTTGCAGGAAGAGGAAGCCCGAAGCATTGAGAGCATCTGCCAATTCCCCCATGGTCGTTCCCGGTTGATACATTTTATATTCTCCGGTGTTCGGGGAATCCAGCACTTCGGTCGGATCAGGCAGCATGGTCATATAGATACCCATAGCCTTGATCATCCGCTTATATTCTCTTAAGTTACCGGCATAAAGATCAAATCCTGGTACAACATATAATCGGCCATTGGTCCATTTGCCATTACGGGTATCTGCCAGAGAATTAAGCAGTCCTTTCAGCATATTGTCATATCCTGTGATATGGGAACCGACAAAACTCGGCGTATTCGCATAGGCAATCGGGAAGTCCTCTGGAATCGCTCCCTGTGTTCTGGCGTTGATAATGAAGGATTTCATGTCATCGCCGATGACTTCCGCCATACAACTGGAAAACATGCCAATAATTGAAGGCTTATACGTTGTATAGGCATTTCTTAAACCTTCGATCAGATTGGCCTGACCACCGAAAACGGCAGCATCCTCCGTCATGGAATCGGATACCATCGGTACCGGTTCTCTTGTATGTCTGGTCAGTGCTGAACGGAAATAGGCAGCGCAACCTTGAGATCCATGCAGAAAAGGCAGACATCCTTCAATTCCCAAAGCACAGAGCATTGCGCCATAAGGCTGGCAAGTTCGGGGGGCGTTAATGACCAAAGCTTCTCTGGCAAAATTCTTTTCTTTATATTCTTCTGTCGCCATCCAATCCAAAACAGCCTGAGTATCTTCAGCTGAACGACAAATTTCAGGACTTGTTCCTGCATTTTTATTGATTAAAGTATTTTCAGCTTTGCCCACTTTTACACCTCCTTATCTTTGTTCCACGGTGCTTTTATTAAGAACCGTGCCGGGTTGTTAATCGCCATATCCATATCCCTGGCAAAAATAGGGAAACCATCATAACCATGGTAGGGCCCGGAATAATCCCAAGAATGCATTTGACGGAAAGGAACACCCATTTTTTCAAAAACGTATTTCTCTTTAATCCCTGAACCGACTAAATCCGGTCTGATTCTTTTTACAAATTCGTCGAGTTCGTATTCGGTAATATCATCGTAAATAACCGTTTCATTGGTCATTTCTGGGAATGTGCGTTCATAATCGTCTTTGTGTGCAAATTCATAACCCGTTCCAACGACTTCCATACCCAAATCTTCATAAGCACCAATGGTATGACGGGGACGAAGGCCTCCTACATACAGCATGACTTTTTTCCCTTCCAGTCGGGGACGATAGGTGTCAATGACCTTCTGCATTATAGGCTGATACTTGGCAATAACTTCTTCCCCTTTCTTCTGGATGGTTTCATCAAACATGGCCGCAATTTTGCGGATGGATTCTGCGATCTTGGTTGGCCCAAAGAAATTAAATTCCATCCAGGGTATACCATACGTCTCTTCCATATGCCGGCAGATATAGTTCATACTGCGGTAGCAGTGGATAAGGTTCAGCTTGACTTGATGAGCCGCCATCATGCCTTCCGTCGTACCATCACCGGTCCATACATTTTTGACGTTCAAACCCATTTCTTCAAGAATTTTTTTGGAAGCCCACGCATCTCCACCGATATTATAGTCACCGATCAGGGAAATGTCGTAAGGTCCCACTTCTTCGGGGCGTTCCTTTTTACCGAGCAGATAGTCACGAACCGCGTCATTGGCAATATGGTGGCCAAGTGATTGGCTGATGCCGCGGAATCCTTCGCAGCGAACCGGCACGATCGGCATATCCAGTTCTTTTGTGGCTTTTTTAGCTACGCTTTCAATATCGTCACCGATCAATCCAACCGGACACTCGGAACAGATCGAAATACCCTGAGCTGTCGGAAATAACTCTTTAACTTCCTTCATAACCTGGGCCAGTTTCTTGTCACCGCCATAAACGATGTTGCTTTCTGAAAAATCCGAAGAAAACATCATGGGTGAAAAGGTATCCACGCCGACGGTACCTGAAGTCAGGTTGCGGCGCATTCCCCAAGAATAATAACCACAGCCGATTGGCCCATGAGATATATGGATCATATCTCGAATCGGGCCCCATACAACCCCTTTTGCCCCAGCATATGCACAACCGCGGGCAGTCATCAATCCGGGAATACATTTGATATTTGACTTAATAGCACAAGAGCAGCCCTCGTCTTTGATAGCTATGTGCTTTGCTCTAAGTTTTTGGGGCTTTTCCGGATAGGCAGATAAAATATCTTCAATCATTGCCTCATTTGGTCTTTCAATCACCGCGATCACCTCCGTTACATTTTAATGTCTTCTAATAAAAGATACGTTATCCTAATTTCGCTACAGCCGTATCTTCATCTTCGATAATTCCAAACTCCATTAGCAGCTCTTCAAGCTCATCCATTGTCAACGGCGTTGGAATCACCAAATTCTTGTTTTCATCGATCTTTTTGGCCAAAGCCCTATACTCATCTGCCTGGGGATGCTTATCGTTATACTGGATCACTGTCTGTCTGCGTAGTTCGGCCCTTTGAACTTCATTATCGCGCGGAACGAAATGAATGAGTTGGGTACCCAGACGCTTGGCTAAAGCGTCAATCAGTTCATACTCCTTGTCTGTGTTTCGACTATTGCAGATAAGCCCTCCCAGCCGAACGCCGCCGGATGTAGCATATTTTAAGATCCCTTTAGAAATGTTATTGGCTGCATACATCGCCATCATCTCACCGGAACAAACGATATAGATTTCCTGAGCTTTATTTTCCCTGATCGGCATAGCAAATCCGCCGCAGACAACGTCACCCAAAACGTCATAAAATACATAATCTAAATCAGGGGTATAGGCACCGTTCTCTTCCAAGAAGTTGATCGCTGTGATAACCCCGCGTCCTGCACATCCGACTCCTGGCTCGGGACCTCCGGATTCAGCACATCGAACATTGCCGTATCCCGTATAGAGAACATCCTCTAATTCAATATCTTCGACTGAACCTTTATCTCTGGCCATATCCATGACGGTGGTCTGCGCTTTAATATTAAGTATAAGTCGTGTCGAATCTGCTTTAGGATCGCAGCCGACAATCATGATCTTTTTTCCCATCTCGGCTAAAGCTGCCACTGTGTTTTGGGTAGTCGTGGACTTGCCGATTCCCCCTTTTCCGTAGATAGCAATCTGTCTCATAAGTCATTTCTCCTCTCAAATAATCTGGCAATTATCCTGCTTACAATTTTACGAAACGGAAGATTCATCCGTGTTTTAGGATACTGCTCTCGGACCGTTTTCACCCGTTCTCACTCTCAGTACTTCTTCTAACGGGCATACAAAGATTTTGCCGTCTCCAATATGCCCCGTCTGATTAGCTTCGATTAATACCTTAATTGCACTTTCAACCTCATCATCCTGAACAACCAGATGCAGCATCCGTTTCGGGATCCACTTCATAATGGCTTCAGGCACCGGTGTTTCGTATTTGAGCAACGGATTCAGCATCGGATCGATCTCGGCAGCCCACCCGCCGACGCCTCTTTGTTTACCGCGCCCTTCAACACTTTGAATCGTGAGTGCATTGAATCCAGCTTCCTCCAGCGCTTTTTTTGAAGAAGGCACCTGATGTCTTCTTACGATGGCAATAATTTCTTTCATTTGTTCCCACTCCTTACAGTGACGCTTCACCAGTACGTACTGTGTATGCTGCTTCAACCGCAGATACGAATATTTTTCCGTCACCGATGTTACCTGTCTTTCCATTTTGCAGAATAACGTCAATTGTTCTTTCCAGTTCGTCATCCGGAACAACGATCATCAGCATTACTTTTGGGAATTCATCATAAGTAATATCGCCGACCTGCAGGCCCCTGGTTTTTCCGCGTCCGAATACATGCATCTTCGTCATGGATACAATACCAAATTCCGCTAGCTTCTCCGCAATGCTTTCGCTTTTTTCCGGTCTGACAATTGCTCTGACCATTTTCATTTGAAATACCTCCTTCTGATTGTTTCTTATAAAACAAAAGGCCCTTTTCATTCAGGTCATACCTGTGAAAAGCGCCTTTGCTTAACTGTAATTATAGCGAAGCCAATTTAATTAATTTACTTTCTGATATACTAAAAAAACTTTCCCTCTCTGTAAAATAAAGGGAAAGCATCGTTGCTTGAAATTCCGTAATTACTCTTGTCAATACTATAGAGGATCTCTTAGGTAAAGTCAACAAAGGTCCAAAATGTATTACGTATAATTATAAATGCTGATTGTATTACGTATTATTCTTGGGATACAAAACACCAACAACGAAACTTTCCAGTCATCGATAGAGGATAAGCGATGCCGCCTTACTAATATTAATAGTATGGTGGCACCGCTTGTTTTTTCTGCAGAACAGCGGAGAAGTCCTCGCTCTGCTTTACAATCTTAATGTACCTGATACATACCTCTGCTCTGCATATAATTAAATATCGCTTCGCCATGCTGTTGTTCTTCTGTTTGAATGTGATTTAAAACTTTACGGATATTTCCATCTCTGAATTCAAAAATGGCAGTATTGTAGGCCGAGGAAATATGCTTCTCTGTGGATAGCATGTCATGGCATAGATCCGCATCCTGCTGGTTGACCATACCAGTCTGCCCCATTCCGGAAAACTGATACTGCTGCTGGCCTTGTTGCTGGCCCTGTCCGATAGTGGGGACAGTACCGTTTAAGATCTGGTCGAGGCTCGATAGATGTTCCTGTTCTTTTTGGGCCAAATCTTGAAATAATTGTTTAAGCTGTGGGTCTTGAGCTTGGCTGGCATAATTATTGTATTTTTTGATACATAACTCTTCATGGCTTTTGGAGTCTTCTAGCAAAGTACGTTCTTTTTGGCTGAGCTGCATAATAATCCCTCCATTTTAATCATGAGTTTGGCACTAAAATGCCTGTGAACTGCATCTATATTTTGCTGAAAAATAAGCTTAATTATGCAAGGAATTTGTACCCTTAACTATGTTTTCCTCGTATATTCGATTGAGATCAAGAAAGACTAATTTCAATAATATAAGTTTTGCGAAATGAAATGGAGGGTATATTCCGTGTTTAAACATGATAAACAGCTTTTAAAAGATGTCAAAGTCGATGGTCCGAATCCGAATTATGCTTCTTTATTACAAGACCAATTAGGCGGACCGCACGGTGAACTGAAAGCCGCCATGCAGTACCTATCCCAAAGTTACCGTATCAAAGATCCTAAAATAAAAGACCTATTCTTGGATATTGCTTCAGAAGAATTAAGTCATATGGAAATGGTAGCTCAAACCATCAATTTACTGAACGGGCATACGCTGGAAGGTATGCATACAAACGTCGGTACGGTGGAAACCCATGTCAGCGGCGGTCTCGCACCGATGCTGACTAATGCCTCCGGCTACCCTTGGACAGGTGCCTATATCGAATGTACGGGTGACCTTGCTGCAGACTTGTTGTCGGACATATCTGCTGAATCACGGGCAAAGGTGGTCTACGAATACCTTTACCGGCAGATCAACGATAAAGGTGTCCGCGAAACAATCGATTTTCTGCTGAACCGGGAAGAAGCCCATAATACCCTATTCCGAGAAGCATTTAACACCCTTCAGAACACCGGCTCGCTTCAGGATTGGGGAGTTACACAGGATTCTAAAGTATATTTCGATCTGTCAACACCCGGCAAATATTTTAACGAACTAATTGCACCTCAAGCCCCCCGGTTTAGTAATCCGGATCAGGGACATTAATCGACCAACATAAAAACCCGAGGATGCAGCATTACCTGCTGACCCTCGGGTTTACCTTTTTACTCTGTGTCCATATTATTCTCCTGGTCAGTTCTATTGCTAAACTGCTGATAATCAGTTCCGGTAATAATTCCGGTCATTAAATGATTGTTCAGGACTTAAAAACGGACACGGGAGAATTTTTGACGCAGGGCAATAAATACACTGGGTAATATTGTAACAACGATAATTCCCAGTACAATCAGGGAAAAGTTCTTTTCGACAACGGGTATATTCCCAAAAAAATAACCGGCTAACATAAAAACTAATATCCAACATAAAGCCCCAAGGAAGTTATACAACATAAAACGCCATAAAGTCATCCGGCTGATTCCTCCTACAAAAGGAGCAAAGGTACGAATAATGGGCAGAAAACGCGAAAGAAAAATCGTTTTTCCACCGTATTTTTCGTAGAAATCATGTGCTTGAATTAAATACCGTTTTTTAAACAATCTGCCGTCTTTAAAATCAAATGCCTTGGTCCCGATGAACCGCCCGATAAAGTAGTTGGTCATGTTCCCAGAAAATGCCGCAATGAGTAAAAGAAGCATTGCTAACTTAATATCCATAATTCCGGAAGCCCCAAGGGCACCTATAACAAAAAGCAGGGAGTCTCCAGGCAAAAACGGCGTAATGACAAGTCCAGTTTCGCAAAATACGATTAAGAATATGATCAAATATGTCCAACCGCCATAATTATGAACTAACAAGTCTAAATATTTATCGATATGCAGCAGCATATTAAAAAAGGTTGAAATCAATTCCATTAACAATCTCCTTATCACACTCTAGTTTTTTCATATCGCCTTCATGCTGACAAGACGTCAGTTAAAACAGCGAAGAAATAAGCGAATTACTTCCAGTATTACTATACGTTTTTCCACTTAAAATTATCTTAGAAAAAAAATATTTTCCATAGTGTGTTTCGCCAAAATCTGTATTTTATATTTCTCGAATATTCAAAATTCCTATGCTATACTAGTACCATGTAAACCCTAAGTCTTACATATCCTGGCGGATAGTGTTAGCAATCCTGCGGTTTATTGCAGGCTCCTTCGCATTGACAAGCAATTCGTGATTTTTATCACGATCTTAAATATTTCCCCAAAGAGTTGAACGGAGGAATGAAGATGGGAAGACAGCCCATGACCAAGGAACGATGGGAAGGAATCATTCAATGCAAGAAAGATTTGGTCGAAGGAAAAATCAAGGACCATACAGCTTGTTCCTACTTGGAACCTGAAATTGCTGCCTCATGGATGATGTCTTTCAACGCAGGCTTAAATCCTTTCCAACCCATTAAAGGTCATCCTTTAAGCCCGGACAGTATATTTGAATCTAGAATCAGGAACAGCATGCTAATCGAACATACTAAACCCCTCTTTTCCACCTTTACCCACTGGGCTGATAATAGTGAATATACGTTAAGCTTGGATGATAAGGATGGAATAGCCTTAATACGGGATGGAAATAGAGATTATCCCCTTGGTCTGCAAAATAAAATGGGTATATCCGTTGATGAAAATGATATCGGCACCAACGCCCATATGCTTGTCAGGCGTTTAAAACGACCGATTCAATTGCAAGGGCCTGAGCATTATTCTACGGAGTATGAGGATTATATCGTCTCAGCTGCACCAATACTTGACGATAATAATGACATTATTGCCATACTATCATTGATCCAAACCCTGCCGCCAAATCCATGGGATACACATTTTCAGTCCATATGTTCACATACACTTAGCTTATTAAGCGTCATGGCTACCGCCCTGGAAAATAAGCTTATGCTGCAAAAAAGCCGAGACAGACAAGAAATAATTAATAAGAATTTACGTATTGCCCATAGCCAATTAAATATCACTTTGGATTTACTGGATGAAGGTATCGTTGTTGTGGACCACACGGGGATGATTACAAGTATTAATAAAGAGGGTCTGAGCATACTGAATATCATCGCATTCAAATCCGGGATATATAATATCTGCAGCTTTCTCACCAAATCCAATGAGGTTATCCCATTGCTCACAAGCGGGAATCCCGTTGATTTTGAAGATACACTAAAAAAAGAAGAGCCGCCTTATATTATTAATCTTCTGCCTGTTATTAACCAAACCACCGCAGAGGTTGAGGGTGCCGTATTAAGACTTCACCATGCTCATAAAATGAATATGAAAGCGGCGAACAGAGCCGGTACCAAAGCAAGTATCACCTTTTCAGACATCATCGGAGACAGTAAGCAATTTAAAAATACGGTTGCTCTTGCCAAACAATTGGCCTTCTCGCCAGAAAATATTTTACTGATTGGTGAAAGCGGCACTGGCAAAGAACTGTTTGCGCAAGCTGTTCACAATACGTACTGTCCGCACGGCCCGTTTATTGCCCTGAATTGTGGTGCATTGCCAAGAAACCTGATTGAAAGCGAACTGTTCGGATACGAAAGTGGCAGCTTCACCGGTGCTAACCGCAGCGGACGGCCGGGAAAGATAGAGTTAGCTCATGGCGGGACTTTGTTTCTCGATGAAATGGGGGATATGCCCTACGAGATCCAGTCCGTTCTGCTTCGCGTCCTGGAGGATAAAAGGGTAACACGTATTGGGGGGCAAAGCTCACGCAAAGTGGATTTTCGTCTTATCGCGGCTACAAATCAGGACCTGCGGCAGATGGTCAAAGAAAAAATGTTTCGGGAAGACTTATATTTTAGGTTATCGGTATTAAGAATTAATATCCCGCCGCTTCGTGATAGAAAAGACGATATCGAACTGCTCTGTCGGTATTTTCTGAATCAATATTGCCGGAAACTAAAATTGGAAATACCGGATATCAGCCCGGAAGTCCTGCAAATTCTTTATGCCTATACCTGGCCGGGTAATGTGAGACAACTTGAAAATGCAATTATTTATAGTGTCAATATATCCCGCGGTGAAACGATATTAACGGAACATTTGCCTTTAGAAATCACTGAAGATATTATGAGCGAGAAACCACGACTTTTTAAAGAAATCATATCGCCGTCGAGCAATGACTCCAATGACAAGCTATCTTTGGAAGAGGCAGAAAAGCAAGCCATTGAAGCCGTTTTCCTGAAGTCTGATAAAAATGTATCCTTAACAGCACGTATCCTGGGAATCAGTAAGACGACACTTTACCGCAAACTACGAAAGTACCGTCTGCAATAATCTATCTGAACTACAGCTAGAGAATCTATCTGCGTCCACTGTATTGATGATACTTCTTCTTGTTGGTAGCGCCAAAAAAAATAAATATTTTGCTTTCTTCATAAATTACGGTGAACAGAAATAGGACGGTTCGTTTTAGTTCACTGATACAAAATTATCTGCTCAAGGAATTTTAAAAAAGCCTATTTAGGCTTTTTTTCTTTTACAGGCATATGGCATGGATTATGCACACATACATGATATTTACCAAAGTGCTTTTTGGCAACTTGAATAGGAGGTCATGCGTTTGAAGTAAAGGAATACCTAACCTGTTTTCGTGATGTGCTCATTCGATAAGTAAGTTTACGAGGAGGTAAAAAAATGGTCGTTAAAGGAAATGCGTATAACCTTGAGATCTACAAAGACAACCACACATGGCAAGAAGGCGATTTTCAGGTTTTCCGCACCACGCAGTGGTCAGCCCCCGGCTGCCATAACGGTTGTGGTGTATTGTTTTATGTAAAAGACGGAAAAGTTGAAAAAATTGAAGGTGACCCTCAAAACGGCTGGAACTGCGGAACACTCTGCATGCGCTGTTTAGATATCCTGGAATCGATGTATGATGAGAACCGCCTCAAATACCCGATGAAAAGGGCTTATGAAGACCGAGGCAAAAACAAATGGGAAAGAATAACCTGGGATGAAGCCTACGATATCATTGAAGAAAAAGTCCGTTACATCCAAAAGAATTATGGCAATGAAAGCATCATTGCTGAAATAGGGACAGGCCGAAATGTATGGTGGCAAGTTCCTTGGGGATGCTTTGCCGGGCTGCAAAGCCCGAACCAAACCGGCGCCTTCTTAAGCGGAGATTCCTGCTATTCGCCGCGCTCCTCGATCCTGGCGCTGATGTCCGGTGAATATCTGACTTCCGATATGTCACAGATGCTCCCTGACCGTTATGAGTCCAACGAATGGGTTGTCCCGCAGTGTATCACGATTTGGGGCTGCAACCCGATTATGAGTAACGGTGACGGTTATCTTGGCCACTGGATCGTCGAAGCCATGAAGCGCGGATCGGAACTGGTGATGGTCGACCCCAGGATCAACTGGCTTTCAGCGAAAGCCAAGCATTGGCTGAGACTGCGTCCCGGAACGGATGCCGCGCTGGCTATGGCCATCTTAAACGTCATGATCAAGGAAAAGCTCTGTGACTATGACTTTATTGAAAAATGGACCTATGGTTTTGAGGATATTGCCAAAGCGGTCGAGGATATGTCCCCGGCCCGCGCTTCTGAAATCTGCTGGATCCCGGAGCAGGATATTATTGACGCTGCTCGCTTTATGGCGACTGCTAAGCCAATGGCCATGCATTGGGGCGTCGCTATCGACCAGCAACCCAGTGCAACCCCCGCAGGGCAGGCATTGATATGTATCGCCGCTGTAACCGGTCAGATCGACAACCCCGGCGGTTCCTTAGTCACGCGGAGTGCCTATAATATTTCCCTGTTTAGCCAGGAAGGTTTTGAAGACAATATCACCGATGAACAAAAAGAAAAACGCCTGGGCATGCACAAATATCCGATGCGCGGAACGGGCATCTCGGCGATGGCCCATACCGACGTTGTCCTGGAATCCATTGAAACAGACGGTGCGAGCAATGACTGTGAGCAATACCCAATCATGATGCAGTGGATGCAAGGATGTAACCCGATAGCCAATATGGCAGCGGAAGCACCACGTGTTTATGACGCTATCTGCAAAGTACCTTTCAATGTTGTTGTTGATGTGGTAATGACCCCGACTGCTATGGCTTGTGCCGATCTCTTGCTGCCTGCGGCGATGGGGTCGGAACGTGACTCCATTCGGGCATGGTGGTGGCCGCTGCGCGCTATTAGCAAAATTACCGATTACTATGAGGCGCATGGCGATGAGCAGATCCTGCTCGACTTGGTGAACCGTCTCAATCCCTCTGCGGCTCCCGGCACCGAAGTTGCTGATTGGGTGAATGACCTGCTGGCCAATCATTCTGATGCCGATTTTGACTTTGATTATCTGAAAGAAAAAGTCATTGTCTGGCCGGAGTGGCATTATTACAAGCATGAGAAAGGCTTACTTAGATGGGACGGCCAGCCCGGCTTTAATACACCGACCGGTAAAATAGAACTGAAGGTGGACTGGCTGGAAGCGAACGGCCTTTCCCCAGTACCATTCTACGAAGAACCGCATGAGAGCCCCTATTCCACGCCAGAACTGTACAAAGAGTATCCGCTGGTCCTGACAACCGGCGCCCGTTCCTACGAATACTTCCATTCCGAGCACCGCAACCTTCCGACCATCCGGGCCTTCCATCCCGATCCGTTGGTCGAAGTCCATTCCGAAACCTGCAAGGATCTTGGACTTGAAGAAGGAGATTGGGTCTGGATCGAAAACCAGCGTTCGCGCTGCCGTCAGCGGATCAAATACAATAACGGACTGGACAAGAGAGTAGTTGCCGCAGAACATGGTTGGTGGTTCCCGGAAAGCGATCCGGAAAGACTTTTCAATGTTTTCGATTCCAACATCAATAACCTGACCACACAATGCGACATCGGTAAGAGCGGCTACGGTGCTGCCTATAAATGCCTGCTCTGCAAAATTTACAAATGCACAGAAGAAAACAGCGTGATTACACCGACTGCCCAAGTACTCGATAAGGGAGGATTCAAATATGAGCGCAAACGGCTTGGATAATCAAAAGTACGGGCTTTTGATCAATTACGATTTTTGCACGGGCTGCCATAGCTGTGAAATGGCCTGCAAAAAAGAATTCGGTCTGGCTCAGGATCAGTTCGGGATCAAGGTAGCCCAATACGGTCCTGTCCAGAATTCAGGTAAAAAATGGGAATTCTTTTATATGCCGATGCTGACCGACTTGTGCACTCTTTGCGCGCCGCGTGTCGCTGAAGGCAAACTTCCGACCTGTGTCCACCATTGCCAAGCTAAAGTCATGCAGTACGGCACGATCGACGACCTGGCTGAGCAGCTGAAGGTGACCCCGAAGTCCGTACTCTTTGCACCCAAATGCTGCTGATGTCAGAATCCGAATACCACGCAGCGCGGTAAATGAAATTTGTTTTGACGGTACAGATAGACGGTATAGATAGATTGAAAGGAGCGAAAACAAATGCCTTTTGGAAAAGTGAGTACCCCTGTTCAGTGGGAAGAGGATGGTTATACCGTAACCCGGACCAATTCCTGGTCAGCACCCGGCGACCATCCGACTGGTGCCGGCATGAAGCTCTACGTCAAGGACGGTATCCTAGAGAAAGTGGAAGGCGACCCGGAACATTCCATCTTAAAAGGAGCACTGCCCATCCGGATGCTGGCTTTGCCCGAATACGTCTATAACCCCGACCGGATCACCTACCCGATGAAACGCGATCCGAAAAAACGCGGTGATAACACCGCCTGGGAACGAATTTCCTGGGATGAAGCCTATGACATGATCGTGAATAAAGTCAACGAGTATACCGAACAATTTAACAGCAATACCATCATCACCTTCGTCGGGACTGGCCGCGAGGCCGGTAACTGGGGACCGACGATTTCCTGCCGCGTTTTCAACAGTCCGAATATCTGCTATATGCAAAGCGGCTGGTCCTGCTATGGACCGCGTATGGCCGTAACCTCCTACGTGCTTGGCGCTCCGTATCCGGAAGTGGATTATGCAGCCCAGTTTCCCGACAGCTATGATGATCCGCGTTACCAGGTTCCGGAATGCGTTCTGCTCTGGGGAAAAGAACCGCTCAAATCCAATCCGGACGGTTTTTGGGGCCATTCCCTCGTCGATATGATGAAAAGAGGAACAAAGTTCATTACGGTAGATCCGAGACTTACATTTGAAGCTGCAAATTCGGAGTTCTGGCTACAGCCGCGTCCGGGCACGGATACGGCACTGGCGATGGCAATGCTCAATGTCATTATCAATGAAGAACTCTATGATCATGACTTCGTGGAAAACTGGACTTTCGGGTTTGAAGAGTTTGCTAAACGTATTCAGGATATGCCTCCGGCCAAGGCAGCAGAGATATGCGGCATACCGGAAGAAAAGATCATTGGTGCTGCCCGTTTCTTTGCTAAGAGCAAACCGGGTGCAGTCCAATGGGGCCTCGCTATTGACCAAAATCCGAATGGCGTTCAGCTGGGTGAATGCCTGATCGCGATCATGGCGATTTGCGGCTGCATCGACGTCCCTGGCGGCAATGTCATGGGCGCTATCGATATCGGGGGCTTAGGTTCCGGCTACAGCGACTTAAATCCTCAGGATAAAATTAACGAGCAAATCGGCGTCGATGAATTCCCAGCCCTTGTCCGGACACTCCAGTTTACCGATCCGGACAGTGTTCTTGACCAATTGGAATCCGGTACGCCGTTCAAACTAAAAATGGGCTTCTTCACCTCAGCCAACGCTATTGCCAATCCGTGCAATGTACCCAAACGCTGGGAAAACGCTTTAAATACACTGGAATTCAACGTTGCTACCGATTTATTTATGACCCCGACAATCTCGGCAACCTGCGACCTCTTCCTACCGGTAGCCACCTATGCGGAAAGAGATATGTATGTCGCTACGCATTACGGCGCAGTTGGGCTTTGGATCGGCGGCATCAAGAAAGCCATCACCGTCGGTGAAGCCAAGAGTGATGTGGAAATCCTGCGTACCCTCGGCAAAAAGCTCCGTCCGGAACTTTGGCAATATGACACAGATGTCGAATACATCAATGACCAGAAACTAAAAACACTTGGCATCACCATGGAAGACCTTTGGGAGCATGGCTGGTGGCATGTCGACTATGAATACCAGAAATATGCCAAAGGCAAACTGCGCGCGGACGGAATTCCTGGCTTCATGACACCCACCGGCAAAATCGAGCTTTATTCTACAATGATTGAAGCCTGGGGCGACGACCCGATGCCTTACTACAAGGAACCCCCGACCAGCCCGGTATCCACTCCTGAATATGCAGCAGAATACCCGCTCGTTTTAAGTACTGGACAAAGAACCTGGTCCTATTTTCATTCTGAAGGACGCCAGGTTCCGAAATGGCGGGAAGTTGAGCCTGATCCGCTGGTGGAGATCAATCCCAAAGACGCCAAGAAATACGGCATTATTGACGGAGATTGGGTCTGGCTGGAAAACTCCTACGGCAAATGCAAGATGAAAGCTTCCGTGCAACCCGGTCAAAAAGAAGGCTCTTTAGCCGCTCAGCATGGCTGGTGGTATCCGGAACGTGATGCCAGTGCGCCCGAACTGTTCGGTGTTTATGAGGTGAATGTCAATAACCTGACACCGTATAAGACGGTTGGTATCCTGGGCTTCGGTGCGCCATATAAATGTCTGATGTGCAAGATCTATAAGGCATAATACCATGTAACCGCTAAATTATGGATAAGTTTAGAGGCTACATCGTATTCGTACCCGATTTAAGGAGGTTTGAATGATGTCCGACTATGGATTGTTGATCGACTATAAATACTGTACCGGGTGCCACAGCTGTGAAGTCGCCTGTAAATTAAGGCTAAATCTTCCCGACGGGAAGTATGGGATTAAACTCATCGACGACAAGCCCTGGCAGATTGATGAGGACACCTGGGAATACAAATGGCTGCCCGTACCAACTAAGCTTTGCGATCTTTGTGAAGACAGGGTTCAGGCAGGCAAAACGCCGACCTGTGTCTTGCATTGCTGCGCCCATGTCATGGAATACGGCAAAGTGGAAGACCTTGCCCTCAAGATGAAAGAACTGGGTTCCAGAACAGTTCTCTTCGTACCTTAATCATGTAACAATAACATCAAGAAAGGGGTGTGGATAATGATTGTTGATGAGTTTAAAAAACTTTCCGGTGATGAACAAAAAGCCTGGCTTGAGCAGCAGACAGGCGAACTCGGCCGTACTGTTGCCGACATTTGCCAGGAATTAGGGATTTCCCGTGCTCAGCTCCAAGGTCTGGGGCATACGTATGCCATTAACCAATGGCGCTATCTCTCTTTTGAAAATCGGGCTAGTGTAAACTGTCAAAACTAAATTAGACACACCGATACAAAGCAGAGCATCATTCATCATGGTGCTCTGCTTTATTTCAAGTTTTTTTATATAGTGCATAATCCTTGAGCCGTCATAAGTCGATATTTTTTCGGTATTTCTTTCCGTCAATTTCTTATTTATTGTTGTTGATTTATTGTTGTTACTTATTCCGTAAGACATTGTTGACAATGGTAATGATTTTCTCTTCTTCAAAAGGTTTAATGATATAATTCTTTGCTCCTAGTTTAATGGCTTCAAAGACCATACTTTTTTGGTTAACGTCGCTAATCATAATGATCTTAGCCTCAGGGTGTCTGCGAAGAATCATACTCAGTGCCTCTATCCCGTCAGTCAGGGGCATATTGATATCCATCGTCACGAGATCTGGGCGGGAATTTTCATATTCTACCATGGCTTGAAGACCATTACTGGCTTCGCCGATGACTTCATGCCCACAATTGCGGATGATAGCGGCTAGCTTTCTTCTCAAAATCGCGGAGTCGTCTACAATTAAAATTTTCGCCATATTTTTTCCTCCAATAGATTGCCTCAGTTGTTAGATTGGCAAGATAAATGTCAATGTAGTTCCTTTGCCTGGTCTTGAGGCAATTTCCAGACGGCCGCCAATTTTCTCAAGTTCCTGTTTTACTACAGCCATACCGATACCCCGTCCGGAAATATCTGAAGCTTCTTCTTTACTTGAAACACCATCGAAAAAGATGAGTTTATAAACGTCTTTCTCTACTACAGTGTCAACTTCGTCGCCACTATCTCCGAGCTCACCTGCTTTTTGTCTGATCCTTTCATAATCTATACCGTTACCATCATCCGCGATTTTTATCACAATACTGCTGTCACCAACACGGCTGATCTCGCAAAGGATCCTACCCATGCCATCCTTCCCGTTAACGATGCGTTCTTCCCTGCTTTCTATGCCATGATCAATACAATTGGCGAAGACGTGAACAAGAGTCTTGGTAAATGCTCTGTATTTTGCCGTATCCACAGGAAAGTCTCCGCCCATGATTTCAAGAGGGTATATAGGCTTATCCAGCTTTAGTGCTAATCCTTTAACGTAGTTAGGATATAGCCCTAAAAGTTCACTAAACATACGATTCCGTAGTCCTTTGATCATATTAATCAGAACGGTTGCCTCGGCCGGCGAAAAATGCGCGCTTATTTGATCCTCAAGCTCAATCAATTTGGATTCAGGGATTTCAATAGTTTTTTCACTTCCCATGAAATCGATGCCAAGTACAGTCTGAAGAATATTCAATTCATCTTTAAGAATACCTTCAAGGTCAAATCCGTGTAGGAGTACACCCAACCCGGAACAGTCAGGCATCTCCCGCTTTTCATAAATCTTTAACTCCTCTTCGACATCGTGGAGACACCGAACAAGTCGAAATATTTCAAACTGCCCGAATAATCCTTTAAATGTATGGACTGTTCTTTTTATATCCACCATCACCGAATCGAATGAGCAGGGCGTATCATGTAACTGGTGGATCGTTTCCTGAGTGAATAATAAAAATTCTTGAATGACTTCAATGAGGTCATTTTTATTCGCAACGGCAAGAACGATCATTTTGAGTGTTTTTCGATCTGTTTCCATTTGCTCTTCTAAAACGCGTTGTTCTGTAGCAT